>VXPS01000290.1 GCA_009839425.1 Chloroflexota bacterium
GGGAGGAGCGGGGCATCCGGATTTCAGGTTGCGGAGACGTTGGCCCTATTGTACACTAGATGTAGACGAATGGCAATTGGCCGATGGCAGTGGGTGATGGCTCGCGGTCAGTGAACGAGAGGCGCAAGGTCGGGGCGAGCGCCTGGGCCGGCCGGAGAGCATCACGCCATGACATTGTTACGCTCAGCGCTAAGCGCTTGCGGTGGTGGGCGGACGGCCTTAGGGCGCGAATAACCGGGCGCACCCGCTCGCCGGCTGAAACGGCGAGCGATACGCAGGACGCGACGATGACCGAGTCGATTGTTACCGCCGCCGCCGCAGTCGCGGCGCTGGTTGCCGCGGGCGGTGCGTTCTACCGCTGGGGCAGAGTCGAAGAGGCTATCAGCGAGCTTCGGAAGTCCGACGAACGGCTGCAGGCCAGCATCAATCAGGTTCGCGAGGATGTGCGCGAACTCCGCCTGATTCTGCTGAGCCAGCAGCGAGACGACTAGCGCCCACGGTTTCGATGCTCGTGCCGAAGCCGCAATGCCGGCATCTCGACCGCTACCTCGGGCGGGATTGGTGGCAGAGACGGCCGGAGCAGGCGGAATGGCAAGCGTGGGCGGCGGCATGGAGGCAGACTCGGCGTTGTACGTGCTGACCGTGCGACGCGCGGTGGCCGCCCGGTTCGAGCCGAATGACAGACACTGGCCGCGGACATCTTTCCACCCGCGTGCCTGGAATCCGGGCGGATGTCCGCCTGGACCGCTGCCGAGTTGCTGACGCCTTGACCAAGGGGATACGACCGGTACGTCAGTTGCGGTCAGCACGTCCCCGGACCCGGCCATGCACCTGGAGCTCGGCAATTTCGGCATGACGAAGGACGAAGGTTTCCAGATTCCACGGAGCAATCAGGAGCGCTACACGCATAGCCTCATCCACGCGCCCTGGCCGGCCTACGCCAGCCGCACATTGGCGGACCCGGCGGAGAATCTGGAACTCGGCGAGTTGTCCCGGACGATGGCCGAAGGCTTGCGCATCGAGGAGGGCAACCTTGGCCGCTACCGCCGCAGCCTGGAGGACTTGGCGCCCTCGGCCGATCAGGCGACGCAAGCGACGGGAGGGCTCTGGGACAGCGTTGATGAGTTGGACGGAGGGGTCGGCGCTTTAGGCGGCACGGTCAATCTCGCGACGCTGGGGATGGACGGCATGAGTGCGTCGATGGGCATGGGAGCGCAAGAGGCGCTCGCGTTAGCCGGCGATCTGGGGATGCTGGAGGCCCAGGGCCTGTCGACGGTGGACGCGTTGACGCTCCTGGCCGCCATACCCCGGATGCCGGCCGGAGCTGGCGGGGCGGCCGGCGGCTGGGGCCCACCGGCGGGTGTCAGCGCTCACGCGGACCCGACGGAGCTCGATCCCATCGCGGCGGAGAAGCAGCGAATTCTGAACATGCCGCCGCCGGCAGATCTGGAGGATCTCTTCCTGGCTCAAGAAGGCCTGGGGCACAACATTACGCTCTACGCCAGCCCGGACGAGTGGTGGGAGGCGCACAAGCAGGAGTTGGCGAATAACGTTCGCAGCTATGCCAGCGGTACGCATTTTGCGCCGGGCGGGATGGCGCTGGTGGGGGAGATGGGGCCGGAGCTGGTGAATTTGCCGCGGGGCTCGCAGGTGATTCCGGATCCGCAGTTGGGCAGTGCCGTGACCGTGAACGTGAATGTGGAAGGCAGCGTGGTGGCGGAGCGCGACCTGGCGCAACGCATCCGGCAGGAGCTGATCCGCACCAGCCGCCGCACCGTGGACCTGGGGTTTGCGCCGTGAGCTATCGCCCCCTCCCGGCCTGGTGAGCCCTGGCTGAGTGAGGCCCGAGGGCAAGGTTTGTGAGCGGCGCAGCTAGCTGGGACACGACACCTCGCAGGGGCGGCCACGGCGACGGTGCCGGTGACGGTGACGCAGGCGGGTGAGCAGAGATCGTGGTGCGCGACGGTGTCTGCTTTGACATGGACGTCATGTCGGCATGAGTATCCCTGCACGTTTGGGCCGGTCAGGAAGGGACCGCGTGCGAGTGACGGATTGGCGACCGCGGCCTAATCGCTGGCGAGCGTTGCGCGTGGCGCTGGTGGCGGTGGCGATCGCGGGGGCGGCCTTGATGAGCGCCTGGACACCGGCGGCGGCGTTGGAATGCGAGGGCGTCGTGCTGGACGACGGCTGTCTCTTCACCATCACCGGCAGCGACACGCCCGATCCGGACGACGGCTATGCGGTGACCAATGCCTACGGCGTGCCGTTCTATGACTTCGTCCGTGCGCGCAGCCCGCAGACCATCGGCTACCCGATCAGCCAGCGCTGGGTCGACGGGCCCCACACCCTGCAGGCCTTTCAGAAGGTGATCCTGCAGTGGGACCCGAACCAGGGCCGCATGAACTACCACAACACCCTGGACGTGCTGGCGCAGCGCTACCCCGACGTGCAGTTGCCCAACGTGCCGCCGCACCAGGTGCTGGACACCGACGCCGACGCGGACTTTGCCAGCGCGGTCCGCACGCACCTGGCGCTGCTGGACCAGAACGCGGCGATCAAGGCGCGATTCCTGGACGAGCCGGCCTGGCTGAGCCTGTTCGGGCTGCCGATCCGGTACGAGGAGCGGGAGGTCAACGACGATCCGCAGGGGCTGCAGCTGCTGCGCACGCAGCGCACCGTGTTCGAGATCTGGAATGTGGCCGCCCCGGGGATCACGGTGGGCCGGGTGAACCGGCAGAACGTGCCGGACAAGCTGAAGCAACTGGACAACGTGATCATCCCGAACACGGCCAAGGCGCTCCGCAAGGCCTCCGATCCCGACTATCCGGCCCTTATCGCAAACTTGTATTGGGTGGCCGATGGGCTGACGCCATTGGAGCAACGCGCGGTGACCTACCTGGAACGGATCTTTGCCGTTTCCGAGTCGGTCCTACGATCGCTCGTCCTGCATCCCACCGATTGGGCCATACGCAATGGACCAAACCCAAACAAAGGCGTTACCGCTAACGATGAGTTCGAAGGGCTGGCGCTCCTGGTGGAGCAGCTCTCGCTTAGGGATGACACCGATTTAGCCGAGGTGGATCTCCTTCGAGAGGTCCGCGACGGATTGAATTCGCAACCATATATGGCAACGACAGCGGACGCGGACACGACGCCTGGCAAGGCACCCGATCCGAACTTGCCGGCCATCATCGCCTCTCTTTATTGGGTCGCCGATGGCGTCACGCCGCTGGAACAAACAGCCGTCACACACTTGGAAGAGATCTTTGCCACCTCCGAATCACTCTTGCTGACGCTGATCCAAGACCCCAAGAATTCGTACTACCGCCGTCAACCTACGCAGGCAACCGCTCCCGGGCTGAAGGCCGTCGCGCGCTTCGCGGCGCTGCCCTGGGCCGGCGATGGGCTCAGCCAAACTGAAAAGGACTTGCTCCACCTGATCTTTCTCCGCGCGACTGCTGTGCCCGACTTAGTAGCGCTGGTCCCTCAAAAGCAATGGGTGAAGGACGACATCACGATGGAAGAGTTCAACATAATTGACGATCTGGTCGGTATCGGGTACGTCGAGCGTCAGATTCTCGACCAGACCAGTCCGGGTACCAATGAGGCGACGATAGCCTTCCATTTGTTGCGGATGCCGTTCCTCGATTCAATACACCCATTTGATGCACCAGCCGTTCGAAATTTGCGCGACATAAGATTTCACGATCGCCATTTCCTGCATACTATCGTCTCGCGCTACGCGCAGCAGGGTGGAGTCACCAACAACGATGCCAAACTAATCTTGGTTCTCTTACCTGTTGTCGAGAACAAACCAGAACTGTTGAGCAGAATGCTCGATCCTGCCAGTGTGTCGATTGAGGAGCGGTCCATCGTTCTTCCATACTCGGGACCGGTGACTCTAGCCGTGATTCGCACCCGGCCCGGCGACCAAAAGACCATGACGTACCTGGAGGAAGCCGTTCGGTTTAGCGAAGGGTTCATCCGACGCCCACTTCCGACCAGCTACATCGCCCTGCACGTGTCCGAAGTCGTTGAACCTTATGGCGGGTTGTATCTGGGAACGCATATCGGCATTCGCGAGGCTTATGACGATCGAAATCACGATTGGAACCAGGGGCTGCGAGGAGTAATTCATCACGAAGTCTCGCACTATTTTTGGCATGAAGGCCCCAGCTGGTTGGGCGAAGGCGGCGCGAACTTCTTCGGAATTCACGCTGGCGCTACAGGCACAGGAGCGGGATTGAAGGAGCTGACCCGCGAATGCAGGAACACATCGGTTCGCGATGCCACTCCTGAGCGGCGGAACGAGTGCCGCATTCATTTTGGTGCAGAACTTTTCTTCAACCTCCATCACACCCTCGGTGAAGAGGAATTCCTGCGAGGCCTCTGGCGACTCTATGACAGCACGCATGGCGACCTTTCGCCCGACAGCTGCGAGGGTATGCAGGCTGGGCCCTGCCAACTCCGATTCGCCTTCGTGACCGATGCGCCCCCGGAGGCCGCCGCGGTGGTGGAGAGATTCCTTGGGGAGGTGTCTTTGTGGGACGACTGAGTAGGCGCCTCCAGGTGCGCGCCAAGCGTCTACGCCGCCGCAGCAACGAGTCAGACAGTCTGAGGGCACGAGGACGATGTGGCTCGATACGAACGGCCCGGGACGGCGGTCCGCCCCCCTTCGACAGGCTCGTCGGCAGACTCAGGGCAGGCAATCCGACCAGCTAAGGATGGGCTCCCCACGAGCGGTTGCGCATGGTTGTGAAGTTGACTGACGGGAGGGGGCAGGTGGGACGACATTTGAGGTAGAGGGTTGGGCGTGGGCCTGGCCCGAAGTGGATTGACAGGGAAAGGAATCAGCATGAGACGCAAGGCGTTGATTGCGCTGCTGGGCCTGGCTGTGGCGAGCGTTACGTTGACACTGTGGTGGTATCGCGTGGAGCGGGAAGCGGCGGCCTGAGCCAGTAGCCAGAGCCTGGACGCGAAGGGTTTTTGGTAAGAACTCTTCTTGTGCGCGAGGCCTTTCGTTCCACCCATGCACCCGCAACCCCGATAATCGTCCCATGAACCTCACCACTCAGTCCCCTCGCTCCCTCGGCGGCCCGTACCAGACCGTCTTCGTCGACATTGGCGAAACCGTCGTTCACATCCACCCGCCCTTCCTGGACACAGTCCTGGCCAGTGCCGCCGACTTCGGCGTTACGCACCCGCCGGACCACTTTGTGCA
>VXPS01000407.1 GCA_009839425.1 Chloroflexota bacterium
GTGGTGGGAATGGCGATTACCGGTACGCCGGGGTCGGGGATGCGGTCGTAGCCTTCGTAATCTGGGCCGCTGCCAGGATTGGTGTGCAACACGGCGGCCAGCTTGGCGGTATCGAGGGCGCTGCCGCCGCCGAAGCCAATCACCACATCGGCGTCGGCGGCGCGGATGGCGGCCAGGGCGGCGTCGACGTCGCGGGTGGTGGGTTCGCCGGTGAGTTCGGCCAGGACGGTGGTGGCTACGTCGGCGTCGGCGGCCAGGGCTTCCAGCCGTGGCGCCCACTCGCTGTTGCCCATGACGCGGTCGGTGATGATGGCAGCGCGTTCGGCGCCGAGCTCGCGCAGGGCGGCCGGCAACTGGTTGAGGGCGCCGCGTCCGACGTGAATGACCGGGGGTGCACGGAAGTCCCGGCCTTGCGGTTGAGTCATGCCCGGCCCCTTAAGCCCGCTGGATGACGCCACAGGCCGCGCGGTCGCCAGCGCCGGGCTCTTCGCCGTAGCTATCGGGCTTGGCATGAATAATGATGGCGGACCCGTCGGCGTCGAATAGCGAGTGATCGGCGTTGGCGTCCAGGGTGACAGCGGCGGTGAAGACGTCGGCGCGGGCGGCACCGTCAGATCCCGCGTAGATATTCGGCAAGTCGCCCGGATGGGGTGTGTCGTTGACGAAGAGGCCATGGCCGGTCTCGTGGGGATCGAAGTGACCACCGGCCGCGGTGAAGTCCGGGGCGCAGGCGCCAACGCTGTGAATGTGGAATCCGTGGCCGCCGGCGGACAGTCCATGCACGTCAGCCGAGACCAGGACGCCCGACGGGACCTGCGTAAGCGTGACCGTACCCATGGACGCGCCGTCAGGCCCCGTCATCACGGCGACGGCCCGGGCGCCTACGCCGGATGGCGTGGCCGGCTCGCTCTCGCCGCACGCCGCCAACGTCAGAAGCGCAACAGCCGCAAGTCCAATCAAGGCGATCACGTGTCTATGTCTCACGTCCAACTCCCTCGCAGCACAATCCGCGACCTCCGCTCAGCCGCCCTCGGCACATGGTATGCGGGGGCCAGCGGCTCAGTAGTCTCGACGTACGGTTTCCTCGAACCGGCCCTGTGGGCGGATGAAGCGCAGGTCTACGTTACCGACCGGACCGTTGCGGTGCTTGGCGATGTCGAGCTTGAGGTCGATGGGACGGCCGATGGCCTCGTCGTCGCCCGCCTCGGGTTCATGCAGGAACGCCACGAGGTCGGCGTCCTGCTCAATTGATCCGCTCTCGCGCAGGTCGGATAGGCGGGGTCTGGAGTTCGGGCGTTGCTCCACGGCGCGCGAGAGCTGTGCGCAGGCGATGATGGGGATGTTGAGTTCACGGGCCAGGGCCTTGAGCGAGCGCGTGATCTCGGTGATCTCCTGTACGCGGTTTTCGCGGTGCCCGGAGGCCGTCATCAGCTGCAGATAGTCCACGACCAGCAGGCCGATGTTGTGTTCCAGGTGCATGCGGCGGGCCTTGCCGCGCAACTCCAGCACGCTGAGGGACGGCGAGTCGTCGATGTAGATGGGGAACTCGGCCACTTCACCCATGGTGCGGACGACGCGCTGGAGTTGGTCGTCGTCAAGCTCCCCGTCGCGGATGCGCATGGAGTCCATGCGGGCTTCGGTCCCGATCAGGCGCTGGACGATCTGCTCGGCGGGCATTTCCAGGGCAAAGAAGGCCACCGGCACGTCGTTCTGCTTGGCGGCGTGCAGCCCGATGTTGAGTGAGAAGGCCGTTTTTCCCATGCCGGGACGGGCGGCCAGGATGATGAGGTCAGAGCGCTGCAAGCCGCCAGTGAGGGCATCGAGGCTGCGGAATCCGGTGGAGACGCCGGTGGGCACGCCACGGTGTTCGACCCGGAACATCAACTGGTCGCTGACTTCGTGGAGGATTTCGCGGATCGGGAGGATGTCGCGGGTGTGGACTTCGTTGGCGATGCTGAAGATCAGGCTCTCGGCCTCATCGAGCACCTCTTCGGGCGCGGCCTCGGGGGCATAGGCCGAAGCGACCATGCGGGTGGCGCTCTGGATGATCTGCCGCAGAACCGAGGTGCGGCGCACGATGGCGGCGTAGTGCTCCACATGGAATGGCGTGGGGACGGCGGAGGCCAGCTCCACGACGCGGTCTTCGCCGCCCACATCGGCCAGCGTGCCGTCCCGCGCCAGCTGGTCGCAGAGGGTGACGTAGTCGGTCTTCTCGTTGCGGGCGGCGAGGGTGGTGACCGCCGAAAAAATCGCCCGATGGGCTTCGCGGTAGAAGTCGTCCGGTCCAATCTGGCCGGCGATGCGGGTGATGGCCTCGGGGTCGATGAGCAGGCTGCCGAGCAGGGAACGTTCGGCGTCGATGTTCTGCGGCGGAAGGCGGTCGGTGGCCGACGCCATGGTGGCCAGGGTCAACGCGGGCCACCTGATGAAAGATTCAGGATTGCAACTCGGGGAGAAACTGCTGGCGGGAAGGGATGGTTACGCAACCCGCCGGGTGCAGGCCACGGACGGTTGTGTATCCGCACAACCGCTATGTCAATCCGCCTTCGACTTTGGCGAACTCGGAGGCGAAGTGTCCACACTCTCCACAGTGACGGGCATCCACCGTGGTTGTGGGCAGATTCGGCGTGCTTTCGCAGGAACCGGCCAACCATGCCGGTAGATCAGCCACGATTACGCACAGCGAACAGCCACCTGCCATGCCCAATTATCCACACCGTAACTGCGGTGGACCGATCGTTACTTTGCGCGAAATCGGGTTCTGGTGAGATGTTCGCGCGTGGTGGCCGGCGCCGTCCCTACCGTCCGAGGCGAGAAACGCCGAGGTCGTCGTCGGTCTCTTCCGCTTCCTCTTCGACGACCGGTTCGGGCTCGTCTTCCTGCTCGACGACATCCAGCATGACCGAAGCTTCGAGGCCGGCGGCCAGGCGGATTGGCACGAGGTAGCGACCGAGCGACCGAATTGGGCTGTCGATCTGGATGAGGTGACGATCGATCTCGGCTCCATGCTGCTCAACGAGGGCGGTGGCCACGTCGCGATTGGTGATCTGGCCGTGCATGCGCCCCTGACCACCAACCTGCACGTGGATCGTGAGCGTGACCCCCTGAATCATGTCCGCGATATGCTGAGCTTCGCGACGCGCGTTCTCTTCGCGCCGGTCCTGCAGCTCAGTCTGGAATTGAGCGTCGTCCAGGCGCTGCCGCGTAGCCGGAACGGCCAGGCGGCGGGGCAGCAGGAAGTTACGCGCATAGCCGGCGGCGACTGAGCGAACGTCGCCAATGTCACCCAGGTCGGGCACGGTTTCGAGCAATACCACCTGAACGTCAGCCATCGGTCACACACTCCCTATTCGCACGGCCGCTCAGCTGTGTCACCGGGACGACTCGCTGAGCGATGCGAAGAATTCCTTGTTGGTGGCAGTCCGCTTCATGCGGTCGAACATGAGCTCGGTCGAGTCGTAGGCATCGTGGGGATCGAGGGCGTTGAGCATACGGCGCAACGTCCAGAAGTACTTGAGGCCGTCGGCGTCCAGCATCAGCTCCACGCGCCGGGTCCCTGAACTGAGGACGTTGACCGCCGGGAAGGTGCCGCGCTCGGCCAGTCTCCGGTCCAGCATCAGCTCCCAGTTGCCGGTGCCCTTGAACTCCTCGTAGATCACCTCGTCCATGCGGCTGCCGGTCTCGATGAGGCAGGAGGCGATGATGGTGAGGCTGCCGCCGCCGTCGATGTTGCGGGCCGCGCCGAAAAACCCTTTGGGCGGATAGAGCGCCTGCGGTTCGATTCCGCCGGAGAGGGTGCGGCCGCTGGACGGCTGCACGAGGTTATAGGCGCGGACGAGACGAGTGACGCTGTCGAGCAGGATCATGACGTCCTCGCCGCTTTCCACCATGCGCTTGGCGCGGGCGGAGGTGAGCTCGGCGACGCGCGTGTGGCTGTGGGGCTGTTCGTCGAAGGTGGAACTGATGACTTCGGCGCCCTCGACGCCGCGCTGCCAATCGGTGACCTCCTCGGGTCGCTCGCCAATCAGGGCCACGATGACGCGCACGTCGCTGTAGTTGTTCAGGACTGATCGCGCCAGGCGCTTCATCAGCTCGGTCTTGCCGGCCTTGGGCGGCGAGAGCACCAGGCCGCGCTGCCCGCGCCCGATGGGCGCAATGATGTCGACGATGCGTGAGGTGAGTTCCGTGGCCGAGTATTCGAGCACGAGTTGTTCGTTCGGAAAGATCGGAATCATGCGCTCGAACTGCGGTCGGGCGCTGGCCTTGTCCGGCGCGAGACCGTTGACCGCCATGACCCTGACCAGGCCGTGGTAGCGGTCGTGCTCGCGGGCCGGCCGCACGTGACCGCTGACGTGGTCGCCGTTGCGCAGCGCAAAGCGTCGAACCTGGGCCTGGGAGACGTAGACGTCATCGGGTCCGGCTAGCCAGCCCAACTCGCGGCGCAGGAAGCCGTAGCCTTCGTCCATGAGTTCGAGGTTGCCCTCAAGGAACATCGACCCGTCCTTCTCGGACCGGGCCTGGAGGACCATATTGACCAGGGCGTCCTTGGTCAGATCGGGGGAGCCGTTGACATCAATTTCGAGCTCGGTCGCCAACGCCCGTAGCTCTTCCATGGGCTTGGCTTCGAGTTCGGCCAGTTCGCGATCCGGATCCGGCTGCAACTGGCGCGGGCGGCGGTTTGGGCGGCGACCACGGCCGGAGCGACGCGGGCGGCGATAGCCGCCGGAGCGTCCGCTGGAGTTAGACATTCGAGCCTCCTACGCGTCGCGCCGGGCGATCAAGCTCGGCTGGAGGTCGCGGCCGGGACCGCAAGGTGTGCGAAATCACGGGCTGTTTCTGGTTTCGAGGCCCTGCCAAACGGCATACGGAACCCACACGAACAGGCAACAAATCTGGTGGGCAGGGCTTGTGGACCGGCCGCTCAACTCATGGCCGAGCAGCCAATATGCCTACACCGGTCACGCTAGCACCGGGGGATTTTCAGTGTCAAGCGGGTCGGCGACTTGGCAATGGGTCCCACAGTTGCCGGGTTGCGGCCGACCTACTCCGACACCGACTGCTCTGGCGCGGACCAGGGAGTCTGCGTCAGTCAATCGCTGCCAGAACGGGTAGAGGC
>VXPS01000390.1 GCA_009839425.1 Chloroflexota bacterium
GGGCGGAGCGCAGGGGGCGGTGGGAGGACCATGAGGAGTACCTGGCCGGGCTTGCCGAAGTGCTGGAGCAGGCGGACGCTAATCGTCTGATCGTGATGGGGGACTTCAACCAGGCAATCGGGCAGGGAAGCAGGGCGCCTCGCGCGCTTCGGCTGGCGCTTCAGGAGGCCTTCAGTCCGAATCTGCGGATCGTGACGGCGGATCTTGTCTTTGAAGAACGCAAGAGCATCGACCACATTGCGCTAAGTGCGGACTGGGTGGTCGACTCGGTGGACGCGATTAGCAACATCCACGGGGAGAGGAAGCTCTCGGACCATTTCGGCGTCGCTGCCGACGTGTCCGTAAGGACTTTGGAGTAGCTTCCTGGCTGTCCCAAGGTGCTAAAGACGACATAAGGATCTTCGGAGGATGCGATGGGTGTGACGGTCGTAAGTTGGAACATCGCCACGAGGATCAAGCCGTGGCAGGAACTGGTCGAGATGGACGCGGACGTGGCGCTATTGCAGGAGGCCAAGTACCCGCCAGCGGATATTGCCGACCATCTGGACATTGGGCCTCAGGAGTCGTGGGACTCGCACTCGTGGAATTCGGACTGGTGGCGCGGGCGGGGCTGGCGCGCACTTTATGAGCGTTGGCCGATGGTGGTGCGACTCTCGGACCGGGTTGATGTCAAATGGTTCAGGCAGGTCAGCCCTGACGGGTGGCCGGAGAAGGACGAGATTTCTGTCAGCGGCATTGGAACGATTACGGCGGCGCGCGTGACACCTAAGGACGGCTCGATTGAGCCGTTCATGGTCGCGTCCATGTACGGTCGCTGGGTTGGGCCGCACCCAAGCATCCAGGCGTCCTGGCAGATCTATGCCGACGCTTCGGTCCACCGCATCATCTCGGACCTCTCAGCCTTCATCGGCCATGACGATCCACGGACGCATCGGATCCTGGCGGCCGGGGACCTGAATATCACCTACGGCTATGGGCATGGCAGCGGGCCGTACTGGGATCGACGCTACGAGACCGTATTCGAGAGGATGGAATCCATCGGCCTTGAATTCCTGGGGCCGCAGCTGCCGAATGGACGGAAGGCGGAGATTCTTGCGACGGGTGAGCCTGAGGACTCCGAGAACGTCGTCACCTACCACCTCCCCAATAGGACCCCAGCGACGGCGAGCAACAATCAGTTCGATTTCGCCTTTGCCTCACGAGGCTTTCACGAGAACGTCAACGTCCGAGCCTTGAACGAGGTCGAACAGTGGGGCTCGAGTGATCATTGCCGGCTGTTGATTGAGATCGGGGAGTAGGCTCCGCGCTTATTTCCTAAGGTGCCGAGGTCGCAGCGCATGGGATTGCGAGCGCATTGAAGTCGGTCATGCCGCGTTGCTGATCTTCCGGGGGGCTTCCGGCCGTGGGGAAGACAGCAACTGCCAGCAATGCTCGGTTGCGCCGCGATGAGAGCGGCGACCGGCTACGACCGGTTGGGGCGGGGGGGGGTTCTTGGGGTCGTTAGGGTTGGGGTTTTTGCTCCTGGATTTGGATGAGGTTGCCGCAGGTGTCGTCGAGGACCGCGGTGATGACGGGCCCGAGGTCGGTTGGGGGCTGGACGAAGTGCACGCCTTCTGCCTGGAGACGCTCGTATTCGGCTTGGACGTCGTCGACGGCGAAGGAGGTGCTGGGGATGCCGTCCGCCACTATCGCGTCTACGAACGGACGGACCGCGGGATGGTTATCCGGCTCAAGCAGAAACTCGGTCCCCTCCGGGTCTTCGGGGGATACCACGGTGATCCAGGCGAACTCGCCCAGGGGGATGTTGTGCTTGAGCTGGAAGCCAAGCGTTTCGGTGTAAAAGCGGAGCGCCTTCTGCTGGTCGTTTACGAAGACGCCGGCGAGGTGGATTCTCATCGTTCACGTGTCCCTTTCATCTGTCGAGATCGGCCAACGCTCGGCGATGGCCTTGAGCGGGGCGCCCTGGAACCAATGGAGCTTGGACCTGCCCACGCGCCTGGTGCGGATCAGCCCGGCGGCCTCCAGGACGCCCAGGTGTTGGGCGATGGCCTGCCGCGAGGAGTTGATTCCGTGCTTCATGGTGAGGCGTGCGCAGAGTTCGAAGAGCGATTGACCTGACCGATCGACGAGCTCATCCAGGATGGCCCGGCGGGTTGGGTCAGCGATCGCGCGATAGACGTCCACACGACTAGCCTCAGGCAAGTGTTGGCTTGCATGTCAGGGTTTACGATATGCAAGCGCGTGCTTGCATGTCAACTGCTTAGATTCAAACGTTCAGGCTTCGGACTCTGGATCAGGCCTGGGGATTGCTCATCCGTCGATGGCACATCACGGTCCTCCCTTTCAGCGCTGGATGTGTAAACCATGTCTCCGAACGTCTGTAAACCATGTGTCCGGTCTGGACCCAGCGGGAGAGGGAGAAAGAGCGGCGCCGCCTTTGAGGTCGAGGGTCGTTATGCAGCGGTCTCTCCTAGGTGGGATGGGGCAGTGGGAAGGGTGGGGCGTAGGGCCAGGGTTGGGTGCGTTGGGTGTCGCGGAACCGGGTTTCGTGGCGCCAGAGGGCTTGGTGCCAGTCGGGGCGGCGGGGTTGGACGCCGTGTTCCTGGATGAGGTGCCAGACGATTTGTTCGAGGGTGATGCGGCGGGTGGGGAGGTGGAGGCGGGAAAAGGCGCGGTCCTGTGCGTAGCCCGTCGGCGACGCATACACGTGGAGATGGCAGCGTGAATGTGGAAATCGGGTTTCGCGATCAAACTGGTACGAGAAAACCGGACGGCGATCATGAGGCAGATTCCCGGCCTGATAACTGTAGGTCGCTCGCACTGTTTCGAGGCGCGGAACAGGCCCGCGATACGCCCGAAGCGTCAACTCAGCGTTCAGGTACATCCCGTTGCTGAGCAACACCGGCTGACCGCGACGCGAGGAGGGTGACACGCCGTGGCCAACGATCAGCACATCGCTGCCGAGCCATGCGTCCGAAAGCTCGGCGGCCGCGACGAGCTTGTATACCTCGCGAAGGCGGCGAAGGAAGTCGCGGGCAACCCGCCGGCTGCTATAGCTCGATGGGCTCGGCAACCAGGTCAGCTATGTGGCACAGCGACCGGAACGCCAGATCGCCGTGGTACTGCTCCGGCGGATTCCGGAATATGCGTAGAAACTCATCGGCCGTCAGGCCAAAGAGTCGCCGCGCCTCCTGGTCCAGTTCCGCCCAAACCTCTTCACGTGTGACCACGACGTGCTGGTAATCATCGGGCAGCCGCTCGGGCCGCTCGTCGATTGTTGTCGCCATTCGGTGTGCCTTGCTGTGGATAGGGACAGGATAGCGGGGATGGGATGGGGAAAGGGAGGGGCAATCGCCCAGAGGTGATGAGTTTGACGAGCGGCTTTGGCGACTTGGGGTTGGGTGCCCGGAAGACCCCTCACCGCCGGGAGAGGGAAGAGCGGACGGGCTCAACGTGGTGGGTTGCCGATGACTCGGCGTGGGTGCTGGGGCCGGCAGCCACCCTCACCCTGCCCTCTCCCTCAATGGAGAGGGTAAGAACGGGCTCCCCGCGGGTGGGATGCACGAGGGCGCTGGTGGTATGGGACGTGGCGTGGCCGGAAGACGCTCACCCCAGTCCCTTTCAAGAGGAAACCTGTGGGCAATCCCGGGGTTGGTTGCCCGGAAGACCCCTCACCGAATTCGGCCGAAGACGGCCGAGTCTGCCTCTCCCCTTGGAGAGGGTGAAGAGCGGCGTCCCCTGTAGTTGACGGAGTCCGTAGGTGGTTGCTGGCGGGGAAACCTCGACCGGACGACTCTCAGCCGAAGGCGAGAGGTGAGGGGAGGGTCGCGAGGAGTGCGGGGAGATAGAGAGAGAGGCCGCTCATTTGAGGAGCAGGGAGACTTGCAAGGGTCTCCGTTCAGGGATCGCCTGAGGGGCGGGGCATAGGATGAGCGGCGGGCAGCGGGTGGGTGGTGCAGGAGGCGGGCCATGAGCGAGCGGCTGGCGATGCATGGTGGGGCGCCGGTGCGGACGGAGCCGTTTGGGCCGGGGCATGCGTTTGGGGATGACGATATTGCGGCGCTGACGGAGGTGGTGCGGTCGGGGCACGTGGGCAAGGGGCCGAAGGTCGAGGCGTTTGAGCGGGCGTTTGCGGCGCGTCACGGGGTGAAGCACGCGATTGCGGTGACGTCGGGGACGGCGGCGATGCACGTGTGTATCGGGGCGATCAATCCGGAGCCAGGCGACGAAGTGATCGTGACGCCGTGGACGGCCGGCGGGACGATTATCGGCGCGCTGCTGCAGAACTGCGTGCCGGTGTTTGCCGATATCGACGAGACGTACACGCTGGATCCGGCGGACGTTGAAGCCAGGATCACGCCGCGGACGCGGGCCATCATCGCGGTGCATTACCTGGGCAATCCGTGCGATATGCGGGCCCTGCAAGACATCGCGCGACGGCACGACCTGGCGCTGATCGAGGACTGCGCGCAGGCGCATTTCGCGGAGTACCAGGGGCAGGTGGTCGGGAGCATTGGCGACATTGCGGGTTACAGCTTCGGGGGGAAGCACCTGTCGGCGGGCACAGGCGGCGCGGTGCTGACGAATGACACCGAGCTGTGGGAGCGGGCGGTGCTGTTTCACGACGTGGCGCTGCCGCGGGCGGGCGGGCCGTATGCGGAGCGTCCGTACGGTCATTACTTCCTGGCGCCGCACTACATCATCAATGACCTGACGGCGGCGGTGCTGCTGGTGCAGCTGGCGAAGGTGGACGGGTATATCGCCAGCAAGATCCGGGCGGCGGAGCGGATCATCGACGGCCTGGCCGATATCGACGAGCTGACCCCGCAGGAGGTGCGGCCGGGCGACCGGCATACGTACTGGATCCTGGGGTTCAGCCTGGATACCGAACGCCTGGGCTGCTCGGCTGACGTATTTGCGGACGCGGTGCGCCATGAGGGCGTGCTGCTAATCAAGGCGGAGAACAGCGTGGATGCGCGGCACCCATCGACCGGGCTGCCGCGGATGGGCGGGGGCGGGCCGCTGTACAACGATCCGTTCCTGGCCGATCCCGATTGCTACGGGCGCAGCCGCTTCCCCTTTGACCATGGGCGGGAGCAGGCGGTGGAGTAT
>VXPS01000043.1:0-907 GCA_009839425.1 Chloroflexota bacterium
GGCGGCAAGGTGCCGCTGGAGGACAAGATACCCCTCGTGGGCATCCACTGGCGGCTACGTGTGATCCCCGGCGACATCATGACACCGGGCGGCGGGGCGTTGCTGACGGCGATCACGATCCAGACGTTGGCGGATCTTGGATACGAAGTAGACGTTAGCAAGGCGGATCCGTACACCCTGCGGGGGGCGGCGCAGGGCGATGCTCGGGGCGGCGGTGCGGACGCGGAAGGCTCGGTTGCGGAGTTGTTCGCCGACGACGTGATTCAAGGTCCCGTGGTCGTGGTGGACACGGACGGCAGGGTGGTGAGGGTCATCCGGCCCTGACCGGGCAACCCACCATTTCGGACGTGTTGGGCTGCCGTCAGTTCTTACGCGTGGCACCCGACTTCCTCCGCACCCCTTGCATGTTCTGGATTTCCTTGTAGCCTTTCGAGCTTCCAATTCCGGGCCGTGTCGGGCCACAACCCCTCTTCCGCCTCATGTCCAAGGGCACCCTTGCGCAATGACCACCCTCAATTCGCTACGTTCAACCTTTTTCCATATCCAGCAGCCTCGTCCCAGGTCGGGTGCGGAGTCTCCGCACCCAGTCCGTAGGACGGCTCGAAAACTCTTCACGGCGGCGGCCTGCGGCCTCCTGCTGGCGACCGTCTTTCCAGCCGGAGCGCACGGGCTCTCCGGTGCTTCGGCGGCGGCGTCCGACACGCTCAGGGTGACCCTTTCCGCGCCCGAGGGCGGCTCGGTGGCCGAGGGCGCGACCGGGCACTTCGAGATTTCGGTGGCGGGGAGCACCGCCGCCGGGGCCGTGACGGTCCGGTACTCGGTCTCCGGCACGGCGGTGGCGGGCGAGGACTATACGGCGCTGTCGGGCGAGGCGACGGTGTCCCAAGGCGAGAACACCGCCCGGATC
>VXPS01000043.1:917-5098 GCA_009839425.1 Chloroflexota bacterium
CGGCATCCTCGACAAGGGCGAGACGGTGGTGCTCGCGCTGACCGGCGCGACCGGTCCAGGGACGGTGCTCGTGGATCAGACAGAGGCCACGGCGACCATCGCGGACAACGGAACGGTGTCCGTCGAGCTCGCGGCGGTGTCGGACACCATCGGGGAAGGATCGACGTGGAACTCGTCGGTGATCATGTCGATGCCCGTGGCGGATCGGATCTCGCTGCGCTGGCGGACGCAGGACGGTACGGCCCTGGCGGGCCGGGACTACAAGGCGGCCGACGAGGTCGTCACGTTCCAGCCGGGCGAGACGGTGAAGCCGATCAGCGTGGAGACGCTTGAGGACGACAACACGGAGGCCGTCGAGGTCTTCTACGTCTCGCTGGGTCTGGCCGTCGACGCGGCGCGGGCGGGGACCGAAGGCGCCTTCAAGGTCGATTCAAAACCGCAGTCCGCGTTCATCGAGTGCAGCGTCGCCTTTCCGCCCAACGTGAAGACCATGTTCGAGCTCGTCGCGCCCGTGCCCGCCGACACCGTGTTCGGCACGGTGGCGGCCAACACGACGGACGGCATCCCGTACTACGAACTCGACGACGGAGGCGAGAACAAGTTCACGATCAACTCCCTGACGGCGCAGATCTCGACCACGGCAGCCTTGGATCCGGGCTTGTACGAGTTGGAAGTGACGGTGCACGACGAATGCGGGGCTCAGGCGAGCATCGACGTGAGCGTCAACGTCACGCAGCCCAACCGGCCACCGGTGGTGGACGATGAGATCGAGGACATGACGCTGCATGTGGGTGACGAGAAGGAGATCGACCTCTCGAAGGTGTTCAGCGATCCGGACGAGGATGTTCTCAGCTACGAGGCGGTCTCCTCGAAGCCGGCCGTGGCGACCGCCGTGGTGAGCGGAACGACGCTCACGGTGACCGCGAAGGGGCAAGGCGAGGCGACGGTGACCGTGACCGCAAAGGATCCTGACGATCTGGAGGTCACGGATGTCTTCAAGGTCACGGTTCCGAACCGGCCGCCGAAGCCGGTTGGGACGATCAAGCCCGACACGGTCGGTGTCGACGAGAGCAAGACGGTGGACGTGTCGTCGTATTTCAAAGATCCGGACGGGGACCGGCTGACCTACACGGCCGGTTCGTCGGATTCGGAGGTGTTAAGCGTCAGCGTCGAAGGCAGCGAGGTCACGTACACGGGAAAGTCGGCGGGGAGCGCGACGGTGACCGTGACCGCCAACGATGGGCACAGCGGGACGGCGCAACAGGCATTCCGTGTGACGGTGCCAGAGCCAAATGAAGCGCCTGTGGTTGACAATCCGATCAGCGACTTGACGCTGTACGTGGGTGATGGGCCGAACGAGAAGGTGATCGACCTCTCGAAGGTCTTCCGCGATCCCGACGGGGATGATCTCAGCTACGAAGCGATCTCCTCGGACCCGGATGTCGCGACCGCGACATGGACGGGGAGCACGCTGACGGTCACGGCGAAGGGCAAGGGCGATGCGACGGTTACCGTCACGGCGAATGATGGCGATCTGGAGGCCAAGGACGAGTTTGATGTCGAGGTTCCGAATCGCGCACCGATGGTTGTCAATCGGATCGACGACCTGACGCTGTACGTGGGCGAGGGGACGAACCAGCAGCGGATCAACCTCTCGAACGTGTTCCGCGATCCCGACGGGGATGATCTCAGCTACGAGGCCGTGTCCTCGGACACGGACGTGGCGACGGCGACGGTGAGCGGGAACACGCTGACGGTAACGGCGAAGGGCAAGGGAGAAGCTACGGTTACCGTGACGGCGACGGATCCGGGCGATCTGACGATCGTCGACGAATTCGATGTCGAGGTCCCGAACCGAGCACCTGAGGTCAAGAACGCGCTCGCCGACCTGAGGCTGTACGTGGGTGATGGCCCGAACGAGAAGGAGATCGAGATCTCCGGCGTGTTCCGCGATCCCGACGGGGATGCCCTCGGTTACACGGTCAAGGTCTCGGACACGGACGTGGCGACGGCGACGGTGAGCGGGAACACTCTGACGGTCGCGGCGAAGGGCAAGGGTGAGACGACGGTTACGCTGAAAGCCGACGACCGGATGGGTGGGACGGAGGAGGACGTTTTCGTGGTACGGGTTCCGAACCGGAAGCCGAACACCAAGGGGACGATATCGGATCGGGGAGTCGACGTTGGCGATAGCGGGTCGGCGGACGTGTCGTCGTACTTCAGCGATCCGGACAAAGACGAGTTGGATTATACCGCCACCTCGTCCAGGTCCAGCGTTGTGGAGGTGAGCATCGACGGCAGCAGGGTGACGTACAAGGGGCTGAAGAAGGGCACCGCGACAGTAACGGTCACCGCGGAAGACACCGGGAACCTAACGGCAAGGCAGCAGTTCGAGGTTGAGGTATACGAGCCGAATCCGGACTGCAAGATCGAGGTGTCGGCGGCCCAATTGTCGGTGCGCGAGGATGCGGGCGTAGGGGACGAGGTGGACGGCGAGGTCGGGGTCAGCGCGAATGCGGATTGCGGGACGCTGCGCTATGCGCTGACGGGCACGGGGTCGGGTGACTTTTCGGTGGCGGGGGCGAGCGACGACGACGGGGTGATCAAGGTAAAGCGTGGGCTGAACCACGAGGGCAGGGACTCTTACGATCTGACGCTGACGGTGAGTTGGGGCTCGGTGAGCCACGCGGCCGGCGTGGACATCACGGTGACGGACGTGAACGAGGCGCCGAGGAGTGTTGGCGCTATCCGTGCGCGGACGGTCCGGGTCGGGCAGCCCGTTTCGCTGAACGTGACGGGCTACTTCACGGACGAGGACGCGGGGGACCGGCTGACGTTCACCTCGGAGTCGTCGGCGACGGGCAGGCTGACGGTGAACGCGAGCGGGAGCCCGGTGACGCTGACGGGCCGCGCGGCGGGAGGCGCGACGGTCACAGTGACGGCGCGGGACCGCGGGGGTCTGACGGCGACTCAGGTGTTTTCGGTGACGGTGGAGCCGGCGCCGCAGCCGTGCGGGATCACGGTGTCGGACGCGTCCCTTTCGGTGCCGGAGGACGCGGGCGTGGGCACCGCGGTGAGCGACGTCGTCGGGGTGACAACGACGGGGGATTGCGGGGCGCTGCGCTATGCGCTGACGGGCACGGGTTCCGGCGACTTCTCGGTGGCGGCGGCGGGCGCGAACGACGACGACGGGAAGATCGAGGTGAAGCGCGGACTGAACCACGAGGGCCGGGACTCGTACGACCTGACGCTGACGGTGAGCGAGGCGGGCGGCACGGCGACCGGCGCGGGCGACGTGGACATCTCGGTGACGGACGTGAACGAGGCGCCGAGGGCGAAGGGCTCGATCGGGACGCGGACGATCCGGGTCGGACATCCGGAGTCGGTGGACGTGACGGGCTACTTCACGGACGACGACGCCGGGGACCGGCTGACGTTTACGTCTAAGTCCTCGGCGACGGGCCGGCTGACGGTGAACGCGAGCGGAAGCCCGGTGAAGCTGACGGGCGTGGCCGCGGGAAGCGCGGCGGTCACGGTGACCGCGCGGGACCGCGGGGGCCTGACGGCGACGCAGGTGTTTTCGGTGAGGGTGGATCCGGCGCCGAAGGAGCCGTGCGAGATCACGGTGTCGGACGGGGCTCTTTCGGTTCCCGAGGACGCGGATGTGGGGGACGGCCTGGACGGCACGGTGGTGGTGGCGACCAAGGGGGATTGCGGCACGCTGAGCTATGCGCTCTCGGGCACGGGTTCCGGCGACTTCTCGGTGGCGGCGGCCGGGGCGGGCGACGCCGACGCGAAGATCGGGGTCGCGAGGGCGCTGGACCACGAAGCGAAGGCTTCGTACGCGCTGACGTTGACGGTGCGTTGGGGTTCGGCGAGCGACACGGGCGCGGTGGCCATCTCGGTGACGGACGTGAACGAGGCGCCGGAGGCGGCGAGCGCGATTCCGGGGGTCAAGCTCCATGCGGGCGAATCGAAGGTGGTGGACGTGTCGGCGCATTTCACCGATCCGGACGGGGACGCGCTGACCTACGCGGCCGTGTCGTCGAAGGAGGGGGTTGCGACGGTCGCGGCGGTTGGGAGCAAGGTCACGGTGACGGGGGTGTCCCCCGGCGTATCGCAGGTGACGGTCCTGTCTCAAAAACACATCTGACGCTGCCGCCGCTCTTAAGCGTGTAGAT
>VXPS01000169.1 GCA_009839425.1 Chloroflexota bacterium
CCTTCGAGCGCTTCATCGGCATCCTGATCGAGCACTACGCCGGCAACCTGCCGCTGTGGCTGGCGCCCCGCCAGGTCGTCGTCGCCACGATCACCAGCGACGCCGACGGCTACGCCCAGGAGGTGCACGCTGCGCTCTCGGCGGCCGGCCTCCGTGCCGAACTCGACCTCCGGAACGAGAAGATCGGCTACAAGGTCCGGGAGCACTCCCTCGCCAAGGTGCCGGTCCTGCTCGTGGTCGGTCGCCGCGAAGCCGAAGGCCGACAGGTGGCGGTGCGCCGCTTGGGCGAGTCGGCGCAACCCGTGCTGGCGTTGGACGAGTGTGTTGCTGCTCTATCAGCCGAAGCGGGTGCGCCGGACACGACGGGCACGACCGACTGACGATCAGGTCGTCCCATGTCATAAGCGGCGAACCTCGCGAGGGCCGCAAACGGAATTTGCCTCTGCCTGCACAACCGGGCCTTGTCCGAGAAAATGGTCTCAGCCCGCAAGTGCTGCAAGCTAGGGCGGAGCGGTAATTGAATGAAAGGTGAATTTGCCTTACGTTCCGGCTGTAGCTTCTGGCGGAGTCAGCTTCATGGCCATCGTCCTCACGGTCACTTCGAAGGGACAGATCACGCTGCGCAAGGATGTGCTCGCACACTTGGGGGTGCGGCCCGGCGATAAGCTTGAGCTCGACCTGCTGGCGGACAGGCGCATGCAGGTCAGGCCGAAGCGCGGCACGTCGATCGCGGCCGTCTTCGGCATGCTCGCGAAACCGCGGGCGTCACTCTCCGTCGAGGAGATGAACGAGATTGCCGCCTCGGGATGGGCGGGTAAGGAATGAAGATTACTGCGGACACGAACGTGCTCCTGCGCGCAGTCGTTGAGGATGACGCTGTCCAGGCCACGATGGCTCAGGCACTGCTCCTGCAGGCGACGGTCATCGCCGTACCCGTCCCGGTCTTCTGTGAGTTCGCATGGGTACTGCAGCGCGGGTACGGCTATGGCACCGACGAAATTGCCGGCGCCATCGAGGCAATCGCCGCCATCGACGCCGTCGTTACCGACTCGCCCGCGGTTGACGCGGGATTGGCTGCTTTGCGTGCCGGCGGAGATTTTGCCGATGGAACCATCGCCGCGCAGGGTGAACGCCTTGGCGGGACCGCGTTCGCGAGCTTCGATCGGGGCGCGGTCGCTCGGCTCCAGCGTCGCGGAACGAACGCGGCAGATCCTTCGGAACTGACGGCCTGACGTGCCGCCCGCGATGCTCGACAACCTGTGAGCAATCACTGCGCTGTCACGCTACAGCGCTTTCCGTACAGCTAGCGGTCGAGAAGCCGTACGAGGCGCAGCTCGTGCTGTTCGGCGAGACCAATCCCATGTCCCACGATCCGACCGGGCTGCTGGAAGTGTCGACGAGCCCGGTGGGCGAGTCGGCGCAACCCGTGCTGGCGCTGGCCGAGTGTGTTGCTGCGCCAGCAGCCGAAGCGAGTGCGCCGGACACCGCGGGCGGGAGGGACACGCCAATGCGCTGATGCGTCGGCCAAGTTCTCCGGCACCGCGTGCAACGTCGTGTCGTCCGCGCGGGCGCCCGACCGGTCCATCGTCGCCGGTCGGGGGGGAACAGCCTGATGGGGCGCGCTTCCCATGACACGCACGGGGCCGGCGCCAGGGCCCGCGCGTTCGCATGGACACGTTTTGTGCCCGGCGAAATTCTCGCGTTTCTGGCCGCCCCCGAGCACCGTCGCAGGCATCACGCACTGCCAGAGCATGGAACAGCGGACACCACTGTCATACAATGGCAGACAATGGATGACTTAGGCGGCGACCGGGGCGAGACGAACTGCGTGAGGAAACCAGCATGACCACTGCGCGACTGAGCTTGCGGATCGACGCAGAACTCAAGCACCGCCTCGAACTGGAGGCCAAGCGCGAGGAACGCTCCGCATCGTTCCTTGCGATCAAGGCCATCGAGTCCATGCTCCGCGACCGGGCCGAGAAGCGGGCGGCGATCCGTTCGGCGATGCAAGAGGCCGACAAGGGATCCTTCATCTCGCAGGACGCGATGGACGCCTGGGTAGCTTCATGGGGAACAGACACAGAAACCGCGCCGCCGCTAGCGGACCTGAAATTCGATCCATCGTAGACCGTGAAGCTTGTCTTCCTGCCGTCCACGACGGCCGATCTGATGTGGATGCGAACGTACTACTCCAGCGTGTTCGCGGATGGAGCGCAACGGGCGGCTCGGCAGTACCGAAAGGCCTGTGACACCATTCAAAGGAATCCGCTGATCGGCCACGTGCTTGAGGACACGGAAGGAGTTCGAGAGCTATCGATCCCTCGGACCCCGTTTTCGTTCATCTACCGTATCGTCGACGACCGGATCGAGCTTCTGCGCGTTTGGGACCAGCGTGGTGACCGCGCAAAGCTTGGCTGATCCGGCGCACGTGTGGGGGACACTCTCATCATGAAGGCACGCGTCTCGTTGAATCTGCCGAGATCGCTCAAGGCGGCGGCGGAAGACCGGGCACGGCAGGAGGGCGTCTCGCTCAACCAGTTCATCGCGCGCGCCCTGGCCGAGAAAGTGGGCGCCAAGGACGCGGCCGCGTTCCTCGAGCAGCGTGGACAAGGCGGTGACCCGGAACGCGCCGCGCGATGGCTGGAGGCCCGGCCGGAATAAGCTTTGGATGTACCTCGCCGCGCCCGACCGCGCCGCTCGGCATCGGGGCGGCGATCGAGGCGCTTCTCGCGCCTCCGTGCTTTCCCGCCTCGCCAGGGATCCGCTCCTTCATCGCCGGCAACCGTCAGCTGACGGCACACCTGCACTGCGGAAGCCCTCGGTGCGGGGGACCGCGATCCGAAGGAACCGGCTCGATCCCGGGGCCTTTCGAGCGCTGCATCGGCATCCTGATCGAGGATGACGCCGGCTACCTGCCGCTGTTGCTGGCGCCCCGCCAGGTCGCGGTCGCCACGATCGCCGGCGACGCCGACAGCTACGCCCGGGAGGTGCACGCCGCGCTCGATGCCGCCGGCCTCCGCGCCGAACTCGACCGCCGGCACGAGAAGATCGGCTACAAGGTCCGGAAGCGCTCTCTCGCCAAGGTGCCGGTCCTGCTGGTGGCCGGCCGACGCGAGGCCGAACGGCGGCAGGTCGCGGTCCGGCGGCTCGGTGACTCGGCACAGCCTGCGCTGGCGCTGGCCGGGTGTGTGTCTGCCCTGCCTGCCGAAGCTGAACCGCCGGGCGCCACGCCCAGTGCAGCAGCCGGGATGGACTGACCGGCCAATGCGTCCTTCGACCTTGCACGCGACGGCCGGTTGGCGGTTGGGCGGTTCGCCGTCCTAACCCAAAGTCAGCCCTCCAGGCCGAATCTTTCGGGCCTGGGACTTGCGCGCCCGTGCAGCACGAAACCAGGACACCCAGTGGCATCGGCGCGCGCGACTGGTCCCGCCTGGCTGAGGCTGCCGGCGGCGGCGCGCTGTACGCGACTCAGCTGCAAGCCGGGACCCGGCGACGCGCAAGCAAGGCTGGAGAGGGAGGGTCGCATCACGTCGCCGACGCGTCACGGCTCTCGAGCAGGAGCAATCATGTCGACAAGGTCGCGGGCGGATACGACCGCGGCGCTGCCCGGAGGGTTGTCGAGCAGCAGCCCGTCGCCAGTAACCAGAACTGCCTGCGGAAAGGTTGCGAGCGACGCCCACAAGTGATCGTCGCCGGCATCGGGAGCATCGCCGGCGACAGCGGGCTCGCGCCACATGGAATTGGCGACCAGGCGTGCGAGCTCCGATCGATTTCATCGTCTGTGCATCGGTGCAGTCGTACCAGTGCCGGGCGGCGCAGCAGTGACGAGTATTCGTCAAGGAGATCGCCCGACATCACGTACAGCCATCACGTACAGCAAGGTACCGTCGAGCATGGCGCTCAGGATTCGGGCCGGAGGACTGCGCCGATCAGGCCGGAGACCACGATGTTCGTGTCGACAATGCAGACCGGCGAGAGCATCGCCCGGTTTCTTCGCCCTGAGTCCGCGATCCGCGGCGCGGATTCGTGTCAATCCCCCTCTCGAAACCGCCTCGTCTCCTCGACGGCCAAGGCCATCGCCTCGTCGGCACTCAATCGCGACTTCGCACGCGCTGCGGCGACGATCTCATCGGCAGCCTCGTAGGGTTGAATGCCCCTTAGTTCCAAGCTCTCCTCGATGATCGAACCCATTGAGCAGTTCCTTCGTGCTGCCGCCTCCTTCAGCGCACGGTGGGTTCGATCGGTCAGGCTGATCGTCAGGCGGGGCATACCGCGAACTCCGGGTGGTCGTCAGTGTTTCAAGTCTTACCGCACCACAGCGCCATATCACTACATCACCACCACACCATATTGACAATATTTCGCCGTCGTATGGCTAGCGCCCCGGCAGGTGGTCGTCGCCACGATCACCAGCGACGCCGACGGCCACACCAGGGAGGTGCGCACCGCGCGAGATACCGCCGGCCTCCGCGCGGAACTCGACCGCCGGAACGAGAAGATCGGCTACAAGGTCCGGGAGCACTCCCTCGCCAAGGTGCCGATCCTGCTCGTGGTCGGCCGGCGCGGGACCGACCGGCGGCAGGTCGCGGTCCGGCGGCTCGGTGAACCCGTCGCACACCGACATTGCGCCGGGGCCGATCGATCGGAACTGATCAACGGCTGGAGACAGGCAGGGATCAGACATGTTGCCGATCCCGTCAGCGGTGATACTCGCGGCCTCGGAGCAGAGAGAACGCCCGGTCTGAAAAGTCCGGCCGACTGTGAAGATCCGGGTGGGGAACTGGCGCGTGGCCAAGGGGAGAGGCAAAGCCAATCCCGTGGGGACACGTCAGCACAGCGAGGGAGGCCCTCCTGGAAGCGGGCCGAACCAGCTAGGCACGAAAACCGCGGGCCTAGATATAGGTGGGGTCGCCGGAACGACGGTGAACGCCGGCCCGCAGGAGCCCAGGGGCGAACGGGTTGCGGTCGAGCATCGAGACGCCGTCGGCAATCCAACGCTGCCGTCTACGTTGATATCCTGCCGGCCCCCCCGGCGCGCGGGATCGCCCGGGGATGCGTGTACTGTGGACGGCCGCCTTGCAC
>VXPS01000107.1 GCA_009839425.1 Chloroflexota bacterium
CCGCGCGCCGCGCCGCGCCGCCGCGCGGCGCCCCCCCCCGCGACCGGGCCGACGCCCCGCGAGGTCAGGTACTCCCGCGCTTCTGTCGAACACCGGAGACAACCGGCGTAGAAGCGCGCCGCCGCCGTCAGCAGGGAAGGGTCCCTGGGAGGCAGCGCGGCGGACGCAGGACGCCGCGTCCGGGCTGGACGGTGAGCGGCCCCGGAAACGGGCCTGTGGCCCCCGTCCAGCCGCGCGATCGCCTCGGTGAGCGTGAGCCCCTCGGACCTCTGCACAAAGTCCAGGACGTCGCCGCCCGCGCCGCAGCCGAAGCAGTAGAACCGCTCACTATCGGCGTACACAGTGAACGAGGCCTCCGCCTCGTGGTGGAAGGGGCAGACGCCCTGGCGGACCCTGCCCCTCCCCCTGAGCCGCACCCCGGCCGCCTCCACCGTGTCGCCCAGGGGGTGACGCGCCTTCAGCGTTGGAATGTCCACGCTTGCAGTGACCATCACGCGCCTCCGGCCAGGGGCCGCAGCCCCCGGAGGCTGCGCTCCGAGACCAGCTTGCCGGGCCGCCAGCGCATCCCCAGCACCGCGGCGACCTCCAGCGTCCCATCGCCGTGGGGCACCAGCGCCGCGGCCCTCCCGGTGCCCTGGGAGTAGACCAGGGCGCCCAGGCCGCCGAAGCGCCGCCTGACCAGTCCCCTCCACTCGGAGAAGGCCCACCGGGCCTGTTTCGGCTCCGCCTGTCCCATGTCCGCGCCGGCCAGGACGCCCAGCGCCCCGTCGACGTCACCCGCCTGCCTCAGCCTGCGGGCCTCGTGGATCGACCGCGCCGGGGTCGTCTCGACCACCTGCGTCTCGATCACCTGCGTCTCCGTCTCGTCCGTGAACCCCATCGCCGCGAAGAGCTGGTCGACCAGCTCCTCCAAACTGCGACTGGGCCGCACCACGTCCGTGTCCACCATCCGGTTGCCTTCTGCCAGTGTCGCCGTCGTCATTGCGCACCTCCTTAGTGCATCTGCCTTGTGTTACCTTGCCGAAACTGCGCCCGCTCGCGGACAAAGAAAGAGGGGCCGCCCCCGGATGGAGACGACCCCTTGCGTTGAATGGGTTGTGAAAGGGCCGGAGCCCGCGCTGTCAGCGCCGGAACCTCCGCACCGTGCGGCGTGCGAGGAACCGCCTCAGCAGCAGCGCCACGATGCCCAGCCCGAACAGGTTCAGGAAGAAGAGCTCCAGGTCCATCGTCAGCAGCGGCGTCGCAATGAGCAGCGCAACCACCGCCGGGACCCAGACCTTCTTACTCTTCCACCAGGGAGCCTTCTCGGAAGCCTTTGCCTGCGCAACAGGCACCGGCTCGAAGGCCGTCCAGATTGGCAGCCCGACCAGCTCCTCCAGCTCTGTGATCACCACGCCCGGTCCGCACCCTCCAGTGTGGCACCGCACGTCGATGCCGTTGCCGTCGGGCCTCTGCCGGAACGCAAGCCCGTCGGACTTGCCGCCGTGGCAGACCGCCGTCGACGTCCAGAACCAGCCCCGCTCGAAGCTGACCCGGTGAGGCAGCAGGTCGGCAATCGTCCGAGCGCTCGGCCCGACGTACCGCTCAGCAAGTGTCCGTGTTTCGTCCATGTCCTCGTTACCTCCTTTGCTTGATTCTCGTGCCGAAGACGCAGCTCGCCCAGGGCGCAGAGCGACCGTGGGAAAGGCTGCGAGACGTGATGCGGCCAGCCTGCTCGAACCCGCAGACCGGCGCGTGTCGAAGCTGCGACCCAACCGCGTGACGGTTGTGCCGCAGGCATGTAGAACCGGCCGGAGCGACAGACGCGTTCCGACCGATTGTTGAGGAACGAAGCACAGGGCTCCGTTCCGGTGTCCGGCGACTGGAGCGATCAGACCCCAGACCGCAAGGCCAGGTGCCCGGCGGAAGAAGGACCTAACGTCAAACTCCAACCGCCGGACGTGGACCGGGGACGAGGGCCCAACGTCAACCACGTCGATCCGGTCCATGCTGCTTGCGGAGAGCTACGTCAAATCCACAGCGGCAGCATTCCCTCGTGGGCGACCATTCCAGAGAGCGAATCATCCGTCAGGTCTGGCCCGGGCAACAGGGATCGCGCCCCCAGGTTTCTGTGGTTGGAAACCTTGGTGAAAGCCAAACAGTGCATTCATCATTGCTCGGCTCCAGCCAGGCATCAATCCCTCGCAGGGTGGTCTTCGATTCCAATTTCCCGGAACTTCGGAAGCCCGTCGATGGGAGGCGCATGGCCGGACGCGCTACTTCCGCCTCAGCTTGGCCCTCAAAGAACGCCAGGCCCTGGGAAAAAACTCACGCCAGGCCAGCGCCCTCCGCGTGTCGGAGAGCGCTGTGCGACGCCAGTTCACCTGCCCGTTGCGGTCGAAGCCGCGCAGCGGAAACGTGGCCGGGGGAAGGGTCAGCCCGTGCTCTTCCAGCAGCGCCAGCTCCACCGACATGAACCGCTCCTCGGTGCGCAGCCAGTCAAGACCCCTCCCCTTGTCGGGATGGGTGGCCTTCAGCTCCCGCCACTCGACGATCAGAGGCCACGCGTCGCCGAAGACTTCCTCGTCGTCATCCGCCGGCTCCAGCGTCACAAGGTCGGGGAACTCCCGCCGCAGGAGCTTCTTCTTCCTGGGCGGAGGGTCGCCGCTGCTGGCCTCCCCGGCCTCCACCCGTCCATTGTCGTCCCGACCGCCGCCGGCCCTGAGCTCCGACACCGTCCGCTCCAGCCTCCGCTGCACCTCGGCCCACTCCTCGCGCAGGCCCCGGTTCGCGTCCTCCAACGCCCTGTGATGGACCCGCACCTCCTTGCCCAGCTCCTCGAACCCCTTCTCGATGTCCGCCATGCGGTCCGCCAGCTTGTCGTTGCGGTCCCGCTGCTCCCGGGCCGCCGAGCCCACGCCCGACTGGAGAGCCCGCTCCAACGCCCCGCGGATGCGTCTCGAAAGCAGCCCCTCGTCGAGACTGGCGTCCAGCGTCCTGCGGTCCACCCCCAGGATGGCAGCGGCCTTCTTGCGCCCGTGGTCCCGCTCCAGCTCCTGCAACAGCGACATCAGCCGCAGGTGGTGCATGTCCTGCACGCTCTTGCTCTTCTCAATCACGCCCTTCTTCGGTTCCATCAGTCCTCCTCCATTTGACCGGCTCTCGTTCCCGGCATGTGTCCTCTTCCGCAGCCCCGCATCTCAAGAGCGGTTGCGTGCGGACCCCTGTAGAGGGAAACGGGCGGTTTCGAGTCGGTTTTTCGCTTTCGTCCTGTAGACCCCTCGGTCCCGGAACGTTGTGCCCCGCCGGACTGGGGACTTAAGTCAAAGTGTTCACAACTTTTGCCCGCCGGAGCCCCCATTTGTACCTGTCTCAGCTTTGAAATCCCGAGTTTCAGGCCTTCGGCACAAAGCCCGTTTTCGTGTACAGACCCATTACTGCATAGACGCGCCCAAGCTGCCAAGAACCCTGTAGGGGCCACCCGTAAGGGGGAACACTTTTGTCGTCCCCTGCAGGCAGTTTTCACGCCGATTTCGTTTGTTCAAACTCTCTCCCCAGACGGCCGGTCCGGTGATTCGGACGAAACCGTAGAGAGGTGAACATCTTGGCGCTGAAATCGAAACTCAGGCGGGCAAGGCGGCTCATTCCGCTGGCATCCGCGCTGCTGCTGGCGGCGTTGGTGGCCGTCCCAACCAGCGGCGTCGCCCGGGCCCAGGAACCCTTCGGCGACAACATCGCCCTGGTCAACTACGACCGCGACTTCGTCGAGCGCAAGGAGAAGGGCGAGTTCGTCGCCCGGCCCGTCTTCGACCGGGAGATCAAGGACCTCTTCTATGCAGTCCGCGATGCCGACACCGGCGACTGGATAAGCGTCATGTACGAGGTCCGGGGCGGCGAGAAGAGACGCAGCGACGGCTGGGAGTACTCGTGGGAGTACCCCAAGCTCGACGAGCAGCCCGAGCTCGACCCCGACAGGTCTTACCTGCTCGTCATGATGGCCGTCGCCGAGGACGGCAAGCGCTCCCCCTTCTACGCCGTCATCCCCATCCACACCTCCGGAAAGATCTGGGACAAGATCCTCGCCGCGCTCAACCCGGCCCGATGGGCGAGAGCCTTCGCCGGCTGGATAATCGAGGGAGTCCACGGGACCGTTTGCGGGGTGGTCGAGCGGGCGTCCGGCGAGGACGCCTCCAACTGCCGGGGGAGCTAACCGATGAGCGACATCCTCACCGGCACGC
Organism: Chloroflexota bacterium; assembly: GCA_009839425.1. Classification (GTDB taxonomy): domain Bacteria; phylum Chloroflexota; class UBA11872; order UBA11872; family UBA11872; genus UBA11872. The sequence goes on from VXPS01000107.1 coordinate 4,218, forward strand.
CCCCCGATCTCACGTACGCCCACGACCTGGTGCGCCAGGCGTGGTTGGTCGTCTGGACCATCACCTCCGGCGCGCTGGTGGTCATCCTCGGCTGGATGGGGCTGACGCTCATCATGTCCGAGCACCTGGGCAACCGCCAGGCCGGCTGGCGAGAGCTGGTGCCGCGCCTGCTGCTGGGACTGGTCGCCGCCGCTTCCTCGCTGTGGTGGTGCGCCCTCGTCCTCGACGTGGCCGACGCCGTGTCGGGCTTCATCGCCGTGTCCCTGAACGTCACCCCGGGCGACCTGCTCAGGGCGCCTCTCAACACCTTCCTCACCGCGGTGCAGGCGGGAAGCGTGGGCATGGCGCTGCTTCTGGCGCTGCTCTATCTCGTCTACGGCTTCTTCGTCCTCTACGTCATCGTGCAGATGGTGCTGCGCCTGGCCCTCATCGACATCCTGCTGGCCCTGGCGCCCATCGCGCTGGGGCTGTGGATCCTTCCGCATACGGCGGGATGGGGACGGCACTGGCTCAGGCTCTTCATGACCACCGTCTTCCAGCAGGCGATCCAGCTGATCGCGCTGGCCCTGGGATTCGGGTTCCTCAACGAGGTGGCGCAGATAGCCGCCTTCGAGCCCGTCCAGGACCTGATCTGGAAGCTGCTCCTGAGCCTCGCCTTCGTCTACATGGCCACCCGGGTGCCGTCGATGCTGGGTAATGCCGGGACGTTCGATAGCTGGCTCTCGATGCTCTATTTCGGCTTCTCCCTGCCCGGAATGATGGTGCGCTCCGCGAAGTCCATCGGGCTGCTGGCGGGGAGCGCGGGTGGGCCGGGCGGCATGGCCGTGGGAGCGGTGGCGGCCAG
>VXPS01000098.1 GCA_009839425.1 Chloroflexota bacterium
AGACCGAGGTGGACAAGTCGGTTTCTGTGATTAGTGCGACGGCGCGTTTGGAGATGTATCTCAGGCCAGCCTGAACAATCGCACTGGTTTGCTCCTGCGTAACGCCGCCTTGCATTGGTTTGCATTCGCCCGCCATGAACGGACGCATCCAGGCGGCGAATTCTTGTGTTTGATTTGACATCCGCTTTGTTATGGAGGTGCCGACCCATGTATTCAATGAGGTGGCCATGCTAGGCGGTGGCCATTCGACGCAACACTGAAGGGTAATTAGACTAGGTTGCCGCCCACTTTGGATCGTTCATTCCGCATCCACAACTTCCCCCCGGCCCACGCCGCAAACATGGGGCTCCCGATGCAGCAGGCGGCGCAGGCCGTCCATCCACTCGGCATCCCATCCGAGCGCCGCGCACACGGCCTCATCCCACAGGCGGCGCACTTCGCACTCGCCGTCACGGTATTGCGGCACCAGCGTGTCGGCGGTCGCCTCCCAGCAGCGAGCCAACCTATCAACCACGTCCGTGTCAGAGAGATCGGGCAATCGAATGGTTTTCAACCCGGCCGGCCTGTATTTAGGATATGCCAGTGTCTTCCCGGGGATGCACAGTAGTTGTAGTCTCCCCGCAGTGGAGTTGAGAAATACAGCGGCGGCCTTTGCTTCTTCTAGTGTGACCGTCGGTACTGGCATCCAGCCCATACCGAGGCAACGTTCTTTCTGAGCCACCGCCGTCATGCGGCCCGTGCAGGTGTTCTGTCCAGCCGTCAACAGCAGGTGAGAGGCGTGGTTCTTGATAAGGCGCGCAGTGTCGGGGTGCTGCGGGCCATCGGCACCGGGAACGTTTACCCATTTTCGGCGTGGAACCGATTTCTTGGGTGCCCAATACTGATCGGGCACGCCCCTAATAGCTTGCTGGGCATCGGCGCTCTTGTAATACAAGACCGGAAATACGCTCGGTTCATCCGGGTCGGCCTTCCCGAAGACACGCATTTGCGCCCCTCCGTCCAAAACAGCGGACGGTACCAAGTTCTGATCCTCCATCCGAAGCAGTGACTTGTGATTGGCGAGTTGGAAAGCCGCCTCGGCCAGCACCGGCGCTCGAAACACCCCCGCCGTCCAGTCGCCAGCCTCGATTCGCTCGACCGGCCACTCGGAAACCTCGCCCCAATTGTCGGGCAGCAAACCTCTCTCGCATCGGGCAAGGTGATCGTGTAGTTCGGCCACCTCCTGATCGTCGGCCGGTAATCTGTCCAGACTGATAATTCGCGTCGGCGGGCTGGTGCCGTCTGCCGGATCATGTCGTCGGGCAATGATCAAACTCTCGTTGATGCCTGCGCCTTGACTCAGGTTAACGTTGCCTGGCTGATGGCAGGTAAGTAGCGTCTGGATATGGAACCGCTGGGCGTAAATCCGGCGCATCTGTAGTGCCGCGGGACCCGTGAGCACAATTGTCGCCCGCACCATCGCCACAACGCCATTAGTTGCGTCCGCACACTTCTCAGCCAGCGCCTCAAACAGCGGTCCAATCGACGTTTTGCTCACAAAGCCGTCTAGTTCGGGATCGTTTTGAACCAGCGTTTTTTCCAGCCCGTCAACCCGCCCTCTCAGGCGCTTCCGGGTTTCACCGTCAAACTTCTCTCCCATGCTGGCCCTGTTTGTGAACGGTGGGTTCATAATCACGACCCGCGCGCCAAGCGCCGCATCGACCGCATCTTCGAGAGTCGGATCGTCCTGGGCGAGTTGCAGCCGTTCCGAAGTTACTTCCTGCTCGCCCAGATCAAGTTCATTGCCCAAGCCGATGACTCGGCGCTGTCCAAGCAGTTCGAGCGAACCCGCCGCCGTCCTGTAGGTATTCCCGTCGAGGCCGTACGCCATTTTGTGCAGGCCCATCCTCCGGTACGCGACGTTGGTGTTGCCCGCCGTCAATTGGGCGGCTGCCAATTGCAGGGACACCGGGTTGAAATCGAGGCCGGCAATCGTGTCTTCCACGGCAACCTTTTGGAGTGCGGCGACCTGCTGGTTTTTCGCGCCCTGCTCTCTCGCCCGGCGCTTCATTTCGGTCAGAGCCGCCGCCAGCAGCGTTCCCGAGCCGCAGGCCAAATCGACGATTCGGCAGTCGCGCCAAGTCGCCTTATCCGTCCAGTCCGCATCGTCCGGCATGGCCGCGTCAAGCGCGAGCCGGGCAAGCAAGGTGGCGGCCGCAGGCCGTGTGAAGTACGCGCCATCGCTGGCCTGATTGCCCATGACCTTGTTGAACAGTTCGCCCGCGTAATCCGCGCCAAGCTCGGCGTAGTCTTCGGCCAGCCGCTCGGCCTCTCCGGCGATATGGCGGATTGCTTTGTTCAGCCCGGATTCGCGGCCCGTATCCTCGATGGCCTCGATGACCTCAATGGCCGGTTCGATCACCGGGCGGAAGTCGTGGCGCACGATCCGGTTCCATTGGCGCCGGGCCAACTGTTTGGCGTTCGGCGCCGACTTGATCTGATCGAGACCGATATTGACGGTCGGCAGCCAGCCGCCCGCCACAATGCGCTGGTGCAGCATGGCGGCGTTCATCAGGAGCAAGGCGGCGATCGTGCAGCCGTCTGCCGCATCAGATTGTGATTGCTCCCCGAGTACAAAATGCCGCGCCAACTCCGACTCAAGCTCGTCTTCGGCCAGCCGAAGTTTCGCTTCGGCAATGGCCTCTTGCAGCAGGTTGACGCTGCGGGCCGCGGGGGTGCGGCACAGTCCTGATTTCTCCAGCAGGTTGACGTAAATACCTATTTTTTCGGCGTCGGATTTCTCCAGCAGGTCGAGCGCCTTCTGCTCTGGCGATGGTCGCTTGCGCGGATTCGCAATCTTCCGTCCCGCCTGCCCGTTGAGCATCTTGCGGGCCGTCTGCTTGGTCTTTTTCACGTTGATCGGCCCGCGAGTTCCATCGGCCGTCGGCTTGTCGCGTTCAACCAATTGCTCGCGCACTTCGGCAACAGGCGGGGTCGATGCTGGTGATGGCGCCGCACCGGTCTGCCCCGAATCTTGCACCTGCTCAGTCGCGGCAGCGGGAGCAGCGGGCCGCGCCGTAACAATGAACTCCGGCTCGTGTTTGGGTCGCCTCGCTGGCGGGTCCCGCCCGTCCGCCTGTTTCGCGGCCGTTTCTTTATCGGGTATGGCTTCGTTCAGTGGCCAGAGCGCACCGGACGGACGCGCTTTGCCTTCCGCACAGTCGGCTGCGACCGCCCTGGCCTCACCCGGTTTGCCCTCATGCACGTAGTAGCGGGCGCGGCCATTCTCCGAACCGAGCGCCACTACCGTGCTCACCGTGTTGTGGGCCCCTTCCGCTTCCGTATCGGAGGGCAGATAAATTTCCATCAGATCGGATAGCTCGTCCTCGATGCGCTCATCGTGGGCGCGCAGCGCCAGAAGGATCTGTCCGAGTGCCTGCCAGCCGTCATCCGGGCTGTTGCTGGCCGCCAGCCACCTCTCCGCGTCCGTCTTCGGCGGAATGACGATCGGGCAGAAGATGTAGCCGATCTCTTTGCCGGGGGAGCGCCGCATCACCCGGCCGACCGCCTGGATCACATCCACGGGCGATTTGCGCGGCTCAATGAACCCGACGGCCGACAAGCTCGGCGCGTCCGTCCCCTCGCCGAAGATGCCAACGTTCAGGATGCCGCGTGGCTGCTCGTCGGTGGCGCGGGCCAGTTCGGCCTTCGCCTCCTCGCGCTGCGCCACGTTACTCTTCGCATCCAGATGACGCAGCCGGTACACGGGCGCTGCGTCCTCGATGCCGATGGCTTTCAGCCGTTCGGCCACCCAACGGCGCACCGCTGTCGATTGCAGCACTTCGGTCATCTGCTTGGATTTCTTGATGGTGTTCAGGAAATTGATCGACGACCGGATGGCGCTGTTGTATTCGCGAGTCGCCCCGCCTTTCACCAGTGCGAGCGCCAGCCCCCGGATCACCTGGACCGTTGATAAGGCGCTCCCTTGCTTCCCGGCCACCTTATTGGCCGTCCCGTAGGCTTTCGCATCGTTCACGCCCAGCGCGATAATCCGGTAGTCAGAGAGCCAGCCGTTCTCAACCGCTTCCTTGTAGCTGCGCCGGTAGAGTTCCGGCCCGAACATGTTCTCGTCGTCCATGCTGCGGACAACCCACTTGCCCTGGCGTTCAAGCCGTTGGTCAGCCTTCCGCTGTTGCGGTGTTCTGTACACCTTCGGCGTGGCCGTCTGATACACCCGGTACTTGGCGGGGAAGCGGTTTTGATCGTGGCAAACAGCGAAGTCACGCAGGCGTTCTTCTTGCCCGCGAACCTGTTTGATGCCTGCTGTCCGGTGCGCTTCGTCCGCCACCAGCACGGCGAGCCGGTGACTACCGGAGGTCAGCGCCTCGCCGATCTTGAAGCTCGATTGATACGTGCCGAAGATCACGCCGATCCGGTCGGCAGGCACCCTCTTGATCCACTCGGAGATTTCGTCCGCATCGGTTGTCACTCGGCCCTTGACATCGCGGGCGCTCGTTTGGCTCAAGTCGGCAGTCTGATCTACCGAAAGGTCGGAACCCTGTGCGGCGGTCTGATCGGAACACACGGCGAGCGCGGCTATTTTTCGGTCGCTGTTCATCAGAAACTCGCCGCGCAATTGGGCGACCAGCGCGATCGACGGGCAGAGAATGGCCGCAGCCTGGCCCGGCTCGGTGAGTTGCTCGATGATCCGCAGCGCAACACGCGATTTGCCCGTGCCGCACGGCAGGATGATGCGCCCGCGCGAATCGCCGCGCCCGGCGGCAAGCTCTCGCAGTCTTTCGCAGCTTATCCGTACGGCTTCGTCTTGCATGGCATCGCGGGTTTCGATGCCGCTGGCCGTGCTGGTTGGGGGTGAGTCCTCATCGGAATCCGGCACCAAGGCCGATATTTGCTTCTGTATTTCGGCGCGCAGATTGACATGGGTGATTTTGTGGCTATCCATAACGCGCTTGGCATTGGGTGCGGCATCTACCGCGCCGTTGACCACCAGCCACAATTCGGCGTATTTCTTGCCGGGGGCGGCCGCTACAAACTTGGTAATCTCCGAGAG
>VXPS01000055.1:0-292 GCA_009839425.1 Chloroflexota bacterium
GAAGATGACTACATACAACTTCTCACACGATCCGAGCCGCGACTACGGCTATGTGGCAGCGCGCGTCTTGCTGGCATCGGTGTTCCTGCTGACCGGATATGACAAGCTCGCCGTCACACAGAACGCGGCGGCAGATATTGCGGAAGTAGGACTGCCGTTCCCCGTTCTGCTGGCAGTGGTCGCCGGCGTCGTCGAATTGGTGTGCGGCATCCTGCTCGTGATGGGCAAGTGGCCTCTCTGGGCGGCCGTCGGTCTGCTGCTCTTCCTCGTGCCGGTGACCTTGCTGGTTGAG
>VXPS01000055.1:302-4455 GCA_009839425.1 Chloroflexota bacterium
GGTAGAGAATCCGTTCCGGCCACAACCGGAAGTCGGCGTGCCTATCGACTTCCTCAAGAATCTCTCGATCATGGGTGGCCTCCTGATGGTTGTCTCAAGAGAGCGGCGACGCGACCCGGGCTGATCCATCCGCCCCGCCGCGTCCCGCCGACAGGGGACGGCCGCTGAAGAGGTCACGCGCTCGACGCGAGACCGAACGCCGGCGGTCAGCCGGTTCAGCTCGCCGAGCCGTTGGCAATCGTTGGAGAAGCGGAAAACCAGAGGCGCAAATCCCGGCAGAAAATCGTCTAGAGTCATAGCAGGACACCTTGGCGCACCCGGTCTCGATGGGCAGTTGATGGGCGAGTAGCCGAGGTGTGGAGAGAGAGGGAGCGCCGAATCCAAGAGACGATGCTCATCCCACGGTTGGCCGTGAGCCGAGCCCGACTTCTTCGTCCTGGTCGCGACGGTTTGGCCAATGACGCGAGGAGCAAGGGTCTCGAGCCTACTTCCGGAATAGCGCGGGATCTCCCCACGAGGAGCACCGCTGCCGGATCCATCTGGCCATACAGGATCTCGACGACTCGTTGCAACCCCGGTGGGAGCCGCGTGCCGGGCCATCGCTGTCTGGAGACGATTCCGATCTTCAGCTGGGCGAATCCGTCGACCATGCATCGCCGGATGCGTTCTGAAGGGCGGTCGAGATCAGCAATTCCTCGTAGCTTCGCGCTGGGCCGCTTGCCAGCACAGGGAAGGGTACGAGTCTGGTGCGCGGAAGCGCCGCCGCTCAGATCCCCCTCTTCTCCACGTCGGCCTCAAGGCCGGTACTTCAGGTTGAGCGTGAGCGCGAACAGGCCGATGTCGCGGGCTGTCATCCCGGCCGTCACGGCCCGGCTACCGTCCAGTTGATTGCTGGGTGGATGGCTGCGGAGCCGGTCCAGGACGGGGCGGTCCTCGAAATCGGCGAATCGCGCCCACCGGGCCTTCGCGCTGAGCGTCGCCCGTTCGCCCATGGCCAGGTCCAGCCCAGCGAGCACCTGATAGCCGACCAGGGCGTCGGTCAGCCCGGTCTGCAGGCTGCTGGCCGTCGATGCCAGATTCCTCTGCATCACCCGCAGGTCGTCCAGGCGGTCGGCGGGGAAATGGGGAGCCACCGAAGTAATCGCGTCCGGGTCGCTGTTCCTCACCCAAAAGCTGCCGTAGTCCATGCGGGCGAAGGCCACCCCGCCTCCCGCGCCCAGGTAGGGCGTAACCCGGCCCTGGCCCGGGAAGTCGAAGTAGACGTTGCCGAAGAGGTGGTGCGACGTGAGGCTGCCGATGCGGTCCTCGGCCACGACGACTTCACCCTCGAGCTTGGCCACGGCCACGCCGCTGGGTCCCTCGATGGGCGATGTCTCGTCGTAGACTGCTTCGCGGAAGAGATACTCCGCCTCCACTCGCAGCCGCCCGCGGCGGCCGAAGCCGTAGCCCACGGCGGCCGCGGCCAGAACCCCCGTCCCTCGTCCGAAGGCGTTCACCCACCCGGTGGTGGGCGCGTCCGGGCCTCCGTCGCAGAAGGCGGGCATCAGGTCGGTGAAGGGGTTCAGGTGCTGATCGCAGATACTCCCGTGCGCGTTGTCGGCACGCATCTCGGTCCCCGGTCCGGGCGCGAGGTGCATGCCCAGCTCCTGGCTCAGGTAGAGACCGCCGCCTTGCTGCGCGCCACCCGCGCCCGGCATCGTCGTCGAGAGAAGGAAAAGGAGCACGGTCGGAGTCGAGATGCGTCTCATACAAGGTCCTGCCTACGGTGTCAGCCCGTTGTTGGCGGTAAGGGTTGATGATGGAGCGCCGGACGATATCGACTGAAGCCCCGTGTGAGAATGGCCTCGGTCAAGCGAGTGAACCACGGCTCCGCATTCGGTCGGATAGGATGTAAGATAGGCTCGACCACGCATTCGAATGGGGAGTGGGCATGGCCCCGACCTTCAAGCGAGTGGCCGCGTGTCGACGGTTACCGTGAGCACGTCGAGATCGTAAAACTGCTCGTGCCTCACCTCTTTGGACACATGGCGAAGAATGCGAGGTCCGACGTCTCTCAAGACCTCGTGGTCCTCGTCCAGCCTGCTCAGGTGATCCTCTAGGTTGGCGTCGTCGGGACCGCTGACGAACTCGATCTGCAGGACATCGTCGACCGGCCGCGCCGCGACACGGATGGGGTGCGGCACCGACCCCGACTGCCGCTCGAGCAGATACAGGAAGGCTTCTTCTCCGGCGAGCTGCAGGCGGTTCGTGGCTGTTTCGTCCCAGCCCGCGCGCGCCGAGGCGCGGTCGAGGGCGACGCGCAGCTTGGAGATCGAACGGACGCTCGGCTCCAGGATGTCGCGATGGCCACGCTGGCGGATGGACACCAGGAGGGTAAGGACCATCGCCACGATCCCGCCGGCCGCCATGCCGTTGTCGAGCACGCCCCGGGACCACTCGGGCAGGTGGTCGGGGAAGAGGACGCCGCTCTGGAAACCGAGACCCATCCAAAACGAGACGCAGACGATCAGCCCCTTCTCGTAGCCGAATCCGCCGGTCGTGACCATCCGTACGCCCTGGCGAAAGAGAAGGGTGACGAAGATGAAGGCGTACGCGCCCACGACAGGATCAGGGACGACCTGCAGTAGTGCCGGGAGCTTGGGCACGAACGCCGTCAGGACGATGATGACCCCGGTGTAGAGGGCCACTCGACGCGATGCGACCCCGGTCAGGTCGGCGATAGGGATGCTGCTGGAATAGGTCGTGTTCGGCACGGTGCCGGCGAGGCCCGACAGCAGGTTGCCGACGCCGTCGGCGTTCAGTGCGCGTTGGACCACCTTGAAGTCCAGCGGCCCCGGGTTGCGATGGGACACCCGCTGAATCGTGACCGCATCCCCGTAGGTCTCGATGGCGCCGATGACAGTGACGATGACGAACGGGACGAGCGCGCCGAAGAAACGTGCGTCGAACGAGAGGTCGAGACCGGGCCATCCGGTCCCGGGAAACCCGAACCAGGCGGCGTCGATCACCGGCGTCGGGTTCAGCATCCCAGCCGGGGCAGCGACGGCGGTCCCCACGATGATGCCAATGAGCGGAGCCCACAGGCGACTCGCACGGCGGGCGAATAGAGAAACCAGGGTGATGGCCGCGAAGGCCGCGAAGGCCACCAGCGGCCCGCTCGCAGCGCCCGGGTCCACTCCTGCCGGCACGCCCGCCAACAGGTCCGTCGTGATGGGAAACACGTTGACGGCGAGCAGCATGACCACGGTACCGCCGACCGTCGGCGTGATCAGCCGGCGGAAGAACGAGAGCCGTGCGGAAAAGAGGAACTGCACGAGTGACGAGGCGACCACAAGAGTGCCCAGGAGTGACAGGCCGCCGACCGCTACCGCTACCGTTGACACGCCGATGAACGCGCCTGACGTGCCCATGTACAGGGGATAGCCGGCGCCTATCGGACCCGCAGGCCGGGCCTGCAGGATGGTTGCCAGGCCACTCACGATGAGAGCCGAGAACACCGCCCACTCCAGTCCTTCGGGATAGTTGGCCGCGTTCAGGATGATGATGGGAATGAGGACGATGCCGGTCAGAACGAGAATGACCACCTGCAGGCTGAGCCCGAGCGTCAGCGGGACCGACGGCGTCTCGTCGACGGCGTAGCGGAGGCGGGAGTTTGAGGTCGATCCTTCAGGTTCGCTCATCTGGACTGCGCTCGTCGACAAGACGCTTGCCAAGCCAGGCAGTACCGAGTCGACCCGGCGACGGCAAGCCTCCGCCGCACGGCCCTGGGAATCCGGCCCGCGCGTCGCGTGCTTCCCTTCTGTGAACAGGGTCCCGATCCAATACCGGCATCTTGTCGCCTAGAATAGGAGACCCGGAAACCTGAGGTGGGCCTTTTTCAGATTGCCGGTCTTCATGAGACCCAGCAGCTCCGCACGACCTTCCCAGCTATCCGGCATTCTGATGTTCAGTTTATTCAATTTGTCCATTAGCGCGTAAACCCTGCCCTCCATGTCTATGGAGTAGGGCAGGTCGTCGTCTCGCATGTACTCACCGACCGCGACCATTTCACTTTCCAGGTCCCGAAACCTGTCAGTCTGCGTAGGCGGCGGACGTGATGATGGCTCTTCGACTTCCCTTCGGGCCGGCTCGACTCGTGCACTAGTTGTTCCTG
>VXPS01000055.1:4465-5047 GCA_009839425.1 Chloroflexota bacterium
TTGTTCCTGCTGGCCCGGGTCTGTTCCACTCCATCCAAGAGATCCACGGCACTACAGCCCCTGATCGCGAGCCGATTGCGGCAAGCATGGCCCACCCCCAAGGGATCACTTCGCGAGCCTTCGCGATCCATTCCTGCCGTCCCGCCAGATCATCCACCATGCCTGGAATTCCAATCAACGCTGACATGATGCCTAGGAATGAGAATCCGGCGGTAGCGCTATACTTGAATTTCCTCTTAGTCTGGACCGTTGGGAAGCGTCCGGCTCTTGTCGTTTTCCTACTGTTGGTCAGACCGTTGGGGTGTCGGAGACTCGTAACGTCTGCCGACAACTGACCTCATATGCATCCAATATACCGAAAGCCGCCGTCCGCACGGATTTGGCCAGCTCTGACCGACACCTACAGCTCATGAATCTACGCCCTCGAACTGCGGCGGGCTGACCACGCTCGGGGGCTCGAGTCCCCGCGCCTCAGTCCCGTTACCACGGGTCTTACTCGCGCGGTGAGCTCCTAGCGATGCGCTTGGGTGCAACGTGACCAAGTCCCTGCCCCTGGCGCGACGACGGTTTGGGGCCACATCC
>VXPS01000230.1:0-15524 GCA_009839425.1 Chloroflexota bacterium
CCCCCCCCCCCCCCCCCCCCCCCCCCCCCCCCCCCCTCCCGCCCCCCCCCCCCCGCCCCCCCCCCCCGCCCGCCCCCCGGGGCTTCACTCGTACGTGGACCTGTCCGCGTGGCTAGCCACACGGCTCAATTGCGACCCACCCCGCCAGCCAAGACCGGCCTGCGGTCCGTCCGCTGGCGCCGCCACCTGATCGGTTACTTGTTTATCAGTCCGTGGATCGCGGGTTTTGCCCTCTTTACGGCCTTCCCCATGATCTACTCGCTGTTCCTGAGTTTCACGAAGTACGACCTCCTGGGACCGCCCGAATTCGTCGGATTCAGCAACTTCGAACGCATGGTGTCGGACCACCTGTTTCTTACGGCCCTGGGCAACACGGCCTTCTACACCCTGCTGGCCGTACCGATACAGCTACTGCTGGCGCTCTTCATGGCGCTCCTGCTCAACCAGAAGCTGCGCGGAATCAACGTGTTCAGAACTGCACTCTATTTGCCCACCGTTACTCCCACCGTGGCCTTCGTCGTGCTGTTCGTGTACATGTACAACCCCGAGTTCGGCATCTTTAACGCCATCCTCGGCTGGTTCGGCGTTCCCAAGCAGGGTTGGCTGACCGACCCGAACCTGGCCAAGCCGGCCTTCATCATCATGAGCCTCTGGCACGTCGGCGGACAGATGGTCATCTTTCTCGCCGGCCTGCAAGCCGTTCCGGAGACTCTGGTTGAAGCTGCCTCCATCGACGGCGCCGGCAAGTTCCGTCGCTTCTGGCACGTCACCGTACCCATGATCAGCCCTGTGATCTTTTTCAACCTCGTTCTTGGAATCATTGGCTCGTTCCAGGTCTTCGCGACCGCCTATATCGCGACCAACGGCGGCCCGAAGCACGCCACGCTGTTCTATGTCCTCTGGATGTATCGCCATGCATTCGAGAATTTCCGCATGGGCTACGCCGCCACGCTCGGCTGGGTGCTCCTTGGCGTGATCCTGATCTTCACACTGATCCAGTTCGCCGTCAGTCGCCGGTGGGTCTACTACGAAGGCGAAGGGGCGTAGGCGCGTGCAGAGGATCGGCCAGATCTCATTTCAGGCACGTGAAGGCACCACCAGGCGGCGCACGCTCCTGGCCTATGGTCAAACCACCCTCGGGCACCTCGTCGGTTACGCGACGCTCTTCTTCGTGGCGGTGATTTCCCTGCTGCCGCTGCTGTGGATGGTGTCAACGTCACTGAAGGAATTCGGGCGCGAGTTCCTGTTTCCGCCGCAGTGGATTCCGAATCCCGTGGTCTTCGGAAATTACATGACCGCCTTTGAGACGTCGAATTTGGCACGCTATTTCGGAAACACTTTGATGATTGCGGTCCTTGCCACGCTCGGAACAGTGTTGACTTCGTCGCTGGTAGCATTTGGATTTGCCCGGCTTGAATTCTTTGGTAAGCGCGTATTATTCATCATCTTACTATCCACTTTGATGCTGCCAGGTATAGTGACATTAGTCCCCACATTTGTCCTCTTCAGGACCCTCGGATGGATCGATACACCGCTGCCGCTGATCGTTCCATGGTGGTTCGGAGGCGGCGCATTTGGCGGCGCGTTCTACGTCTTTCTGATTCGGCAGTTCATGCTCCAGTTGCCGCGCGAACTGGACGAGGCCGCCCTTGTTGATGGGGCCTCCTATTTCCGTATTTACTGGCGGATCATGCTCCCGCTATCCAAGCCCGCCCTGGCCGCCTCCGCCATCTTCTCCTTCATCCATCACTGGAACGACTTTCTCAACCCCCTGATCTTCCTGAACAGTGAGGAGTGGCGCACGCTTGCCCTGTACCTGCGCTTCTTCCTTTACACCGAAGTGGGGGGCGGCGCCGGACTCACCCGCTGGAACCTCATGATGGCGGCATCAGTCGTCATGCTGATTCCGGTCCTCGTCATCTTCTTCTCGGCCCAGCGCTACTTCATCCGGGGGGTGGCGCTAACCGGGATCGCCGGGCGATAAGTCTCATGGACTTCCGCGATGCAGCCGGCAGGTCCGATCGAGCGTCCGTTGGTGGACGCCGGCCTGCCTGAAGACAGGAGCGAGCGATGGCTACCGAGGCCGCCGACAAGCGCATCACCGGCTACCCGAACGATCCGCCGCGCCAGCGCAAGGCACTCAACCTCACGACCTACGAGTACGAGTTCCCGTTCAACTACCCCAACGTGCTCGTGGACCGCGTCTGGGTTGGCGGCGAACGCCACGGCATCGAGCTGTTTCCAATCAAGACCACGGACGGCTCCACCGCCACCACGCAGACGCCGTCCGACTGGATCGTCATCGAGGAAGACCACCCGATGGTGCAGGTTGCCGTTATCGGCAGCGCTTGCACTCCGCCGGGATCCATCCTGGTCGAGTGCGACACGATCGATAATTTCAGGCACGACGGCGAAAACGAACGCGCCGTGTCCGCGCGCTTCCGCGTCGACAACCTGTGGGGCATGCACCTGCGCGCCGACCTGCTGCAGCAGGGCGGCTCCTACCACGCGTTGCCGGTCGCCGGCATGAGCTGCGCGGTGTTCGAAATCCCGCCCTCGCACCGAGTGCGCGTGGCCGGCATGGGCGCCATCCCGGCCTGGTCCGAGGATGGCTATCCGGACGACGTCCACTACTCCATCCGCTACATCCGCACCACGGTCGCCGAGGACTACTAACCACTCAGCAGCCATATCCGCCGCGTGCTGCTTGGCGCGTACCGTCGTGGAGCGAGGGTTGCTCGGAACCATGTGCCAGGCCACCTCGTGTCGTCCGGGGTTTCTTCAAAGCGGCGCGAGTCCTGCCTGCGCGGTAAACTCGCGCGCCCAGTTCGGCATCGAACTGTCCGATGCCACGCCACGACAGGCTAGAAGAGGACCGTCATGGCGTTAGCCGATCAGCCAGAACTCCCACGGCGCAGGCGCCGCGTGCTGCTTCCCGGTTGGACGTGGCGCGAGACCCAAGGGTTTCTCTTCATCATGCCCTGGCTGATTGGCTTCATCGTCTTCATCGCGGGGCCGTTTTTCTTTTCGTTATATGTAAGCCTGACGGAGTGGAGCTTCATCGGCGACATCAAGTGGTTGGGGCTAGATCACTACGTTCGACTGCTGTCTGCCGATGACCCTCGATTCGTCCAGGCGGTCTACAACACCACTTATTACGTGGCGTTCCACGTACCGGGAGTTCTCCTCATCTCGTTCGTAATTGCCGGACTGTTGAATCAGAAAGTTCGAGGCATCGCGATCTACCGCACGTGTTTCTACCTGCCCTCCATTACCACCGGCGTGGCTACGGCTGTCCTCTGGTTCTGGGTCTTGCAGCCAAACGGCCTGCTCAACAACTTCCTGGACATTTTCCTGGAGCCACTTGGCGTGAGTGGGCCGAACTGGCTCGGTTCCACCTCGTGGGCGATGCCAGGGCTCATCATCATGAGCTTCTGGACCGTTGGGACCACCATGATCATTTTCCTGGCCGGATTCCAGGGCATTCCCCAACACCTCTACGAAGCCGCCGAAATCGACGGCGCAGGATGGTGGGCTAAAGTCCGCAACGTCACGATCCCGATGATGACGCCGCAGATCTTTCTAACCTCGGTGATCGGCGTCATCGGGTCTTTCCAGGTCTTTACCGCGGCGCTCATCATTACCGATGGTGGCCCGGCCGACGCCACGCTGTTCATCCTGCTACTGCTGTATCAGATGGGTTTCCGGGCGTTCAACATGGGATATGCGTCGGCCATAGCCTGGGTCCTCTTCCTAATCATCTTGTTCTTGACGATCGTGCAGTTTCTTAGTGCGCGTCGCTGGGTGTACTACGAGGGCGAGCGCGCCTAGAGCAAGTTCGCCGTCCAGCCTCCGCTAGGCTGGCGCTGCGGGTTCCGAAAACGTCAGGAGCAGGTTGGACATGATCCAGCCTGGAAGTTGGTCACAGAGACGTTTGGCCATCCGACGGCTAACGGAAACCAAGCGCCGCGGCGCGGAATGGATCCTGGCGCGGGTCGGCTTGGACGGAGTGGTTGAATCCTCCGACGAGGGCTTCCGCTTCTACCGCTTGCCGTGGACCCTCTCGGTTTCCGGCCACACTCAAGCCGCCACCGCCGTCTGCGGATGGATTCGCGAACACATGCTCACGCCGGACGGCGACTTCGACCGCGGCCATCGCCGTCTCTACGACGCCTACGCCTACCGCAACGCCACCCTGGTCTACGGCGCTCACATGGCCCGCCAGTTCGACATCAGCGCACGCGGCCTCGCGTTCATCCTCACCATGCAGGACCGGTCCTCCGGCGGCTTTGCCAACGACCGCGATCCCGATGGAACCCTCGGGGACGTCATGGACCTGCCCTACACCTGCGGTTGCGGGCTGGCCTGTATCGCGCTCGGCCGGCTGAATGAGGCCCGGCAGGTCTATGCATTCCTGGAGCGAGTCTGGAACGCGCAATCCAACTTGCCCAATTGCCTCTACTACTCCTACTCGCGTCGCGACCAGGCCGTGATTACCAGCTTCGACGCCAGTAATCAGTTCTGGCACGTCGTGGAGTCACAAGAACCACGGCCGCAGCGCTGGACCGTGGGCGGGTTGTCGGCCGCCTTCCTGTGCCGGCTGTATATGGTTGATCCCAACCCCGATTACCTCTCGCTGGCGCGCGAATTCCAGCAGTTCTCCATCCAGAGCACTCCGCGACAGTTTGAGTTCCCACAGGTCTGCAAGAGCGGCTGGGGGGCCAGTCTTCTCTTTCAGGTCACCGGCGAGGAGCAATACGCTGCCTGGGCCGTCAAGCTGGCGCACTGGTTCGCCGATACCCAGGCCGACGACGGCTCCTGGATCTTTGACAGCGACCCCACGGAGGGCCGCACGCTGGAACTGACCGCCGAGTTCGTGGCGCACGTGGACACCATCATCGGCTGCCTGGCAAGCCGTCCGTGACCGCCACCACGAGCGCCGTGTTGGTAGCGCCGGAAACGTTCGAGTTACGCGACTTTCCGATTCCTTCCATCGGCGAAAACGACGGCCTCCTGCGCATGGAGCTATCCGGGATCTGCGGAAGCGACGTCTTGCATTGGGGCGGCCACTCCGCCGTTGGCCGCAACCTGCCCGCCATCCTGGGCCACGAAATCGTCGGCCGTATCGAGCAGGTCGGACAGAACTCGGCAAAACGCTGGGGCGTGGCCGTCGGTGACCGCGTGATCGTGGAAGCCAGCTTCGGATGCGGCCTTTGCGATCTCTGCCTGCGCGGGAGCTACCAGATGTGCGCGCAGGGCCAGGGCTACGGCGGTCGCATTTCGGCCGGCGTCACGCCCCACTTATGGGGCGCCTATGGGCAGCACCTCTATCTGCCGTCGCGAGCCCGCCTCCACCGTGTTGGCGACGCCATTCCGCCCGAAGTCGGCGTCGTAATCGGGGCGGTCCTGGCTAACGGCGTGCGCTGGGTCCAGACCATCGGCGGTGCCGGAATCGGTGACACCGTCGTCGTTTTCGGACCCGGCCCGCAAGGGCTGGCCGCCGTCATTGCCGCTCATGCCGCAGGCGCCGAGCGGATCGTGATAGTCGGGCTGAGCGGCGACCGGGCGCGACTAGGCTTCGCCCGCGACTGCGGCGCCACCCATACGCTGAGCTTCGACGAGCACACGCTTGAGGCCATAGCCGATCTGACGGGCGGTCGCCTGGCCCACGTTGTAATCGACGTGACGGGCAGCGCCACGTCACCGGCCGTCGCAGCTGAAGCCGTGCGCCCGCTCGGAACCTTCGTCATGGCCGGCTCCACGGCCGCCGCCAGCGTCAAACTTCCCTGGAACGAACTGGTACGCAAGGAAGTCCGTGCCCACGGCGTCAACAGTCACGACCAGCCCGCCGTGCGCGCCGCCATCGCCCTGGCCGCCTCACGTCGTTACCCCCTCGAGCGGATGGTGACCCACCGTTTCTCGCTCGGATCCGCCCGCGATGCGCTCAGCCTCGTCCGCGACGCCGCGAGCAGCGACGGCGTGATCAAGGCCGTGATCGATCCGCTCGACCAAGGAGACTGACTGCCGACGCGCCCCGCAACAGCAAACTAGTTCGGAGGAATCCACATGCCCCTCGAAGTCGTCTCGACTGATGGTCGATCGTTCCGGTATCGGGAATACGAGATTCCAGAGATTGGCCCGCGGGACGTGCACGTGAGGGTTGAGTTCGCCGCGCCCAAGCACGGCACGGAGCTCCACTCCCTCATGGGAAACCCACACCACCGCAATCGCTGGGACGAGAAGCTGCGAATCTATCTACCCTTGCCGGAACCCCTCCCGCTGACCGAGCGTCCCGTGGGGAACATGGTGGTCGGATCTGTCACCGATGTGGGACCGGAGGTTGCGAGTCTCTCGCCGGGCGACCGCGTCTTTGGATACGGATCGATCCGTGAAGAACATCAGTTGCCCGAAGACTCCTGGCGGCTACTCGGCAGTCTCTCCGAGACCGACGCCGTCTGCTCCGATCCGGCCCACGTGGCCCTGGTGGCCGTGCGCGACGGGAACGTGCGAATCGGCGACGCGGTGGCCGTGTTCGGTATGGGCGCAATCGGCCTGATGACCGTCCAGATCGCCGCCCGCAGCGGTGCTACGAACGTCATCGCGGTCGACCCGATCGAGAGCCGCCGAGCAACTGCCCGGAGACTTGGCGCTGACCTAGCGGTCGATCCAAGCGCCGAGGACGCGGGGCTGCGGATCAAGCGCGCCACAGACAACCACGGCGTGGACGTGGCCATCGAGACCTCGGCCAACGCCGCCGCCCTGCACGAAGCTATCCGCGCCATTCGCCAGTGCGGCACCATCGTGCATGTGCCCTACGGCCCCAAGGACGCCTCGACGCTGCACCTGGATGAGGAGTTCCACGTCAACCGGCCAACCATCATCGGCAGTCAGGCCGTGTGGCGGAACCCGGACCGCTCGTACCCGCTTTGGGACGAAGAACGGGCACGAGTCACAGCCATCGACCTGTTTCGGCGCGGGATGGTCACCTCCAAAGGCATCGTCACGCCCATGGTCGGGTTCCGCGACGCGGCCCAGGCTCTTACCGATGGCCTGGCTGCCCCGGACCGCGCAATCAAAATCGGGGTTCGCTTCCCGTAGCTGAACCGGGCTGACGTTTCTCTGTCCGTAGGCGGCGACTGGTCCAGATCTCCGAGGCCAGACGCTTTCGAGTCACACCGATCTCGACCCGTCTCACGCTTGACGGCCGAGCAGTTTCGTGGCCTAATCTTTATTCACTTGGTAATTCTAGTTGGAACCGTTCTGGTTCTGGCCCGATCGGGGGGGCGATATGAAAGCCAACATCACACGACGCCGAGTTCTGATCGGGGCAACCGGAGCGATCAGCGCAGTCGCGCTGGCGGCCTGCGGCGAAGCTGAAACGAAGATCGTGACCAAGGAAGTGCCCGTAGAACGGGTCGTGGTCAAAGAAGTTCCGGTCGAGAAGATCGTCACTCAGCAAGTCGAGCGAATCGTGACCCAACAGGTCGTGAACGTCGTCCGCGAGGAAGTTCCAGTCGAAAAGGTGGTAGAGGTCAAGCAGGTCGTCGAAGTCCCGGTCGAGAAAGTCGTTGAAAAAGTCGTGACGAAGGAAGTCGAGAAAGTCGTCGAGAAGATTGTCGAAGTTGCACCGCAGGCCCCGCCAGTACGGTTCGTCTTTCACTCCGACCACACCTCCGGTCCGCGCGGCGCCGCCATGGGCTGGGCGCTGGACAACTTCGCCAGGGAGTTCCCCAACATCGACGTGAAGTTCGTCCTCTCGCCGGACGCGAACCAGGAAATGATCGCCATCATGATCGCCGCGGGTACGCAGCCCGAGGCCGTGCTCATGCCGGGCTGGTTCGCGGCTCAGTTCCTGACCGACGGCGCGTTCACGGTTATTGACGACGTACTGCAGAAGCATGACGACTTCGATCCCACCGACTGGTATTGGTGCCCCGACGAATCCAGCGTGAACCTGGTCAACGAACGCCCCTTCCCGCACCGTGATGGGTTGCGAGGGCCGTTCCACGGCCTGCCCTACCAGGGCAACTTGAACGTCCTCTCGGCCAATCTGGCGTTAATGGAGAGCGCGGGCGTCGAGTTTCCAACGCCTGGGAACTGGGGCATCCAAGCCGAGTTTTCTGACGCCTTAAGGCGCATCACCGATCCCGAGACGGAAAGCTATGGCTTATGGGACTCCGGGACGCTTGTGAGTAGCAATGCCATCTCGTGGGGCTGGGCGCTGTCCGACGAAGAGAACCTGATGTACTACAACAAGGACGCCACGCGCTGGACCGTGTTTGATTCCGGCGCGGACGTTGGGTTGCGGATGCTCCGGGACTTTGTGCTCGAAGAGGGCGTCGTACCGTCGCGCGCACGGTACCGGGAGATCAGAGGTGATGCTGGCGAACCGTTCTCGAACGGGAAGATAGGGTTCTTCCACTGGGGCGGCGGCGTGGGCGGACCCATCAACCGCATCAAGGATCGCTTCCCGTGGGCCTTGATCCCTCTGCCGGAAGGACCGCGCGGCCCGCAGCCACAGAAGTTCAGCGACGAGCCGCACTTGATCACCCAGATGGCCGACCTGCGCGGCAACACCGAAGCCGTGGTCGAGTGGCTCTTGTACCTGGCGGGACCGAAGACCCAATCGCGCGTGGCGATTGACCGAGGCTCTGTCACCTGGCGCAAGGATGTGGTGCGGTCACCCGAATACGCGGCGGGACCGCCCGAGAATCACGTGCAGCAACTGCACTACCTGGAAAGCGACAACCCCGCCTACCAGCAGCGCATGCATCCGGCGTGGCAGGAAATGGTGGCGCAGTCCGGGTACGGCAGCAATAGCAAGGTCATGTTGGGCGAGGTGTCCGTGGAACAGGGCATCGAGGAAATGCTGGGGATTCTCGACCGGTACATGGAAGAGCACCACGACCGCTTCCTGGAGCTCAAGGGCTGGGCTGAAAGCCAGCCGAACCCGGTCACCCCCTAGCGACCGCTGTATCGACGCGCCGAATCGGACGCCACCGGCCAGCCCCAACAGTGGGGTTGGCCGGTGCGCGCTAGACGGGGATTGAGGCTGTAGCCATGCTGCGCGTACTCGGTGGACCGTCGGAAATGCAGGTCCAGGAGGCAACCTTTTTCGCCTTCGACGACGTATGCATCCCCTTCCGCACCAACTTCCAACTGCACCTCATCCACGGCAAGCGGACCCCGGGCTGGCGCGATGGCCCGACTGTGGTCGTCCCCAGAGGCCCGCCCGGCTCCCATGACGAGGGCGTCCACTACTACGGCAGCACCATCCGCGTGGGCGACGAGTTCCACATGTGGTACATCGGTCGCGTCGGCCGCAATCCGAACTGGGCCAACTACGAGGGCTTCGACGGGCGCTTGTGCTACGCGAACAGCCGCGACGGGATCCACTGGACCAAGCCGGAACTCGGACTGGTGGAATACCAGGGGTCCAAGGCCAACAACATCGTGGATTTCCCCCGTCACATCGATATGTTCATGGCCCCGATCATTCACGATCCCGAGGACCCCGACCCCAACCGCCGGTTCAAGATCACCTTTAGCCACCGAACCGGGCCCTCTAACAACCGTCGCGGCGGCCTGTCGGTGGCCTACAGCCCGGACGGGCTGCATTGGACGCCCAGCCCGGACAACCCGCGTGGCAGCGTCGCTTTCGAGCACTCGGGCCTGATCAAGTGGAACGGCTGCTACTTCGCGAACGGCCACAGCGTTGGCCATCCGGGTCCCGGTCGCAAGATGGAGACCTACGCCTCCTACGATTTCGAGCACTGGACCGAAGGCAGCTCGCTGAGCATGACGCGCAGTCCGCGGCTGGAGGGACCCGACCTGGAAGATCGCCAGAACATCTGGGAAGAGATCCACCTGGGCGCGGGGCTGCACTCCTGGGGCAACGTGATCCTGGCCATCTACGGCCAGTGGCACGGCTATCCCTACGGCGACCGGCGCTACGTCACGATCGATCTGGGCCTGGCAATCAGCCACGACGCGATCCACTTTCATGAGCCAATTCCGGACTTTCGGTTCATTCCCTCGCGGGAGGAGCGCGACACGCGGCTGGGAGCCGGACCCGCGCTGCAGCAGGGACAGGGCATGGAGAACGTGGGCGACAAGACCCTCTACTGGTACTCCATCTGGCGTGGCGACGGCCAGGTGCGTTTGGCCCAGTGGGAACGCGACCGCCTGGGCTACGTGCAGCCCTACGCGGCAGGTACGCGGGCGCAGTTCATCACGTGTCCCTTTAGGGTCGAGGCCGATGGGACTCCAGTCCACCTGAACGTGTCGGGCCTGGGCGAGTTCGCCGCGGCCCAGGTCGAGGTGGTGGATCTCCAGTTCCGGCCGCTGCCCGGCTACTCGGGCACGGATGCCGCCACGCTGCGCGAATCCGGACTGCGGGTTCCAGTGCGCTGGCCCAACAACGACACGCTGCCGTCGGCCGAATCGCCGCTGCGCCTGAAGGTGGACGTTGGACCGGTCAGCCGCGAGTTCCCGCGGCCCGACGACGTCAAGGTTTACGCGGCGTATGTGGGATCACGGTCTGAGTGACGCAGCCCAATTGGGCGCACGTCGGCGCTGAGTAGGCCTTGAGGTTGTAGCCATGCTGCGCGTGCACGGCGGGCCGTCAGAGATGCAGGTCCAGGAGGCCACGTTCTTCGCGTTCGACGACGTCTGCATCCCCTTCCGCACGAACTTCCAGCTTCACCTCATCCACGGGAAGCGAACCCCCGGCTGGCGCGATGGCCCCACCGTCGTGGTACCCAGCGGCGAGCCCGGCGCGCACGACGAGCAGGTCCACTACTACGGCAGCACCATCCGTGTGGGTGACGAGTTCCGTATGTGGTACATCGGCCGCGTGGGCTGCAACCCGACCTGGGTCGGCGGCTACCAGGGCTACGACGGGCGTCTCTGTTACGCGGTCAGCCGCGACGGTATCCACTGGACCAAGCCGGAACTCGGACTGGTCGAATACCGGGGCTCGACGGCCAACAACCTGGTGGACTTCCCTCAGCACATCGACCTCGGGTGGGCCCCGATCATTCACGACGCTGACGACCCTGATCCTGACCGGCGGTTCAAGCTCGCCTTCACCCACCGGACTGGCCCCTCAGGAAACCGTCGCGGCGGCCTGTGCGTGGCCTACAGCCCCAATGGCCTGCACTGGACGCTCTGCCCCAATAACCCCGTCGGCAGCGTCGCCTTCGAGCACTCGGGCCTGATCAAGTGGAACGGCTGCTACTACGTGAACGGCCACAGCGTTGGCCACCCGGGACCCGGCCGCAAGATGGAGACCTATGCCTCCTACGACTTCGAGCACTGGACCGAAGGCAGCGCGCTCAGCCTGACGCGCAGTCCGCGGATCGAAGGTCCGGACTTGGAAGACCGTCAGAACATCTGGGAAGAAGTCCACATGGGCGCGGGGCTGCACTCCTGGGGCAACGTGATCCTTGGGGTTTATGGCCAGTGGCACGGCTATCCCTACAGCGACCGGCGCTACGTCACGATCGATCTGGGCCTGGCTATTAGCCACGACGCCCTGCACTTCCACGAACCGATCCCCGGATTCCGCTTCGTTCCCGCCTTCGAGGAGCGAGACACACGCCTGGGAGCGGCGCCCGCGCTCCAGCAGGGACAGGGCATGGAAAACGTCGGCGACAAGACCCTCTATTGGTACTCAGTGTGGCGCGGCGACGGACAGGTCCGCCTGGCCCAGTGGGAGCGCGACCGCCTGGGCTACGTCCAGCCCTACGCACCAGCCAGTCGGGCGCAACTCATCACCTGTCCGTTCACTGTCGAGTCGGATGGGTCACCAGTCCACCTGAACGTGTCCGGTCTGGGCGAGTTCGCAGCTGCGCGAGTGGAAGTTGTCGACCTTCACTTCCGGCCGCTACCGGGCTTCTCCGGCGACGACGCGGCCACGCTACGCGAGTCCGGGTTGGCCGTTCCGGTTCGTTGGGCTAGCCGGAACACGCTACCTGCAACTGACACGCCGCTGCGCCTGAAAGTGGACGTCGACCCCGTCAGTCGCGACTGCCCGCGGCCCGACGATGTCAAGATCTACGCGGCGTACGTGGGTGCCGCGTCAGGCCGGTAGCGGCGTCCATACGTCGCTGACTCGGGCGATCAGCTACCTCGCTCAGTCGCCCGCAAGCACCCAGTCCAGGTTGAACCGAGCCGCGCTGATCTTCTCGTGGTAGCGCTGCTGGCCGCCTTCCCAGATACAGAGAATCGTCTTGTCCGGCAACACCGAAAGGTCCGAATAGCCAGCCAGATCGCTGGTCACGGTGCGCGATACCGGCCAGGTCCGGCCGTCGTCGCGGCTGACCCGAATGGTCAGGTTGCGGCGACCCGGTCCCCTGGGATTGCTGAATAGCAGCACGTTCTCGCCGCCGTCGTCCGTGCTCGAGTATCGAACGAGCCCGGAGTGGCAGCACGGCGTGATCTGCTCCTCGTGCTGCCCGTGTGCGTCAAAGCTCTCCCCGCTGTCCGAACTGCGCGCAAACCAGCGCAGTCCGTTGTAGTAGGGCCGGTTTTTTCGGTAATTCACGTAGATTCCGCCGTCTTCCGTCTCTTCCAGGATGAGTTCGTCCGAACCCGCGGGTAGAACGGCGCCCGCGTGCCAGGTCTCGCCATGGTCGTCGCTGTACACCAGGCCGCCCCGAACCCCTGGGGCCTGCCCCTCCTCGCCGGCCTTGAAGAGAAACGCCGCGATCACATGCCGTCCCGCCCGCGGGCCTCGCTCCAGCTGCACGCCGCGCGACGAGTTGTTCACCCAGGCAACCCAGCCTTCCGCATTGGGCGTTGGACGAACGAAATACGGCTCGGACCAGCTATGGCCCTCGTCCGAACTTCGCACCATCCAGAACCCGCCGCCCATTTCGGCATATGGAGCGAAGTACCCGAGGCCGTTGCCCTCCGCCTGCGGCAGCTTCCAGAACGTCACGAACACATCGTTCGTCAAGCGGTCCGCGAGGATCGGTCCAAGGAAGGTGTTGATTCCCGCTTCCGCGAACAGCACCTGCTGCCGCGTCCAGTTCCTGCCGCCGTCCTCGCTCCGCGTCACCAGGACATTCGTCGCGTGGCCGCCATCGGCCAGGGAGCCCACACGCTGTTGGCAGACCGCGATGACCGTGCCGCGAGGCGTGACGAGGATCCCGGGTATGCGGACCCCGTATCCGTCAATCACATGATGGCCCCAGCCGGCATCGACGATCACGGGCCGTTCGGTCAGGAGGCGCCGCTGTTCGGCAGTCAGGCCCGACAGGTGGAGCATGACCTCCTCCTGTCCGAGCTGTCCCAGGTAGATCTGCGCTGTCACGGTCTCGCTTGCCTGCCAATGGGCGGCCACGTCCTGGTTCAGCGTCTCGCCAACCCCAGGCAGGAAAACGTCCACCGTCTCGTACAACTCAGCGGACACAGTTCGGCTCCTTCATCAGACCAGGACGTACGTAGCCTGGCAGGGCTGGCGTTTGCAGATGCGCACGGCGACCGGGGTTACCGAGGCATGCCATTGAAAAATGCCCTAGGGACACGAGCAGCACTTGGACCGGTGACGCTGTGTTTGCACTGCGCTTCGCCACCGTGCCCGACGCTACGGCGCCGCGCCACCGGCGGTCGGAGTCACCTTAGACAGCTGCTTGCTCGCGTAGCTCTCCTGGAGCTTCTGCCGATCGGCATCGCTCATTCCGGGGCCATAGTCCCCGTGCCGCATCATCTGCCGCTCACTTTTCATGTACTCGAATTCATCGCTTGCCTCGCAACCCGTAACTGCCGTGGCCATCGACAACGCAAGTGCCGCGCCCGCAATAAACCTCGTCAACTTCTTCAACGAGCGCATAAAGTCACCCTCCACAGTCCAGTCGTTGGCCGTCTTGCTTGACAGTTGCGACGTCGGATACGCGTAGGTGACTGCGGCCTTCGCCTACGTGCCCGACAGAAAGCGACGCAAACCGCGAGGAACTTAGGCTCGCGACGGCCGTGCCGACAGGGCACTCAAACTGGCTATGCAAACAACCACTCCTGGTTAAAGCGAGCGACCGTGAGTTTTTCGCTGTCACGTACCTCGCCAACGGTATATATGCAGAGCACCGTCCCGTCCTCGGTCACAGCCAGGTCGGAGTACCGACACGGTCGTCTGTCAATAAGTTTCGATATTGGCCAAGTGCGTCCGCCGTCTTGGCTGACATAGATCATCATGTCGGCCCCGCCGGGGATCAGATGATTCACACCCACTGGGTGCGAAAAGAGCAGTACATCGGGATGGTTGTTAGCGTCCGCGCCGTGACGGGCCAGTCCTACGTGCACGGGCCTGCCGCTCAGATCCTCATGCTCGCCTAGCTCATAAAAAGTCTGGCCGCCGTCCTGGCTGCGGGCGAACGTGCGTCCGTCCCTCCGGCAGGTGTTTCTCCGATAGCTGACGTAGATTTCGCCGCCCCCGGTCTCCACCAGCGACACTTCGTCGGAGCCCTCAGGGAGTACGGCACCGACTGTCCACGTCTCGCCGTGGTCGTCGCTGTACAGCAAGCCGCCGCGCACGCCCGGCACCTCTCCGGGTTCGCCCTCCTTGTAGAGAAACCCCGGAACCACCAGCCGCCCGCGGTGCGGCCCTGCCGATAGCTGAACCCCATGCACGCTGTTGTTGGGCCAGCCCGTCCACCCGTCAGGATTGGGCTCCGGGTCGACGTGCCGTGCCTCAGACCAGGTCAAACCGTCATCAGCGCTCTGGACGACCCAGAACCCGCCGCCCTGCTCGGCGTAGGTGCTGAAGTAGCCAAGGTCATCGACAACGTCCGCCGGCATGTCCCAACCGACAACGAAGAGCGTGCCCGAGATACAGTCCTCCACGATGGCGCCCAGAAACGTGTATTGACCCGGCTTCGCATAGATCACGCGCTGCCGAGACCACGTCTTGCCGCCGTCCGCGCTGCGCGACATGAGGACATCGTTCTCGTGGCCGCCGTCACCCATTCCGCCGTGGCGCCGTTGGCATACCGCGACCACGCTCCCGGCATCCGTGACGATCAGTCCTGGCAGATGGATGCCGAAACCATCAAAGTCGTGGTACTTCAGGTTGGTGAAGTCCATCGTGATCTTCGCTCGCGCCAGCTTGCTTCGTTCGGCGCGATCCGTCCCAATGACCGCTACGAGCACCGAATTGGGATCACGGGTGCTGGTATAGAAGTTAGCCGTCACGCCGTAGGTGTGCAGAGCGTCAGTTCGGCGTTCGGTCTGCTCGGACAGGCCTTCCTTGGCGGAAACCTCGGCCGGCGCTGCTTTGCGCTCCCAGTGATATGCCGGCGCCTGCGTGAGCGTGTCGCCTTGACCGGGCAGGAACACATCAACGTATTCGAGAAGCGGATCTGTCATCCCTGATCGCACTTTCTGGCGGCGTTGATCATGTCGCGGTTGCCCGCCACCGTCGCCCGCCCCCCCCCCCCCGGGGGGCGACAGGGGGGGGGGCGCGGGGGTGGTCGGGGGGGATAGAAGAACCCCGCCCCGCGGGGGGTTTTAAAAGAAACAGAGCC
>VXPS01000230.1:15534-38758 GCA_009839425.1 Chloroflexota bacterium
TGCGTGGGGCGTGTTTTTTTTTATATCTTTCGGGGCGGGGGGGCCCGCCCCCCGGCCCCCCCCCCACCCTCTGTTGCTCTTGCGGGGGGGGGGCCACGGCAGTGTGACGCTGGCTATCGACTCACGCGACCCGCATCCAGGTCCGCCTTGTATTTGGCCATCTGCACGCTCACATCTCTTTCGGCGATCTCGACCGTCTCGTCGACCGATATGTCGCCGGCAAACAGCTTCTGAACCGGTCGCACCCACATGCCCTCGACTTCGCCGCGCCCAGAGGGCGATCCGGGTACGTAGATGCCGCCCGGCCGCATCAGGCACTTCTCGTAAATCAGATACAACTCCTCCATGCGCTCCGGCGGCGGCGCGACGGCGGCAGGATTGTTCTGGACGCCGCGCCGGCAAGGATAGAAGCCTCGGTCAATGCCGTTGCGACCCTGAACCTCAGGACCTGCCATGAAGATCGCGAAGTCAACCACCTGCTCTTCGGTGCCTGTAATCGTGGCCGTGGAGGCCACGATATGCGGCTGATCGACGTACTCGTTGTCGCCCGTTGACGTTGGGTGCGGCCCACGCGGTTTCGGGGCCTGTGCCCAGCGGAACCGATCCCCAATCCGGGTCAGGTTGAAGCCCGTGCTGCGGCCCCGCCCATGGTCGAAGCCTTGCAACCCCGCATTGAACGGGTTGCCGTATTCGCCGCCAATCTCCTTCCGCATCTCCGATCTGAACTGCACATCGTAGGTGTGGATGTAGTCATAGGCTCGCTGGAGCGACTCTCTCCCGGCGCCTTGGAAGTTGCCCAGGACCAGGTGCCCCTCCGGACCCACGATGTACTTCTGGAGCCCGTTAAAGCCCCAACACTGGTGCTGCATGCCAAGAATGCCGGAGTTGAGTCCCCAGACACCCGTCTCCTGATCACGGACCTTCATGGCGCCCTCGAGCATGTCGTCGTACGACCAGCCATCCGTGGGCTCCGGAACGCCCGCGGCATTCAGGAGATCGACGTTGTAGATGAATGCTGCGATTCCAGCGCCCTGGTAGGGCATGCCGTACTGCGGCCCTCGCATCGTGTCGTCGTAGGGCAGCGGGCCGGGCAGTTCTTTGTTGTCCGTGTACACCTCGCCTGAGAAGTGGTACTCGTCGGGCGTGAAGTCAGGGTTCTTGGCTAGAAGATCGTTGATCTGCAGCCACGTTCCGGTGTCAACCCACTGCTGGAACACCCGGTCGCTCAGCAGACTGATCTCGGAAAGAGTGCCGGCGACCGCCTGAATATTGATCTTTTCAGTGAATTGATCCGGCTGCGCAATGAACTTGACGATCGTGTTCGGCTTGATCTGGTTGTAGCGATCAATCGCCCACTGCGTCGACTTGCCTCGAGGACCGGACGTATGGTCCGTCTCAAAATTGAACTTCACCGTGCGGGCCGCTGGTGGCGCCTCAACGACCTTCTCGACGACCTGGGTGACGACCCGGTCCACCTGGACTTCCTTGATTTGCGTCTGCGTCACTATCTTCTGGACCTGGACTTCCTTGATCTGCGTCTGCGTCACAATCTTCTCGACCGGAACTTCCTTGATCACTTCCTGGGTAACGATCTTCTCCACCTCAACCACCTGGGTCTCGCCACAGGCTGCCAGTACGGCGGCACCGGCTACACCCACGCCTCCGGCAAGCAGACGGCGACGCGTCATCGTTCTTGGCATCGTGCCCTACCCTTCGACTTAAGACTATTCCTCCACGAATCATCCTAACGTGATGACTTCTCGCTGCCAAACGATTCGATGACGAACAGCGTCGGTGGCGACATGCATTCGGCCATAGTCGGACGACGTCGAAATGAGAGCACGATGGTTGCCGGCTGGTGCGCTCGCCGGAGCTTGGTGCACTCGCCTGGCTGTGCAAGTTCGCGGACGAATAGGCTCGGGTCGCCAACCTCCCGAATGAACCCTTCAAACCTGCTAGCGTGAACGCGGAGGTGGACGGGGCCGGGTGGTCCTCGCGGTCTTCAAAACCGTTGTGGGGCGCTGGTGAGCGTTCCAGGTGGGTTCGACTCCCATGCACCTCCGCCTGGGAATCCCGTCAGTGGGGATGAAGCCGGTAGTCGCGCCACTCGGCGCAGGACACGCGCCCGCGTCTGTTTCTTCAACGTACGCGGGATCCGCTATCAGAGCCGGCGCACCAGCCAAAGCGTTCCAGGAAGTTCGACCTGGCTTAGCCGGAGTCGCCGGGATCGGCCAGCTCTGAGTAGCGAGCCGCGTTGGCCGTGACCTTGCGCACAGTCCGAAGAAAGCCCTCGAGTTCTCCCTCCGTGACCCCCTTCAGGAGCGTGGTGTTGACTACCTGCATCCGCTGCATGATCTCAGGGAGTATGGCTCGGGCGTCATCCGTGAGAGTCAGACGTACGATGCGCCGGTCACGCTCGAATCGTTGCCGTTGCAACAGGCCGAGCCGTACCAGCCGTTCCACGTTGCGGCTAATCGATGCGGAGTCGATAGGGATGACTCGCGCCAACAACGTGGCCGTGGTGCCCTGGGCGGGGACGCACTGCTCAAGGATGGCCCACTGGACCGGTACGATCTTGAAGGGTGCCAGCACGTCACCTGCCAACTTGGCGTGGGCAGCGACGACAGTGCTGGCCACGAGACCCAGTGGCCCAGTCGGTTCCTTCGGTTCTACCGCCACAACGCGTCCCGGGCCCCTTCGCCCATCGCTTTCCATCTCAACCTGACCCATAGTAGTTGCCTAAGCACTCATTGTCAATAACATCGAATGCTCGCTCATCAGGTTTGGGTGCACCCCGACGACTGGGGGCGCTGGAGGCGCTCACGCGCCCTAGTCGATCGAGCTCAGACCAACGCGCGACGCGGGCTGGGGGTAGATCTCAGCCGCGGCCATCTCCCTGATCGCTTACGTCCCTGCATATTGCGCGTGCCGCATTCAGTTCAAGCGGTTCGCTCGAGAACGGGCGGCGATTTAGGCTGCCGCTGCCTGGGCGGCGCGCGTCCGGGGTGCTGGCAATGCGGGGGGCGTTCCATGCCGGTCGCCGGCGACTACGAGTGCTTCAGCGACGATTGGCGCCGCACAAGTCCCGATCTGGTCCTCTTCCTGCCCAAAGAGCCGCCGCACTTTGTAGAGGCGGTGGATCACATCCTCGTGGATGTCACCCCAGGCGGTGATCTTCTGGCCGTCTGGACGTACGGCGCCAGGCCCGACGCCTCCGACCAGACCGTGCTCTACGCGCGCAGCGAGGACGGCGGTCGCACCTGGACCGACCCCGGCCAGTTCGACCCGCCGGGCCCGCAATATGGCCAGGTGGCCTGCTTCGGGTTTCCGGTGATCAGCCGCACAGGCCGCATCTACGTCTTCTACAACAAGGCCACAGCCGCCGGAACCAACTACACGACGAGCTTCCTGCGCTGCAGTTACTCCGACGACGACGGGCGCAGCTGGGTGCCGGGCAACGTGGACATCCCCTATCGGCGAAGCCTCCTCAGCCACCCCGACCCGAGCGTGGGCACCAACGCCCTGGTGTGGCAGAAGCCGATCCGGGACGCGCGGGACCGCTTGCTCGTGGGCTACACCGAGTGGTCGTCGCTGGCGGCCGGGCGGCCGCTGGTGGTGCGCAAGCCGGACGGGACCGCAAAGATCTTCAACAGCGAATGCCGCTGCGGCTTCATGCGCTTCGACAATATCGACGAAGGGCCCGAGCCTCGAGACGTGCAAATCACCTGGCTCCCGGACGGCAACGAGCTCATTTCGGTTCCCATCACAACCGATCCGGATGCGCCGGCAGATCTTTCCTTCTGCCAGGAACCGGCCGTCGCGCTGCTGCCCGATGATCGCCTGTTCACGGTGATGCGCACTCGCAACGGACAGATCTGGTACACGGTGTCCGACGACCACGGCCACTCGTGGCGGCCAACGGAGATGCTGCGTTACAGCGACGGGGCATCTCCCCTGGAGAATCCCGTGTCACCAACGCCGCTCTTTCGATTGCGGGACGGCCGTTACTTGCAGTTCCTCCAGAATCACGATGGTTGGGGACACGGGGCTGCAGGGCCAACCGACAGCACACGTACACGGCGGCCCCAATTCATTTCAGTCGGCGAGTTCCGGCCCGCGGCGCACCAGCCCATCTGGTTCAGTGAGCCGAAGTTTCTCTTCGACACCGACGGCGTCGGCGTGCCGCCGTTCTACCGCCCGTGGCTCTCCATGTACGCCAGCCTGACCGAGCACAACGGCGAGCGGGTCCTCTGGTACTCGGACCGCAAGATGTTCGGGCTCGGGCGCTTCATCACCGACGAGATACTGGCGGGGATGACGGTCCCGTCTTGATGGGAACCGGCGGCGACCAGCGTAGAGGCGTTGCCACAGCCTAGAAGTGCGACTTGTCCGGGTGACCGTCGATCGGAACCATGTGGTAGCGCACGACGTCGGACGGACCGGCTCGGTGTTCGGCGGCCAGTTCGCTGAAGGCCTTCATGTGCGGCGCGGCCGCGTGGGCCGCCAGGTGTTCCTCCGACTCCCAGCGCTCGATCACGACCAGGGCGTCGGGATTGTCGATGCCCCGGTGGTATGTGTAGTGCAGGCAACCGTCCTCCTCGTGCACGTTACGCACGTTGTCCTGCATCTTGCGGATCAGCGCGTCGGTGTGGCCCGGCTTCGGGTAGATGGTGGCGACTACGGTGACTTCGGGCATTGCGACCCTCCAGGGCGGCACGGCGGCGTGCACGGCGTCGGCAGTGTAGGGGGCCGAGAGGTGCGCGACGCACACAAGCTGCACCCGCAGCCCGACGGCCCGGCCGGGCCGCGGGAATCTCGGATCTAGCCCGCTCGCGGCCTACCTGTCGTAGAGCCGTGCCTCCGGCGCCATCGACAGTTCGCGCGTCTCGGCGGTGCTCACATCCACCACGGCGGGCTGTCCCTCGTTCACGGCACGCAGGGCACGCTTGAGCGCTGGTCGCAGGTCGCCGAGGGCGGACACCGACTCCGCGTGGCATCCCAGCGCCGCGGC
This sequence comes from Chloroflexota bacterium, assembly GCA_009839425.1. Classification (GTDB taxonomy): domain Bacteria; phylum Chloroflexota; class UBA11872; order UBA11872; family UBA11872; genus UBA11872. The sequence goes on from VXPS01000230.1 coordinate 20,546, forward strand.
TACGCCGGCGTAGTCGCCGTGCAGCGTGGACGCGCCGAACTTCTCGATCGACTCCGGAATGTTCTTGTCGTATCCGCTGAAGATCGCGTCGTGCTTGATGACGCTGAGGATCGGCAGGTTTTCGCGCGCCGCCGTTTCCCAGTCCATGCCGGTCATCCCCACGGCCCCGTCGCCCATGACATTGACGACCGTCTTGTCCGGGTTGGCCATCTTCGCGCCCATCGCCAGGCCGATCGAGAACCCAAGCTGGGACGACTGCCCCCAGCCGAGATAGCTGCGGGGAACGGTGGACTGGTAGAACACGCTTTGGATGTCACGCGATGCGCCGGACTCGTGCGTCAGCATGGTCGTGTCCGGATCCAACACGCTCCAGAGTTCCCGCAGCATGCGGTAGGCGTTGATCGGCTCGGACTCGTCGTTGAAGTGCGCTTCGTAGTCCGCGAACCAGTTGCGCTTCATGGTGGCAATGTCCGCCGCCGTCTGCTGGCGTTGGGCTTCGCGACCGTCGCCAACCCGCTTGCGCAGCTCGTCGGCCAGCTGGCGCAGGAACAGCTTGGCGTCGGCCAGGATGGGCACGGCCGTCTCGTAGCTCTTGTTCAGGTCGACCGAGTCGTTGGTGGCATGAATGATGGTCTTGCCCTCGGGCAGATCCGGCGTGAACGACATGCGGCTGAGGCTTGAGCCGACCACCAGCACCGTGTCCGCCGTCTCCAGGTAGTGCGCAGCCATCGCTGTGCGCACGTACGCGCCGACGCCGGCGGAGAGTTCGTGCTTCTCGGAGATGGCGCTCTTCCCCTGCAGGGTGCTCATGACCGGGGCGCCCAGCAACTCGGCAACCTCCTGCAATTCAGCCGAGGCCTCCGCGTACAGCACACCTTGACCGGCCCAGATAAGGACGGATCCGGCTCGTAGCAGCAGATCAGCGGCTTCGGATACCGCGCCGCTGTCGGCGGCCGAGCGGGCTGGTCGAATCGGCGTGTAGTCCAGCGGTCCGGCGAACTCTTCCGCGCAGACCTCCACCGGCATTTCCAGCATCACGGGACCGGGCCGGCCTGATCGCAGGGCGGTGAAGGCCATGCGCGCTCGCTGCGGAACCTCGGCTGCCGAGCCCACAACCGCCCCGTGGCGAATGGTGGCCTGGTAGTTGCGCACGCCCTCAAAGGCCGGGGGGACGCTGGTCTTCGGCATGCCGGGATGTCCGGGCACGAACAGCACCGGCGTGGAGTCGGTGTAGGAGTGCGCGATTGCGGCAAAGGCGTTCTCCACGCCGGCCGATTGCTGCACGGTCCAGGTGCCAATCTCGCGTCCGTTCGTCGAACGGGAAACACCGTCGGCCATGTTGCCGGCCACCCGTTCCTGCCGGGCCAGCAGGATGCGGAGATCGGCACGGGCCATGGCTTCCATGACTGGGGTGTAGGGAAAGCAGAACACCTGCTTCACGCCTTCGGCTTTGAGAATCTGGACCAGGGCATCGGCGCCAGTCACGTCGTTCGTCCTTCCGCGCACACGTTTCCGAGCGGTCGTGCGCCTACGGTGACACGCTGCACCCCGCACGGCAACCGAAGCGAGCCAACAGCCGATCCCGGCTGGCGTAAGCTCGCCCGCATGTTTCGGGAAGGCCACTGGCGCCGAACCCTGGCTGCCAGCGCACTGGCGTTCGGAGTAGTGCTGGCCGGGTCGTTCTTTCTGATCGAGAACGTACGAGCCGCCGGCGCCATTCTCATTGCTGCAATCGTCGCGCTGGCCGCCTTCCTGGCTCTGAAGTCGCCGAATCCGAGCGGACAGCGTGGCCAGTCCACCGGCGTGATCGTGGCCAGCAGCGCCCTGGCAATTGCCGTCGGCATCAGCGGATTCGCCGCAGCCATCCTGCTGGTAGCGCTGAGCCGAACGTAGTCAAGAAAAACCGAAAAGAGCCAGGCCAAAGCCGAAACTGCTGCGTCGGTTTGGGCTAGACTTCCAAGAACTTCGACTCCGACATACCACTATGCACCTCACAGCCCAACAACTGGCCGACTTTGACCGCGATGGCTACGTCATCGCCCGCGGCATCTTGTCCCCCGAAGAAGACCTGCAGCCGGTCATGGACGAGTACGCCGAGATTCTCGACCGTGAAGCGGAGCGGATGTTTCGTGATGGCGAGATCTCCAGCACCTATGCCGAGCTGCCCTTCGAGCGGCGCACCATCGCCATCACCCAAGAGGCCGGGCTGCTGGACCCGCAGCCGTTCGACATCACGATTCCCATCAACACCGCCTCGCTGAATCCGGACACCCGGTACCACTTTGGGCCAGCCGTCTTTGCCCTGTTGCGCAACGCGCGCTTGCTGGATGCCGTCGAGTCCCTTATCGGGCCGGAGATAACTTCAAACCCGGTCCAGCACGTGCGGATCAAACCGCCGGAACGCTATGTCACGAAGAACGAGGGAACCGGGCTGGTCACGACCACCGGCTGGCACCAGGACAACGGCGTGGTCCACGAGGAGGCCGACGACACCGAAATGCTCACGGTTTGGTTACCGCTAACCGAAGCCACCGAGCGCAACGGCTGCCTGATGGTCGTGCCCGGAAGCTACAAGGACGGCCTGCAAGTGCACTGCACGATGGCCAACGAGCGAGGGCTCAGGGCCACCACCATTCCGAACCAGTTGATTCCCAAGGAACGCGCCACGCCGCTACCGATGTCGCCTGGCGACGTGCTGCTGATGCACAAGCGCTGCATGCACGCATCGCTGACCAATCACAGCGACGATGTCCGATGGAGCTTTGACCTCAGGTACAACCCCACGGGCCAGTCGACCGGCCGCACCTACTTCCCAAGCTGGGTGGCGCGCAGCCGCGCGAACCCCGAGACGGAATTGCGTGACGCGGCGGCCTGGGAACAGTCCTGGGTCGACACGATGAACCGCCTCATGGACAGCCCGGAGCCAATTCGCGCCCACCGCTGGGACAACAGCCACGAGCTCTGCGCCTGAGCCGAACGACCTGACCGCCATGCGCGGTCGCTCAGGCGGAATCTAGGGCGTCGGGCCGTCTCCGTACGCCAGCGTTTCACGCCAGACGGCGGCGACTCGCCGTTGTAGGGCCTGAAGATCGGTGCTGTTGTGAATACGCCACACCGGAAGACCGGGACGTCGCGCCCTGAACAGGCGTTCCTTGTCGTCGGGGCTGGATTGCACAGCCAGTCGTCGGCGGGCCTCGGCAGCACTGATTCGGCCCGTCGCCGTCGCGCGCTTAATCTGAACATCGGGCGGCGCCACAACAAGCCATAGCGCGTGCAGCCGATCGACGTTCGGCCCTTCGACAATCTTGATTGCTTCGATGACCGTCGCCGGCGCGCTGGTCGGTTCGGCAATCAGTTCGGCCGTACGCTCGCCGACCCTTGGGTAGAGGATCTTCTCCAAGCGAGCGAGTTCGCCCGGATCCTCGAATACGATCCGCGCCAGAGCCGCCCGATCGGGCCGACCGTCCAGCATCACCTCGGTGCCAAAGGCACCCTGGATGCTCGACGCGAGCTCGGATTCCTTCGTCAGCAGGTCGCGCACCGTCTGATCCGAATCGATGACACGCGCGCCCAGGTCACCCGCTATTCGTCCGACGGTCGACTTGCCGGCGCCCAGGTTGCCGGTCAGGCCGATCACGAGGTGTCGATCCGTCACCATCGCGCCACGCTCCGGCCCACGATCAGCAGTCCCATCTTGGAGCATACGGCCGCAATTGGACGCCGCTGCCCACGGGCGTATGCTTGACCCACGCACACACGTGCCTTCGGGGCAGGGTGATCCCGGCGCCAGCGCCGGGCAATTCCCGACCGGCGGTAAGGCCCAGCGCCAAGCCCGCGAGCCGGCCAACACCGGCTGATCCGGTGCAAGTCCGGAGCCGACGGTACAGTCCGGAAGGGAGAAGGCGCCGTGGGCGTGCGACGCGTGCACGCCTACGCCCCGGCGGTTTAACGCGCTGAGGGCCCGCGACCTGACGACTGCCCTGAGCGAACGCCATAGCGCCGACGCGGCAGTGAGACACGAGTCCGCCATGGCTCGTGCCCTGGATATGGCGCGTCGGGCGAGGGGCCGCACGCATCCCAATCCGCCGGTTGGCGCCGTGGTTGTCGGCGACGATGGGACCGTCCTCGGCGAAGGCGCCACCCAACCAGCCGGAGGCGATCACGCGGAGGTCATGGCCCTGCGCGCCGCCGGTTCCCACGCGCGGGGCGCCACGCTGGCCGTCACGCTGGAACCCTGCAATCACTACGGGCATACACCCCCTTGCACAGAGGCAATCTTGCGGGCTGGCATTAGCCGCGTAGTCGCGGCGATACCGGACACCAACCCCGGAGTCCGTGGCGGCGGCTTCGACTACCTGCGCGGCCAGGGGGTACAAGTCGTGACCGGCGTCGGTGCACGCGCGGCCAGCGATCTCGCGCAGGGACACTTCAAGCTCACCGAAACCGGCCGTCCCCATGTCTCCGCCAAGTGGGCCGTGACAGCGGACGGCAAGGTCGCCCAGCCCTCGGGCGGTGGACGCATAACCGGCGATGCCGCCTGGCGTCGTGTCCACGCAATGCGTGACGCGGCGGACGCAATCATCACCGGAGTCGATTCGATTCTGGTCGACGACTCCCGCCTCACCGTGCGTCCGCCACCTGTCGACGGCCGGCAACCGCTGCGCGTGGTCCTTGACTCACAGGCGCGCACCCCGCCGTCGTCTCGAGTCGTTGGCCACGACGGACGCTCGCTCATACTGACCACAGCAGCCGCGCCATCCCTGCGCGTCGGCCAACTCAAAGAAGCCGGTGCTGAGGTGCTGATCTGCACGCCTACCGCCGCCAACCGCATCGATATCGATGCGGCATTGGAGGCCCTTGGCGAGCTTCGTCTCTCGAGCGTGCTGCTCGAGGCAGGACCAACCCTTACCGGTGCGTTCCTGGCCACTGGCGCTGTCGACAGCGTTGCGGTCTTTGTTGCGCCCTGGACCATGGGCGATGGCCTCGCGGCGTCTGCTGATGTGGACGCGCTAACGGCAAGGCTGCTGGATCGTCCGCGAATCAGCAGAGTCGGCGAAGACACCCTGATCGAGGGCGATCTGCGCCGCTACGGACCGGCGGTGGACTGAGATGTTCACCGGTATCGTGGAGGACCTCGGACGCGTGGATCGGGTAGAGGACGCCGAGGGCCTGCGGCGGTTCACGCTTCAATCGGACGTCTGCGCAGACGGTGTCCGCGTTGGCGACTCCATCGCGGTCAACGGCGCCTGCCTGACGGCCGTCAGCGTGGCTGACAACGAGGTCTCGGTAGAGGCCGTCCCGGAGACCTTGCGACTGACCAACCTCGGTCAGCTCGCCGTCGACAGTCTCGTCAACCTGGAACGCCCGCTCGCCTACGGCGACCGCATGGGCGGGCACTACGTGCAGGGCCACGTGGACGCGACCGCCGAATTGATCGAGCGACGGCCCGACGGCGACTCGGAAGTCGTTCGCTTTGCCTTCCCACCGGACCTCACGCGGTACATCGTCTCCAAGGGCTTCGTTGCCCTCGACGGCGTCAGCCTGACCGTTGTTGAGCCGCGTGACGCGACATTCGCGGTCGCCCTAATTCCACACACCATCCGATCGGTCACGCTGGGCCCGGCGCCCGTCGGTTATCGGGCCAACCTGGAAGCCGACGTCCTGGCCAAGTACGGACACCTGCCGCAGCCTGAGGGCGTAGGCGGTCCTTCAATCGCACAACTGCGCGCGGCCGGCTACAGGCTGGACGCGACGCGATGAACCACGACGCGCTGGCTACGGCAATTGCCCGCATCCGCGGCGGCGGCATCGTGGCGGTCGTCGACGACGGCCTGGCGCAGCCGGACCTTGACCTTGTCGCGGCCGGCGAGAACCTGCGAGCAGACACGCTGCGACACCTGCAAGCTCTGGGCAACGGCGAGATCTACGCACCCGCCACCACGCTGCGACTCGACGAGCTTGGGCTGTCCGCGCAGCCGCCGGATTCCGGCGACCCGCTCGCGCGACGCCCGGCGCTGGCTATCTCCGTGGGACTGGCAGGTACTTCCGCGGAGTCAGACAACGCGTCGAAAGTCGCCGTAGTCCGGGCCCTGGCGTCCGATCGGAATGGTGCCGACTTCCGCTCGCCCGGTCCGGTTACCCCGATTCGGGCCCGCGAAGGCGGCGTGCTGCGACGATTGGGTCACACCGAGGCGGCGGTCGACCTGGCCGTACTGGCAGGGTTCGAGCCCGTGGCCGTGTTGACGCACGTCGACACGCCGCCCCCCGCAGCCTTCACTGAGCCCTGGCTTCCCGCCGATTCAGGCGCGCCGGCAATCCCGGTGGTACGGATTAGCCAGATCGTCCATTACCGGCGCGCGAGTGAACGCGTGGTGTATCAGGTTGCTGCCGCCGATCTGCCAACCGCGCACGGGGCCTTCCAGGCCGTGGCGTTTCACGACACGACAACCGGCGAAGACCACGTGGCCCTGACCCTGGGTGATCTAGCCGGAGACTCGCCGCCGCTCGTTCGAGTTCACTCGGAGTGCCTGACCGGGGACGTGTTTGGCTCCATGCGATGCGACTGCGGCGACCAGTTGGACGCGGCCCTGTCGCGGATTGCCGACGAGGGCCGTGGCGTAGTGCTGTACATGCGGCAGGAAGGCCGGGGCATAGGTCTGGCTAACAAGCTCCGGGCCTACGAATTGCAAGATCGGGGGCTGGACACGGTGGATGCCAATCGTCACCTGGGATTCGCCGCCGACCTGCGTGACTACGGCGTGGGCGCGCAGATTCTGCGCGAGCTCGGCATCACCGACCTGCGCCTGCTCACCAACAACCCCAAGAAAACCGCGGGCTTCCGCGCCTACGGACTGAAAGTTTTGGAGCAGTTGGCGCTGGCGGTTGAGGCGGGCGCGCATAACCGCCGCTATCTGGAGACCAAGCGCGCACGAATGGGGCACGAGCTATGAGCGAACAAGAAAACGGAGCGCGAGTGATCGATCCGCCGCTCGACGGCAGAGGACTGCGCGTGGGCATCGCGGCGGCCCGCTTCAACGAGTTCTTCGTGGGGCACCTGCTGGAGGCCTGTCAACGCGAGCTGCGCCGACATGGCGTGGCTGAAGGGGACCAGACGATTGCCTGGGTACCGGGATCGTTCGAGCTACCGGTGGCGGCGCGCGACCTGATCGCTGCCGAAGAGCCCGACGTCGTGATCTGCCTGGGTTGCATCATCCGCGGCGAGACCACGCATTACGACCATGTGGCGCAGGAGTCGGCACGGGGAATCGCGCAGGTGGCGCTGACCGGCGGGACGCCGGTGATCTACGGAATCGTGACGGCGGAGACGGTGGAGCAGGCCATCAACCGCTGCGGCGGCAAATTCGGCAACCGCGGCGGCGACGCCGCCCTGGCAGCGATCGCCATGGTGCGCAGCCTGGAACAGATTCGAGGGGTCTAGGTAGGGAAGTCCTCAAAGGCCTGGGCGGCGGCTTCGATGTCCGACGTGTTGTTGAAGGCGTGGAAGGACAGGCGGACGGCGGAGTAGCCGTCGGCGGCGCGGCAGAGGATGCGGTGGGCGTGGAGGCAGTGGTCGGCCAGGGCCATGCCGTCGGCGCCTTCCAGGCCAACCGTGAAGATGCCTGAACGCGCGTCGCCTTGCTCGGGGGTGCGAATGCTGGCGCCCGGAAAGTCGCTGAAGACGGCCCGGGCTTCAGCCGCCAACTCCGCGCCCCGCTGCTGGATGGCTTCCAGTCCCAGGTCGCTCAGAGTCTTGATCGAGGCACGCCAGGCGGCCAAAAGGGCGTAGGGGCGGGCGCCGAATTCGTAGCGCTGGGCGTTCTCGTGCAGATGGGCCTCGCCTGGAGGGAAACTTGACTGCGACACCGCGCCGGCGCCGCTGCCCCATGGATGCAGGCGCTCCTGGGCGTCGCGCCGAACGTACATGGCGCCGACGCCGTAGGGGCCCATGCTCCACTTGAAGGCGGGGAAGGTGTACACGTCGCAGCCAAGCTGCTGCATGTCGGTAGGGCGTGCGCCGAAGGACTGGGCGGCGTCCACCACGGTGACCACGCCGCGCTCGCGTGCCAGCGCCGAAACCCTGTCGACCGGCAAGACAATGCCGCGTTCCGTGGTGACGTGGCTCAGGCAGAACGCTCGGGTGTTGGGGGTCATCGCCGCTTCAACGTCGCGTACGAATGTCTCGTCATCGCCGTCGGCTTCGATGGCCACGATCTCCAGGCCAAGACGGTTGCGCAGCGTCAGCCACGCCAGGTAGCCGCTGGGGTGCTCGGCGGCGGTGAGGATGACGCGGTCGCCGCGCTGTAAATCAAGGGCGGCGGCGACGAAGGAGACGGCCTCGGAGACGGCGCGGATGAGTGCGATCTCGTCCGAGTCGGCGTTGAGCATGGCGGCGACCTCGCCGCGCAGGGCAGCCATTTCCCCGTTGTAGATCTCGCGCAGGTCGTGGTTGGTAGTGGTCATGACCGCTTCGCGGCCGTACCAGGATTGCTGGAGATCGAGGGTGGCCTGCGGGGTCGGAGCCACACCGCCGGAGTTGAGGCAGCGGTAGTGGCGGATGGCCGGGATGGCCTCCCGCAACTCGGCGAAGGCGCCGGTGTCAGCCATGGGTCGGGGGTACGTCAACCCAGCGGCGAGTCTCGGCGGCTTCGAGGGCGCAGTCGATGACTTCCTGGGTTCGCAGGCCGTCCATGAGCGTTGGAGGGACGTCGCGGTTCTCGCGGATCGAGTCCACAAAGCCGCGCATCATGCGCTCGCCGAAGAAGGCCAGGATGCCGGCGTGGTCGGCGTCGTCCAGCGGCAGGCCCGGGTCGACCAATTCGGGCTCCCGGCCCACCCGGTTGATCGTGGCCTGCAGGACGCAGTCGGTCAGGACACCGGCCTCAGTGCCGTTGATCAGGAAGCTGCTGCGACCCAGCGGCAGGTGCGAGTCGACGGCGCCGACGCGGCTGGTGGAGATCGTGCCGTGGGCGCCGCTGGCGAAGCGGACGCTGAGCACTGCATCGTCATCCAGCGTGAGCGGTACCTCGGCGCCGGTCTCGGGATCCAGGGCGTGCGGCCTGACGGTGTTCAGGTCGGCGGCCACGGCGGTTATCGGGCCCGCCAGGAATTGCGCCAGGTCAATCATGTGGCTGCCAAGGTCGCCCAGGACACCGCTGCGACCACGGCTCGGGTCGTATCGCCACTCCATGACGGGGACATCGCCCAGCAAGCGTCGATTGAAACGCTGGCAGTGGACGCTCACCAGCTGGCCCAGTTCGCCGGCCTGGACCATGGCGGAAATGCGCTCGATCAGGGGATTCCAGCGCAGGGTGAAGCCGACGCCGGTGCGGACGCCGGCGGACATGGCGGCCATGTACATCTCGCGGGCCTGCATGGCGTCGAGCGAGATGGGCTTCTCGACGAATACGTGCTTGCCGGCCTCGATGCAGGCCATGGTCTGCGCGTAGTGCTGATCGTCGGGCGAGGTGATGACGACGGCGTCGACAGATGGGTCGGCCAGGAGGGCGTGCTCGTCGGGATAGACCGATGGGACGCCGTGGTCGGCGGCGACGGCGGAGGCGCGCTCCTGGTTGGGTCCGGCGATGGCGGTGACGCGGGCGTTGGGGACCTGGCTGAGGCCGGACAGGTGGGCGGCGGCCATGAAGCCGTAGCCGAGCATGCCCACGCCGACGGTCTCAGGCACCGGAGGACTCCCCAAACGCGGCGGCGGCCACCGCCAGCATATGACGGCGGGCGCGTCCGAGTTCGACATCGATGGCGTCCGCGCCGGAGACGTCGACGCGTTCGTTGGTCAGGGTGCCGTTGAAACCGGCGGCAGCGAGCTTGCTGAGCACGGCCTGGTGGTCGATGTCACCGTCGCCGGGGGTGCGGAAGACGGGGGCGCCGCGGGGGCCGACGTGGTCTTTCATGATGAGCTGGCGGCAAAGGCCGGCGACGGGGGCGATGTCCTCGACGGGGTCCAGGCCCTCGTAGTAGTGGACGTTGCCGGTGTCGTAGCAGACGCCAACGGCGGGCGAGTTGAAGCGGTCGTGCAGCTCGCGCAGGGCCGCGCCGTGCTTGCCGACGCCGGTGTGCGGCTTGGGGAGGAGCAGGACTCCGGCATCCTCCGCGGCGCGGACGCCGGGCTCGAAGGCGGCATAGAAACCGTCCACCTCGGCCTGCCAGGCGGGGCCGGACTTGGGGCTGTCAGGGAAGCCGTCGGACGGGTATTCGTAGGGACCCCAGCAGACGAGGGCGGGGACGCCGGCTTCGGCCGCCAGCTCGATGGCCTTGAGAAAGCGTTCGGGTTCGCCCGAGTCCGACGTCACGCCCCCGTGGGACTTGTGGTCGACCTGGAGGCCGGCGTCGAGGACCGGTTGCACCGCGGCTCGTGCTGCCGCCGCGTCGGCGCCTTCCGGCCAGACGGGACCCTCATCGTGCCGGTCGTAGAGCCCGACGTGGCTGAAGCCGGCGCGGGCAATGCCCGCGTAAGCGCGCCGGCGGGAAAGGCCGTCGCGGGCGTAAGGAATGGTGAGGGCGGCGAGGCTGTAAGACATGGGCGTGCAGTGCTCCGGGGCGCGGACTGGGTCAATCGTGCCGGTGTGGGGTGGGCTGTCAACCGGAGGCGAGCGGATCTGGCGGCTACCGCGGCGCGCTCGATGGCGATTCGAGCGTCTGCTAGCTAACTCACACCCGGTCGGCCAACCACACGTGAAACTCAAACGGCAACCCATCCACATCCGGCTGCACCGGCCGCTCGGGTCCAAAGAACAGCTTCACGGCATCGGTTCGGCTCAGCCGCAGCGTTCGGTCTCCCGTCTCCACCACGATCCGGTCGCCGTCGGCCCGCGCGCTCAGATCGGTACGCCCGTACGCGCGCAGCAGCCCCTGCGGATCCTCGATCCGAATCATCCGCACGTAACCCGCTGACCGCAGGATGCCCAGCGCGTCCAGCGCCTCGGTCACGTCGTCGGGCCGCCACGGCGCATCCAGGCTGGCGTGCACTGTCGGCTTGGTGTTCACCTGCCGCTCCTCGATCGAGCGCGTGGAGGTCGGAACCGCCGGGTCATCCCACGACTCCAGCAGACACGCCAGCATCGGCAGCACAAGCTCCGCGGGTCCCCCGTACTCCGTCACCGACGTTCCGCGCACCCGCACGTACGCGCCGACTTCCCCACTACGAAGCGCAACCCACACCGCCGCCCCGGGCTTCGGCGACCACATCGACCGCAGCAAATCCACCGACCGCACACCGCCCAGCGACCGAGCCGCGTGGATCACTGCCAGCCTCTCGAATTCGCCTTCCTCAACCGTTCGAATCTCCAGGTCCGCATCCGTCGGCAGCAGGTGCCGGTTGCCCCGGCTGAACTGGTACTTGCGCTCCAGACCGGCGTATTCCCAGCCCAGCTTCCGGTACCAGCTCGGCACGCCGGATCCCAACAGGCTCAGGTGACACCCAAGCTCTCCCATGCGCTCGATACAGGCCTGCATCACCCGCGTCGCAAAGCCCCGCCGCCGGTAGGCCGAATCGGTCGCAACCCCGGTAATCCCAGCTACCCGCAGCCGTGCATCGCCAAATCGGACCTCATGCGGATAGATGGCCGCCGACGACACGATCCGCCCGTCCACGCGGAGTATTCGCAAGTTCTCCAGGTTGTCCAGGCGGTAGATCCGCGGCCACTCCTCGCCGTACGTGGGAGCGGCGCCCACCTCCTCGCGCATGACCCGATTGACCTGGGCCACGAGTTCATCGAATTCGTCAGCCCGAGGAGCGCGCGGTCCGTCCTCGTTCACGCCACCCTCACGGACTTCCCAGCCCGACTTCCCGGTTCAGAGCGCGTACAAGTCCTCGAACTTCGCCGTCAGCCGCCGCAGCAATGGTTGCGCGTCCAGCGGCCCACCGCAGACCCGCTCGATCAACTGATCCGGCGTCAGTCGACGCCCCACCCGGTACACGTGGGTCGACATCCACTCCAGCAGTGACGACGTATCACCGCTCGCGATCTGATCAGGGATTCCCGGCTCATCGCGCAGCGCCGCCTCATACAGCTGCGCCCCGATGATGTTCCCCAACGTGTAGCACTGGAACGCCCCGCCGATGCTCCCGGCGTACCAGTGCACGTCCTGCAGCACGCCGTCGCGGTCGTCGGGCGCGCGTACGCCCAGGTCCGACTGGTAGCGCGCGTGCCAGGCTTCCGGCAGGTCGGCCACCGCCAGTTCGCCTGCCAGCAGTTGCAACTCCAGGTCGAACCGGATCATCACGTGCAGGTTGTAGGTCACCTCGTCCGCGTCGGTCCGGATCAGCGACGGTTCCACCCGGTTCACCGCCGCGTAGAAGTCCCGCAGGTCCACGCTCCCCAGCTGCTCCGGAAACTCTTCTTGCAGCGTTGGATACCAGTGCGACCAGAACCCCAGGCTGCGGCCCACGATGTTCTCCCAGAGCCGCGACTGGCTTTCGTGAACGCCGGCCGACGTGCCGCTGCCGAGCGGCAGACCGTCGTCCTCGGCCCGCGTGCCCTGCTCGTACAGCGCGTGTCCGGCTTCGTGGATGGTGCTGAAGAGCTGTTCGGCCAGGAAGTCTTCGTTCGTGCGTGTCGTGATCCGCGTATCCCCATGACCGAAGCGCGTCATGAACGGATGCGCCGTCGGGTCCAGCCGCCCACGCTCGTAGTCGAACCCAATTGACCGGATCACCTTCTCCGCGAACCTCGACTGCTGCGCCTGCGGAAAGTGTTTGCGCACCGGCCCATCGTCCACCTGGTCGGCGGCCGCAATCCGCGCCACCAGCGGCGTCAGCCCCGCCCGCAGTTCGTCGAACACCGGCCGGATGCGGGCCACGGTCATGCCCTCGTCCGCGTCGTCGATCAATGGATCGGCAATGTGCTCGTAGCCCGGAAAGAAGCCGGCGTACTCACGGCTGAGGTCCAGCGTCGTCTCCAGCATCGGGCGCATCGTCGCGAAGTCATTCTTCGGCCGCGCCTCCACCCACGCCGCGTACGTTGCGGAGGCGTGTTTAGCCGCGCGCTCGCTGTACTCGGCGGGCACGCGCGTCACGCGCTCGTAGTCGTGGCGTGCCACTCGAATCAGCGCGGCGTCGTCGTGCTCCGGCGCCAGGGACTCGGCGTACGGCGTGAGCCGGTCCAGCAACCGCCCGTTTTCCGGATCCGTCGCACTCTCATGCGCCAGCCGGCTCAGCACCGCCAGTTGCCGCCCGCGCCCCGCCGCGCCGCCCGTGGGCATGTAGGTGGACTGGTCCCAATAGAGGACCGCCGCCGACGACGAGATATCACGCGCCTCGCGCAAGCGGGCCTTCAGGTCTTCCAGGTCGGATTGAACGCTCATTGGATTCGCATCTCCCGCTGGCGGCCGCTCAGGCCCTGAATTCTCGGACGACATCCGGCCACGGATCGTCCATCAACACCTCGCCGGGACGCTGCCCCGTCACCGCGATCGACACCGCGCCCTCCGCCAGCGCGTGCATTTCGTCGCCCGGTGTCGGCTCACGGTCGAAATAGCTGCCGAGCTCGAAGCTCAGGTCCACGCCATGCTCGTCGGCCTGGCACTCCTTCAGCCTGAATTCGCTGAACATCGTATTCAGGCTCGGCGTGGTCAGCCGCACCGGCGTGTCCTTGCGAAAGTCCTCCGGCACGTTCACGTTCACCAGCACGTTGGGCAGCGGATCGAACCCGGCGCGAATGGCCCCAAGCAGTCGCCGGGTCGCCACCGCGATTTCCCCGAATTGCCTGGCGGCGGCGAAGTATTCCGCCGAAACCGCCACGCCAAGCAAACCGCGCTCGACCGCCACCTGGGCCGCACCGGCGGTGCCTGACACCTTGTACGGCTCTTCGCCGGGATTCCATCCGGGGTTAATGCCCGAGACCAGCGCGTCCACCTTCCCGCCAAAGGCGTGCACGGTGCCAACAGCCGCCATCGAGGCCGGCGGCGCTTCCAGCGTGAACGCCGGGATGTCCGGGTCGACGCCCGGCGGCGGCGCGGCGCGACATAGCCGGGCTTCCCGCTCCAGCCTGATGGACATCCCCGCTCCGCTGAAGTTTCGAGTCGGTGCGTACACCGCCACTTGTCCAAGCTTGGACAACTCACGCGCCAGCGCCCAGATGCCCGGCACTTCGATCCCGTCGTCGTTGGCTACGACCAGATTCATTCAGGCACCCTGCCCGTGACAGAGGTGCAGAGCAGCGTCAATCGCGGACCCAGGTGCCGTCCAGCGCGTGCCCGCCGTCCACCGGCAGCACCACCCCGCTAATCGCCGACGCCGCCTCCGACGACAGGAACAGGATCGCCTGCGCCACCTCGTCCGGCGTGACGAAACGCCCCGACGGCATCGCCGCCAGGCGATCCTCCACGTCGTCAAACTCGCGATAAATGCGCGGCACGTCCACGAACCCCGGCGCGATGGCGTTCACCCGGATGCCTCGATGCGCCAGTTCCAGCGCCATGGTGCGCGTGAGCCCCACCAGGCCCACTTTGCTGGACCCATAGCCCACGCGCCCCCTGGCGTGGCGAATGACCTGGTTGGTCACCACGTTGACAATGGCCCCGCCCGGCTCGTCGCGCCCCAGCACGAAACGCCGCGACAGCTCGAACGGCGCCTCCAGGTTGACCTGCGACATCCAGCGCCAGCGCTCCAGGTCCATCTCGGGGAACGGGAAGTTGCCCTGTGCCGCGGCGTTGTTCACCAGGATGTCCGGAGCGCCGAGGTTTTCGACTACGTCGTCGAACAGGCGACCCACGTCGTCCGGCTCGGCCAGGTCCGCCGTGGTTCCGTAGACCGCCCCCGAACCCAGCTCCTCCAGTGCCGCCACGGCCTCCACCACGTCCGGTTCGGTCCGGGCGCAAATGGCCACGCTGGCCCCGGCCCGCGCAAAGGCTTCCGCCACCGCCAACCCAATACCCTGCGTGCCGCCGGTGATGAGGACCGACGAATCGCTGAAGTCGTAGCTGACGGGCGGCATTGATGACGTCCTCCGGGTCACGTGGGCTCACCGCAATCCTAGCGACGCGGTTATTGCTCCGATCATGAATCAGCCATCAGCGGCGCTCGCACTCCCCAGCCCCAGGCCGTGCGGCGCGCGCGACTCGACCACGGGCAGCACGGCCTCCAGCAGCTCGTCGACCGTCATGGCTCCCAGATCCTCCTCGGTCCGCAGCCGAACCGAGACCTTCCCGGCCTTGATGTCGCGGTCACCCGCAATCAGCATGTACGGCGTCTTCTGCAGCTGCGCGTCCCGGATCTTCCGGTTCATCCGCTCGGCCCGCGCGTCCACCTGCACCCGCAGCCCCGCCTCTCGCAGGCGTTCGGCGACGGACTCGCAGTAGTCGGCGTGGCGGTCCGCAATCGGGATCACGGCCACCTGCACCGGCGACAGCCAGACGGGGAAGGCGCCTGCAAAGTGCTCGATCAGCACCGCCACGAAGCGCTCCATGGCCCCGAAGATCGCTCGATGCACCATTACCGGCCTCTGGCGGGTGCCGTCGGCGTCCTCGTAGGTGATGTCGAAGCGTTCCGGCAGGTTGAAGTCCACCTGCACGGTCGTGAGCTGCCAGCGGCGCCCAATGGCGTCCGCCACCTGGATGTCGATCTTGGGCCCGTAGAACGCGGCTTCGCCCTCGACGCGCGTATACGCCAGCTCGTGCCGCTCCAGGGCCTCCACCAGCCCTTGCTCGGCCAGCTCCCACAGGTCGTCGCCGCCGGCGTACTTCGCCGAGCCCGAAGCGTCGCGCACGCTCAGTTCCACGATGTACTCGCTGAAGCCAAACGTCTCGTAGATGAATTTGGCCAGGTCGAGCGCCCCGGCCACCTCGTCCGTGAACTGGTCGCGTCGGCAGAAGATGTGAGCGTCGTCCTGTGTCAGCCCTCGCACCCGCAGCGCCCCATGCAGCGTGCCCGAGCGCTCGAAGCGGTAGACCGTCCCCAGCTCCCCGTAGCGAACCGGCAGATCGCGGTAGCTGCGCGTCTGCGAGTCGAAGATCTTGACGTGAAACGGGCAGTTCATCGGCTTGTTGATGAACGTCTGGTGCTCCAGTTCCATCTCCGGGAACAGCCCCTCGGAAAACCACTGCGTGTGCCCGCTCGTCTCCCACAGCTCCCGCCGCCCGATGTGCGGCGAATAGACCATGTCGTACCCGCGCCGCCGGTGTTCCTCCCGCCAGAACGTCTCCAGCAACTCGCGCAGCAGCGACCCCTTGGCATGCCACAGCACCAGCCCGGCGCCGATCGCCGGATTAATCGAAAACAGGTCCAGGTCGCGCGCCAGCGTGCGGTGGTCGCGGCGCTTCGCCTCTTCCAGGCGTGCCAGGTGCGCGTTCAACTCGTCTTTCGTTTCGAACGCCGTGCCGTACACCCGCTGCAGCTGCGCCCGGTTCTCGTCGCCGCGCCAGTACGCGCCGGCGATCGACAGCAGCTTGAACACCCCGATCTCGCCCGTGCTGTCCACGTGCGGACCCCGGCAGAGGTCCACGAAGGGTCCGGACGTGTAGTAGCTGATCGTCTCGTCGTCCGGCAGGTCGTTGATCAGCTCCACCTTGAACGGCTGATTCGTCTCCTCGAAGTACGCCAGCGCCGCCTCGCGGTCGTGCTCGGAGTACTCGAACGGATAGTTCGCCTTCTTGTGCTTCAGCATCAGCTTCTGCAGCGCCTTCAGGTCGTCCGGCGTCAGCGCCCGCGGCAACTCGAAGTCGTAGTAGAAGCCGTCGTCGGTCGGCGGTCCGATCCCCATCTGGGCATCCGGAAACAGGTCCAGCATCGCCGTGGCCAGCACGTGCGCGGCCGAGTGCCGCACCCGATAGAGGCGGTCGTCCGTCTGATCAACATTCATGGCAGGCGCTCCACGCGGAACAAGGAATCGAGGTGGTCATTCGAGGAAGCCCGCGACATTGGCGCGGGCACGGCCCCTGCCGTCGCGCGGCAGGGGCTAGATAGTGGCGGTGCGTGTGGCGCGAGGCGTCTCGCAGCTTGGATTTCGCATGGTCGCTCGGAGAAAACCTATCACAGCCCCAAACCCATCCACTCGAACTCCAGTTCGCCCACCACCACCGTGTCGCCGGGCGTGGTGCCGGCCCGCTCCAGGCGTTCGGTGACGCCGGTGCGATCGAGCTGCCGCTGGAAGTAGTCCGCCGCATCCGGCGTATCGAAGTTCAGCTTGCGCGCCAGGCCTTCCAGCCGCGCGTCCCGCACCACGTACGCGCCGTCCGACCGCCGAAACAGCTGCGCCGGCTCATCCACCGGCGAAGGCCGCAAGACGGCGGTCTCCTCGGGCTCCGGCCGCGGTGCCGGCGGCGCTTCCGCCAGCATTCCCACGGTCCGTCCCACCAGTTCGCGTAAGCCCACGCCGCTGGCCGCCGAGACCGCCACCGCTTCGTAGCCCTCGGCCAGCACCAGCGCCTCGAAATCCGGCCATCGTTCGCGCGCTTCCAGCAGGTCCATCTTGTTGAACGCCACGATCCGCGGACGCTCAAGCAAATCCTCGCTGTAGGCCCCCAGCTCCGCATCGATCGCCTGGAAAGCCTCGAATGGATCACCTTCCAGCCCCGACCCGTCCACCACGTGCACCAGCACCCGCGCCCGCCGTACGTGACGCAGAAACGCCATGCCCAGCCCGGCACCCTGGCTGGCCCCTTCGATAAGTCCCGGCAAATCGGCAAACACCACGCCCGAGTCGCCCGCCTGCACCACCCCCAGCACCGGCTCCAGCGTCGTGAACGGATACGGCGCAACCTTGGGCCTGGCCGCGCTCAGCCGAGCCAGCAACGACGACTTCCCCGCGTTCGGCGCCCCAACCAGCCCAATGTCCGCCAGCAACTCCAGCTCCAGGCGCACGTGCCGCTCTTGCCCGCTGCCCCCGCGCGTGGCCAGCTCCGGCGTCTGGAAGCGCGCCGACTTGAAATGCACGTTGCCCAGCCCGCCGCGGCCGCCTTCGGCAACCACCACGGTTTGGCCCTCCTCCACCAGGTCCGCCAGCACGGCGCCGCTCCGGTCGTCATACGCCACGGTCCCGCAGGGCACGTCCACGGTCACGGACTCCCCGTTGGCGCCGTGTCGCTTCTTGCCCTCGCCCTTCCCGCCGTTCGACGCGATGAATCGCCGCTTGTATCGAAACGCCGTCAGCGCGTGCAGATTCGCCCGCGCCCGCAACACCACGTCGCCCCCGCGACCGCCGTCCCCACCGTCCGGCCCGCCCCGCGGCACATACTTTTCCCGCCGAAAATGCGACACCC
>VXPS01000013.1 GCA_009839425.1 Chloroflexota bacterium
ATCCCCTCGCCCGTCGGTCGGGCGGGGGCGTTATTTTTTTACTATATCGTCTCGCTCATGCGCCCCGCGGGGGGCGCTCGGGCGCCCCCACGCCACTGCATGCGGTGACTGAGCCGGGCGAACCACATGTCCGCGCCGAGGTAGGGGATCGAGGTGACCGCCACCACGATCAGAATCCACCAGGCCAGCGAGGCCAACAGCGCCGCCACCGAAACCAGCTGGATGACGCTGCCAACGAGCGAGAAGGTGTTGGTGACCAGGCCGGTCGGACGCATGTTGGCTTCGCGGCGGGCGCGTTCCAGCATGTCGTAGAAGGTCGAGTCCTCGAAGTAGGCCAGGTCCAGGGACTCGGCCTTCTCAAGGATCATGATGTTGATCCGGTTCGAGAAGCGATCGCCCAGCATGGCCCGCAGCGCGCTGCCGCCGTGATCGAGCGCGGTGGCCACCAGTGCGAGGGCGAGCTGCAAGACCACCAGGGTTACGACGCGGTTGACCGATTCGCCGGTGCCGCCAACTGCGATGGCCTCGACGACCGCGTCGATCACCAGCTTCGTGAGCCAGATCGTGGCCGCCGGGATGAGGGCGCGGACGCCGGTGATGCCGGCCACTCCGGCAGTGAGGCCGGGGCTGGTCTGCCAGACCATGCCCAATACGCGCGGCGTGTAGGCAAAGGTGGTACTGAGGGCGCGCAGATACTCGCGCGGACTAAAGCCCGCCCGCCCCGACGGAGGCCCGTGGCGAAATCCCATGAGAACTTGGGGCCGGGGAACTAACGAGGACTAGAGGCTAGCAACCGGCGGGCGCGGGCCTAGGTAGGGTTCGTCACCAATCGCGTCTTTGGATTGTGAGCCGCCCAGGCCCACCAGAAGGGCGTGTTGTGGACGAGCGGCGGCAACTGCGCGCCGGCCAACGAGCCTGACATGGCTCGTCCGCTCAGGCTCCAGACACTGCCGGTTTCACGATCCCTGAAGGCGCCGGCGGAGAACTCAAACGTGAGCATGCGGCCGTCGACCTCGCTGCCGTGCGCAGCGGCCATGCCCACGTCGCGAGAGTCGGCGATCCGGGGTGTGTCCAGCACAGACAAGGCGCCCTGTGACCAAAAGATCACCACCGGCCGACCGCCGACTTGGTCGTTCAGGACGCGCTGGACGGCCAGGTGACCAAAGTCGAAGGCCAAAGTATGGCCGTTGACTTCCAACGCCAGCACGCGCGCGGTCGGCGGGAGCCGGGGATCGACCACACCGCTGAACGATGGCGGTGGACTGGAACGTTTGTCGTAGCCCGGGTAGTTGGTCGTGCCGTATTGCGGCTCGTCGTCACCATCGGGACGGCTTCCTGGGTCAAGAATCCGGCCTTGCGGAAATGCACGCCCGAACTCCGCGAAGCTAACCAGCAGCGATGGGCGCGGCCGGAGCTGCAGGCCGGTAACGTCGCCAATAATGGACTCGCCGGTGAACTGGCGCCACCAGCTTTGGGTCAGGGAGTCCCACAAGAGACGGCCGCCAAGATGCACGACACCGGTGTTGCGGAAGCGCATGGCCGCTCCCAGCAGGCGGCGGTCGAAGACCCTCGTGGCATTGGTACGAGGGTCGTAGGTGACCAGGATCGGCCGCTCGGCAACTATGTCATTGACGACCTCGTGCCAGACAAGGAATCGCAGGGGATAGGCCCGCGCGGCCTGTCCGACGACGAGCGCAATTACCGGGTCGTGGGGGCGGAGAAAGGCCTCGGCTTCATCGACGTCGTCGAAGCGGGGCGTATCAATCGGGACAGCGCGATAGCGGTCGAGATCGCTGGTCTGTAGCTCCGAGAGCGCAACACTGGAGATCTGGAAGTTGGTATTCCAACGCTGGCCGCGCAACTCGTCGGCCCGACGTAGGTCGGCTGGCGTGGGGGCAACCAGCATCGCCTCACGAGCTGCGATGATCTCGGATGGCAACCGGATTCGGCTGGCGGCGCCTGCGACCGAGGTGGCAGGTGGAATGACCGCCGTGAATGGCGGCTGCCCCGCCGTAGTCGATCCATCGGTCGGCGTGCTGCCTGGTTCGTGCGGCTTCGTCTCCCCGCAGGCGGCGAGGAGGCCAGCCGCCGAGGCCAGGGCGAGTAGCCGCCGGCGGTCGATCCGCGAGTTCAGGACGCGGCGCTGGCGGTGTAGACGCGCGTCGCGGGTCTGAAAGCCGCCCAGGCGAACCAGAAGTGGTTGGCGTGCACCAGCGGCGGCAGTTCGGCGCCGGCCAGTTCCCCGCTCAGCGCACGGCCTGTTACGTCCCACGTCGATCCCGTCTCCTGGTCGGTGAACGCGTCATCTTTGATGACGAAGGTTAGTTCGCGCCCGTCGACCACGCGTCCATACGCAACCCCCGATCCGACCGCGGTGGAGGTAGCGATGTCTGACTTATCCAGCGCAGACACCGTATTGGGTGTCCAGAGAACCACGATCTTCTCACCACCAACGGAGTCGTTGACGACGCGCTGCTCGCTCAACACGGAAAACGGGTACGCGACGGCTTCACCATTGATCTCAAGCGCAACGACACGTTCGGTCGCCCGATAGCGGGTGTCCAGGCGGCCCTGGAATAGGAAGGGTCGTTCCTCCAGGCGGCCGTCGGACTGGAATGGCCGGTCGTCGACGGTGTCGTATCCGCCGTACGGATTACGGCCGTAGGGACGCGAGAAGCCCGTGTCCTGCGAAAGCACCTGGCCGTCGCGGAACGCAGCCTTGAACTCGTCGAAGGAAATCAGCTGCGCCGGCACGAAATCCAGCGTGACCCCGGCCAGGTGCCCCACCAGCCCCTCGCCCGTCAGCTGCTGCCACCAGGTCTCGGTGACGTCGTCCCACATGATGAGGTCGCTGTTGCGCAGGTTTCCGGAGACGCCAAAGCGCAGGACGGATCCGAAGACTTCGCGGTCGAACACCACCGAGGAGTTGCACAGGGGACAGAACGTGACGGCGACCGGACGTCCGCCGATCACGTCGTTGACGATCTCGTGGTAGGTCAGGATCTGGAGGGGATAGGCGCGAGCCTCGCCATTGATGCGCAGCGCGACGACCGGCTCGCGACCGGCGACGAACTGCACGGCTTCGGCGAAGTCGGTGAACTTGGGATCGTCGATGGGCGGGATGCCGTCGCGGGGTACGCCGCCGGAGAAGATCTCGTCGAAATGGACCAGGGAAGTCTCAAAATCAGTCTTCCAGCCGATGTTGCGCCAGGCGGTGGCGGAGAGCTCGTCACGATCACTTAGTGTGATCAGGCGATCGGCCCGCGCGGCCAGGATGCCGGCGGGCACCTCAATGGGGCTGTCGGAGGCGGTAGCAGGTGCCGGCGGGAGGATGCCGACATCGCCCTGCGCCTGCCGCACGCGGGCCGCGATATCGGGCAAGCGGGTTCCGGCCGGCGGGCCGGAGGCGGGCGGTGGTTCCGCCGCTTGCGTGGCAGCCGGTGCTGCGGTCGACGCGGACGGCGGAGAAGCCGTGGACTCCACCGTCGGCGCTGGCGGCGGCGCGTCCTCGCCACAGGCGGCCAACACGCCGAGCGCCGCGCCACCCAGCGCAGCGGTCAGTAGGCGGCGGCGGGTCAGGTTGATCGGAGTCTTCATGCGTACTCAGTAATCGGAGTCATCGACTTAACCGTACGGCCAGCGAACCGGCGCATCGGGAAGTATTCGAACACAGGCGTCGCCCGCGTCGCACGGACCTGGACTCAGAGTCCCTGGGCTGAGGCGCTGTGGAAAACGTCCACGCCGGCGCCAAGGCCGCCGTCGGCGTCGCGCAGGATGATGGCGGGACTGGCGAAGGCGGTGCGGCCGGGATAGATCGGAACGCGAACGTCCCAGCCACGCGACCGCAGGTTGGCGATGGTCTCGTCGCCGAAACGGGGGTCCACCGTGACCCAGGGGGTGCTGGCGTCCAGGCGCGGCGCGGCCACGGCCTCCTGGGCGCCCATGCCGAAGTCGAACACGTGCGCAATGAGCTGGGTGAGGCAGTTGGTAATGCGGCGCCCGCCTGAGGCGCCAACGGCCAGCGTGCGGCCGTCCGGTGCGCGCACGACCGTGGGCGTCATGTTATTGAGGCCGGTGCGGTTCGGAGCGACGGAGTTTGGGCGACCGGGTACCGGATCGAACCAGAACATGCCGTTGTTCCAGGCGATGCCGGTGTCACCGGGCACGACTTCCGAACCCCAGGCGCCGCCAAGAGTGTTGGTCAGGGACACGAGCATCCCCTCGGCGTCGGCCGTGCAAAGGTGGGTAGTGGAGGTCTCCGACTTTTGGCGCTCAAGCGCGCGGGCCGGGTCCTGGTAGGCCCAGGCGTCGCCGGCGGGGGGGTGTGGCGGCGGGGCGGTGGGGTCGCTCCCCGCGGCGCCCGTGGGGGCCGACGCCCTTGAGGGCCGCCCCTCCCAGGGGGCATCGGCCCGCTCGGGATCGGTCATGAAGTGAAAGCGGTCGGCAAAGGCCAGGCGGGACGACCAGAGGTAGGCGTGCAGGCGCTCCACGTCGTCGTGCGCCATATCGGCGGACGCGGCCCGCTCGTAGATGTTGAGCGTCTCAATGGTGGTGGGTGCGGCGCCGCCCGGACCCGGCGTGAGGACTTCGTTGCCTCGATAGGTGGTCGTCAGCGGCGGTGCGACGCTGGCCCGGTACGCGGCCAGGTCGGCGCGTTCAATGACGCCGTCGTTGGCGGCGCAGGCGTCGGCAATGGCGGCCGCAATATCGCCCCGGTAGAAGGCCTCCACACCGTCCGTCGCCAGCACTTCCAGCGTCGCGGCCAGCTCCGGCTGGGTAATTCGAATTCTCTCCATGTGATCGGACTGGGGCGGCTCGCCGTTGGGGTAGAAGTTCCGCTGGAGTTCGGGGTGACGCCGGGCGGCAGCCGCGGTGCCCTCCATGTACATCAAGTCGAACCAGCTGAGTTCAAATCCCTCACGAGCCAGTTCAACGGCAGGGAGTACCAGGTCGCGCCAGGGCAGGCGGCCGTGCCGCTCATGCAGCAGGCCCAGACCGGCCACGGCGCCGGGCA
>VXPS01000226.1 GCA_009839425.1 Chloroflexota bacterium
CTCCGGACCCGATGTCGGTGACGCGGGCCAGGTAGCGATCGCCATCGTTGTCGTTGTAGACAATGGTGGTCGGGCCGTGTCTGGGGAGCCAATGGAGCATGGCGCCCTGCTGCCAGGACCAGGTGCGGGTGGTGGAAATCTCGCGAAACCGGCAGGCGTCCTCAAGGTCGACGGTTCCTATGGTGGCGTTGTCGTCGGCGGAGGGGATCTCGACATCGAGGTTCACGCGCTGGGTCAGCAGGTAGCGGCCGGAGAGGTCCCACGAGGGCATGTCGTAGTAGCCGAAGAAGTGGCTGGCGGGGCCCGAGGTGACCCGGCGAATGGTGACGCCACGCGCGGCCTGGGAGGTGGCAGCCACTACGCGAGTTCCAAGTCTCGGGTGGGCGGAGTGTAGCCGGAGCCGTCGTTGAGCTATTCGCCGTAGAGCGTGGTCCGCGGGAAGTAGCTGACCCAGCCGAACCAGTAGGCGAGGTGGCCGCCGAGGCGGTCGAGCGTCTGGCCGTCCGGGCCGACCAGGGCATCCTCGGTGATGCGCCAGAGTTGTCCCTGCGCATCGCTCACCTGCTCAACGCCTTCGGTCGGATGGAAGGTGTAGTCGCCGCGTTGATAGGCGCGGATTTCGGCGCCGGCGTCCCAGACGACCGGACCTGTTCTCCGGTCGATGCCGACGCCCTTGAGATCGGGGCCGCCGGCGATGACGACGACCGGCGCGTCGCCGACGCGGTCGTTGACGACGCGCTCGCGGACCACGTCGGCGGTGGCGAGGGCGTGGGGTTGGCCGTCGATGTGGAGCGCGTAAATGCGGGCCTTGTCGGGCAGACGCTGGGCGGGTTCGCCGGCGGGGAACATGGTTTCGGGGCTGGCGAAGTAGCTGCCGTAGGGGTTGCCGGGGGTGTAGTCGCGCAGGTGGCCGGTTTCCAGGCTGAGCACCTGGGTGTTGGGGTGACGATCGAGCCAGGCCTGCCAGCGGGTTACGACGACCGGCAGGCGCTTGAGCTCGATGGTGCCGTCGGCCAGCCTGCCGAGGACCGGCTCACCGGTGAGCTGATTCCAGAGCGTGTAGGTGGTGCGGTCGTACATGAGCTTGTTGCTGCGCATGAGGAAGCCTGACGAGCCGAACTCGTAGGTGGCCTCGCCGACGCGAGTGTCGAAGAGCACGCCGGCGCCGCAGAGGGTGCAGTAGGCGAGGGCCACGGGCACGCCGCCGACGACATCGTTGGCCATCTCGTGCCAGTCGAGGATGCGCAGCGGGTAGGCGCGGGCGTCGCCGTTGATCTCAACGCCGAAGACCAGTTCGGTTGGCGTGATGTAGTCGGCTTCGGCCGCGGGCAGCATGCGGGCGTTGACGAGGGCCGGAATGCCGTCGAGCGCGACGCCGCCCCAGACGACTTCTTCCACGCGGATCGTGGACGGGGCGTCCTCACGGAAGAAGGACGGGAACTCTTCGTCGATGCGGCTGTAGATGCGGCCTTTCCAGGTGCGGAAGCCGGGCGGGGGTTCGAGGTCGGTTGTGGCGTACCAGGTCACCCAGTCGGGCCAGGGTTGTTCGGGGAGGCCGGTGAGCTGACTGAGGGCGCGAATGGCCGAGGCCCCTTCGCCGGGCAGGATGCCGATTTCCTGGGCGCGGAGGACTTCGATCAGGACGGAGACGAAGCGCTGGTCGCCGCTGGCGGCTACCTCGTCGATGGCCGCGTTGAGCTCGTCCAGGCTGGTAGTTGATCGAAGCGTCTTGAACATGCGCGTGACCAGGTCGTCGTCGCCGACCGACGCTTGCGTTGACTCCTCGGGCGCCGGATCACAGGCGGCAAGTACGCCGGCCATGGCGGCGAGGGCAAGCGCGCGCCGGCGGGTCAGTTGTGGGGACTTCATACCGTTGATCCGCGTCGTGGTCGCTGGCCTCAGCTTAGGGGTGAGGTCGCGGGCGTGTCGTGCGAAAGGCCACAGCCACGGGGCCGGCGACGGCGCGTGCCTTAGGCTGAGCGGCGGATGGCAGGCACTGGGTGGATGGGGATCCGAGCATGCGGCTCGCGAATCGGGTCATTGGGATCACTGGCGGAGCTTCGGGAATCGGGCGGGCCTGTGCGCTGGCGGCGGCGGCCGAAGGGGCCGACCTGGCGCTGGGCGACATCGATGCCGACGGGCTGGCGGAGACGGCGGCCGCAATTCAGGAGCTGGGGCGGCGGGCGGTGACGCGGATCGTCGACGTCACGACGGACGACGACCAGGAAGAGCTGGTCGAACTGGCGGTCAACGAGCTTGGCTCACTGGACGGTTGGGTGGGCAGCGCGGGCACGGGTTCCGGCCAGTTCGCGTTGGAACAGACGCGGGCTGACTGGCGGCGGGTGATGGAAGTGAACGTGGAGGGCGTCTTCTTTGGCGCGCAGGCCGCGGGGCGGCACATGGTGACGACCGGGAGCGGCTCGATCGTGACGGTGGCCTCGATGTACGGGCAGCGGGCGGTGAAGCAGCGGGCGGCGTACTGCACGTCCAAGGCATCGGTGGTGATGCTGACGCAGGTGCTGGCGCTGGAGCTGGCGGAGCATGGCGTTCGCGCGAATGCGCTGGCGCCGGGCTATACGGACACGCCGCTGTTCAACGCCGGCAAGGAGCGGGACAGCATTGAGATGGACCGGCTGATTGGGCACGTGCCCTTCAAGCGCCTGGCGGTGCCCGAAGAGATTGCGTCCGCAGCGATCTTCCTGTTGTCGGAAGAGGCCAGCTTTGTGACGGGGCACATCCTGACGGTCGACGGCGGGTGGGTCGCCCACGGACCGCGTCAATAGTGATCACCCGAATGCCCCGTGTCTGACGACATCTTTGACCTGGTGCAGGCGGGCGACATTGCGGCGGTGGAGACGCTGATCGCGACGGAACCCGGAGCCATTCGCGCGCGAAACGAGCAGGGACTCTCCCCGATCCAAATGGCGTTCTTTCGCGGACTGCACGCGGTTGTGGACGTGCTGCTGGCGGCCGGGCCCGAGTTGGATGCGTTCGAGGCGGCGATCGTGGGCGATGCGGGGCAGCTGGCGGCGCGGTTGGACGACGATCCCGAACTGCTGGTCGCCTATTCGCCGGATGGGTGGACCCTGCTGCACCTGGCGCCGTGGGCGGGGCAGCCTGAGACGACACGACTGCTGTTGGCACGGGGAGCCGATTTGGCGGCGGTGAGCACGAACGCGCTGCGCAATCAGCCGTTAAATGCCGCCGTGGCCGGACCGAATGCCGAGACACGGACGGCTTGCGTTCGGCTGCTGCTGGAGGCGGGGGCGGACGCGAACAACCGCCAGGAGGGTGGGAACACGCCTTCGCACACGTCGGCGCACTTGGGTGACATTGAGAGCGTCGAGACGTTGCTTGCGCACGGCGCGGACATGGGGTTGCGGTCGGACGACGGAAAGTCGGCGGCGGATTACGCGCGCGAGGGTGGGCACGAGGAGCTAGCGGCGGAATTGGAAGCCGGCTGCGTCCGGTGAATCGCTTCCCGACGCCACGACGTGCGCACAGTGCCGATGCCAGCTTCATGGCTGAACTGAAGGCTCGGGCGGAGGTGTTCAACCGCCAGCTGTTTGGCGGGAAGCTGCCGCTGGCGAATGTCACGTTTCTACCGTCGGCCGGCGTGCGACAGCTTGGATCGGTGCGGACAGACGCGGCGAAGTCGGCCTTTGTGATGCGAATCGCCCGTCTGCTGGACGGACCGGCCGGCGATCGGCCGGTGGATGGTTCTCGATTCAACCTGCGCGACGAGGTGTTGGTGCATGAGCTTGTGCACGTGGAACAGTTCATCAGTGCGCCGGACGAGTCGCCACACGGGCCGTGGTTTCGCGAGCGAATGCGGTCGATCGGTGCACGTCCGCGGGCTTGTCCGACGGTGCAGCTCGAGGTGCGCGGCAAGTGGCTGTACCGCTGTCCGGCCGGCCATGAGGTGACGCGCCTGCGACGCTATGGCCGGCGGCGAGTGAGTTGTCGACGCTGCGACCCGCGGGCATACAACCCGCGACATCGCCTGCAACTTGTAGGGGAAATCACGTCAGCAGGCGGCGCAGAGTAGATTAATGGAGTGAGCGTTGCCGGCTGTGGCGCTGCAATGACGAATTCAACCACAGGCCGGAGGGCAGGAGGGCGCTGACATGTCGATGCGACGGCGAATCATATTGGCTGGCGGCGGCGTGGGAGTCATCGTGGCAATTGCCGTGGGCTGGTGGCTGGTGTCGCCGCTGTTCGTCACCAATGTTGTGGACGAGGCCTTTCCGTTCGAGATGCCAGAGTCGGCCGCCATGGCGACGATGCCGGCCGAGGAGAAGCAGGAGCTGAAGGCCGAGTTCGATGCGGCCATGCCGAGCATGGAGACCATTGAATCCCTGAGCCCGGAGGATCGTGAGCAGGTCCAGGAGCGGGTAATGGACGTGGCCGCGAAGATGCCCGACACGATGATGGACGAGCCCATGCCAGCCGGCCTGGCAGGGGTAGCCGTGCCCGTGATGCCGGCGGCGACGCCGGCTGCGACGGCGACGGCCGCGGCGACGGCGACCGCAACTCCGGCGCCGACGCCAATGCCCGAGACGGGACCCGCCGCGGTGGCCATGGGCATGTTCATGGATGCCGACGACTTCCACCGGGGATCGGGCTCGGCCACGATGTTCCGCGGGCCGGACGGGAACCACATCCTGCGGTTCGAGGACTTCATGGTCACCAACGGCCCGGCGCTGAGCGTGTTGATCTCGAAGGCTGAGGGAATCACCAGCAGCGAGAATCTGGGCGAATACCTGGACCTTGGAAAGCTGAAAGGGAACGTCGGCAACCAGAACTATGAGGTTCCGGCCGGGACGGACGTGAGTGATTACAAGACCGTCGTGATCTACTGCGTGCCGTTCCACGTCGTCTTTGCCACCGCGCCCCACGCCGGGCGGGCCGCCCGCAGGGGGGGGGGGGGGAGGGGGGGTGGGCGAGCGCCCAGGAGTGTGAGAAAAACCAAGGGGGCGGCCCGCGGAAGTAAAGCGG
>VXPS01000400.1 GCA_009839425.1 Chloroflexota bacterium
GGATTCCCGTTCAATGATCGTGCCTTCCCCGCTCAAGGAGGCACGATCATGTTCGAGGATTTGTTCGAGCGACCGCACACGATTGAGAAGTATCGATCGGCACCGCTCTACGAGGATCGGCTCAAGTATCTGGTCCATATGGCCGACGGTGGCGCCGCCCCCCGCACGCTCTACAAGATTGCCTACTGTCAGCTGAACCTGGTTGGCCTGCTCGACTTGCAGGAAAGCGAAACGGTGACGCTGTCCCGGCTCACCGCCGTCGCCGAGGCGCGGTTCGATCGCGATCAACATCCCGGCGGCCAACGATCCCAGTCGAGGGCGTCAAGCGAGTTCCTCGGATGCGCTCTTCGATGGTTGCGTTTTCTGGACCGCGTCGAGGAACCCGCGGAACTCCGCCACCCCTATCCCGCTTCCGTCACCAACGTCGGGGAAGATGTCGCCGGAGGGCGTTTGACGCTGGTTTGACCGGCTGCCGGGGTGCAGGTCGCGCTGACGAGGCGTTGCGACGTGCTGGCGGGGGTCTCAAGAGCCGTTTCAGCGGTGGGGACCGGCGCTTGGCCGGACGCGGGGCAGACGCCACTGCCGGCGCTCCTGGTCAGCGCGTCGGGCCCTACGGTGGGAGCTCTCAGCCGGGACCGGCGCGGGTCGGGGGTGCGCGCAGGGCCGCAAGCACGTGGGCGAACAGCTGCTGCAGCGGGTAGACCGACGCGAAGGCGATGCGGATCCGGCGCCGGCTGACGGTGATGCGGGCGCCGATCTTGAGGAGCCGGGTGCGGATCGTGTCGGCCTGGGCCCGGGCGAGCGCGGTGCCCTGCAGGCCGACCTGGCGCAGGAGTGTCATCAGGACGCCGGCGAACGTGGCGAAGGTGAGACGCAACTGGTTGGCGCGCATCGTGGCCGTCGAGGTCCGGTCTGCGAACAGCCATAATTGCTGCTCTTTTATCCGGTTTTCCATCTCCCCGCGCCCGCAGTACACCCGTTCGTACAGCGGCTGCGCGCTGACCTGATCCGCCGGCAGGTTGGTGACCACGAAGCGCGGGTTGTCGCCGCGCCGCCCGGGCAGCCACTCGGCCTTGCCGACCACCCGGCGCGCCCGGCTCCAGGACGTGCGGGTCCGGTAGCGACGCTCCCGGAACCGCCGTGACGCCCGCCCGGTCGCGATGCACCGGCGCCGGGATTTGCCGAGCGCCTTCCCCAGCCACCGCTGCAGGCGAGGATTGCGGGCGAGGCCGAAGACGTAGTCGAGACCGGCCGCCTCGCACCAGGCCATCAGATCGTCGCGGCAGAAGCCGGCGTCGCCGCGCACCAGGATCCGCACCGCCGGCCAGGCGGCGCGGATCTGCGCGACGATCCGCTCGAGCTCCGCCACCGACCCCTCCGGGGCATCGATGTTGGCCGGCCGCAGCCGGGCGCACAGGACGAAGTCGCCGCACGTGATGTACAGCGGGAGGTAGCAGTAGGTCCGGTAATACCCATGGAAGAACCGGCCCTCCTGCTTCCCGTGCAGCGGATCGTCGGTCGCATCGAGGTCGAGGACGATCTCGCCGGGCGGGGCGGCATGGGCCTCGAGGAACAGATCCACCAGGAGCGCGTCCATCGCCGCCGGATCCGCCACGATCTTCCGGTACCGGTCCCCCGCCGCGGCCTCCGGCACGCTGAGCTCGAGCCGGTTGAGCGTGCTCGAGCCCGCCAGCGCAGACCCCCGGTCGCGCGCCCGGCGGCGACGCTCCCCGGTCACGTCCACACACCCGCTCGCCAGCGCCAGCACGCTGTCCGTGCGCAGACGGTCGTGGTCGTTCAGGTCCGCATACCCCGCCGCCAGCCCCAGCACCCGCTGCGCCACCAACGTCTCCAGACGATGCTCGATGCGCCCCGCCGAGCGGTGATCCCGGAAGCACCCCGCCAGACGCTCCGTCACCCGGAACCGACGGTCGACCTCCCGCAGCAGCAGCACGCCTCCGTCCGTCGTCAGCCGACCGCCGTCGAACCGGCCCACCACCCGACGATGCCTCAGGCCTTCAAAATCAAGCTGCGGCGGAATACACTCTGGTTGCATGGGGCGGTCCCGTGGTCTTCGGTAAGGTCTTGATCCCTTTACCTGTACCACCGTTATCGCCCCATGTACACCCCCATCGGTGCAAGATCCGGGCTATGCCGTCGAGATTGAAGCGTTCACCGTCTGGATGCGCGACGAGCGAGGGCTGTCGGAAGGAACGATCTGCAGCCGACGCCATTCAGCTGCCGACTTTCTGAACAGGCTGGCGGTACGTAGCGTCCCGCTGACAGCGGCCGACATGGCCGATGTCGACGAGTTCCTCGCCGCGAAGATGGCCAGCGGATCGTACAAGCGGGCGACGATCAACAACTACGCTCGCTATCTTCGGACCTTCCTCGGCTTCGGCGAAGATCGGGGCCTTTGCAGACCCGGCCTGGCCGAAGGTGTCTTGCCTTCGAGGATCTACCAGGACGACACGATCCCGACAGGATTGTCCCGCGATGGGGTCCGGCGTCTGCTGGCCAGCACCGAGGGAGAGCGACCGCTCGACAAGCGGGATCGCGCGATCCTGATGCTCCTCATCGGATATGGCTTGCGGGCCGGAGAGGTGTGCGGCCTGCAACTGGACGACCTCGACTGGGAACAGGAGACGATACGCGTTCGCCGAAGCAAGCTGGGACGAAGCGATCTCTATCCGCTGTCCCACGGCGTCGGACAGGCGATCTTGCGCTACCTCGTCGAGGTCCGTCCCCGCTGGCCTGAACGCTCCCTGTTCCTGACCCTCCGCGCTCCGACCCGACCGTTACGCACCAGCGCTCTTTCCGAGATCGTTGGCCGGCGGTTGGATCGTCTTGGTCTCAATGTCAGGCGCCGCGGCGCGCATGTGCTCAGGCACACCGCCGCCCAGCATCTCCTCGACCACGGCCTGCCGATGAAGACCGTCGGAGATTACCTCGGGCATCGCCGCATCGCGTCCACTTCAGTGTACGCGAAGGTCCACCTCGAAGCCCTCCGCGAGGTCGTCGCCGACTTCGATCTGGGGGGTCTGGCATGACGACCCTGCGGGACGCGATCGATCACTACATCGCATGGCAGCGGAGCCACGGTGTGAAGTTCGTCTCCGGCGCTTACCTTCTGAATAGCTTCTGCAGGAGGTTCCACGAGGACACCGAGTGCGATGCGGTAATCGAGGCCCAGGTGAGGGCATTCCTCGCCGGCAACGGATCGTTGACCCGCTCCCGTGCGACCCGCTACGGCGCTCTCGCGGGATTTTACCGTTACGCAATCAGCCGACGATATGCGTCCTGCTCGCCCTTGCCGGTTAACGAACCGCCGCGGCCCCGGTCGGCGCCGCCCTACATCTATTCCCATGACGAGTTGAAGCGGATCTTCGGCGTCATCGACGAATGTCGGCGCGACGCCCGCAAGCTTGACGCTGAGACATTCCGCACGCTGATCCTGCTTCTGTACGGAACTGGACTGCGCCGCGGGGAAGCGTGCCGCTTGACCGTGGCGGATGTCGACCTCGCCGAGGCCGTGCTGACGGTGCGCGACACCAAGTTCTACAAGAGCCGGCTGGTTCCGGTCGGCCCGCAGCTTGCCGATGTGTTGCGGACCTACGCCTCACACCGCGCCGGACGCCTGATGCCGGCGGGCATCGCCTCGAACTTCCTGGCAAATCGGGATGGCTCGCCGATCAACGGGTCGTCGGTACGTCGGGCCTTTGCGGAGGTCCTGCGGGCGGCGGGGATCCATACCAGGGACGACGGACGCGGGGCGCCCTGCGTGCATTCGCTGCGGCACAGCTTCGCCGTTCACCGGCTGACCTCCTGGTACCGGCAGGGAGCGGATGTGCAGCGTCTGCTGCCGGTCCTCTCCACCCTTCTCGGGCATCGCGACCTGAATGGCACCCAAGCCTATCTGTCGATGACACCCGAGCTGCTGCACGAAGCCTCGCAACTCTTCGAACGATACGCACATGGAGAATCCGATGAATGATGCCGACTGGCTGGGCCCCTGGCTTCGCCGCTTTCTCACCGAACACATCGTCAGCGAGCGCAATCTGGCGATCAACACCCGGAAGAGCTATCGCGATACCTTCTCACTCCTGCTGCCCTTCGTCAGCGCCGGAATCCACAAGCCGGTCGACCGGTTGGCGGTGTCGGATCTTACCTCCACGCGGGTCCTCCAGTTCCTCGCCCATCTCGAGGAAAGCCGCGGATGCTCCGTTCAGACCCGAAACCAGCGCCTCACCGCGATCCGCTCGTTTGCGGGCTTTGTCGGCGGCCGAGAGCCGACATTGGTGGAATGGTGTGGAAACCTCCGTTCGATCCCCTTGAAGAAGGCAGCGACGCAGTCGATCGGTTGGCTGACCAAGCTCGAAATCGACGCCATGCTCGCGGTCCCCGACCGCGCAAAGCCGCAAGGCCGGAGCCAATATGGCCTGCTGCTGTTCCTCTACAACACGGGCGCGCGCGTCTCGGAAGCCACGCAGCTGCAAATGGCCGATATGCAGATCGGCCGCACCGACGGCGGCCATGCACTCGTAAACCTGAAGGGCAAGGGCGGGAAAATCCGTCAATGTCCGCTGTGGCCACGCACCGAACGCGTTCTCGCTGAGCTCGCACGGGGGCGGACGGATGGCGATGCGGTGTTCCTCAGCCGTTACCGCAGGCCCTATACCCGGTTCGGCGTCTACCATCTCGTGGCGCGGAGCGCAGCGGCAGTGCCCTCTCTGGAAGGCCGGAAAATCACGCCCCACGTGATTCGGCACACCACTGCCTGCCATCTGCTTCAGGCCGGGGTGGATATCAACACCATTCGCGCGTGGCTCGGCCATGTCAGCCTTGAGACCACCAACATCTACGCCGAAATCGATCTCGAAATGAAGGCCAAGGCGCTGGCTCTCTGCGATGCAGCGGAGACAGACCCGCGGCGCCCTTGGAAGGAGGACAAGGGTCTGATGGCCTTCCTCAAAGGCATATGA
>VXPS01000060.1 GCA_009839425.1 Chloroflexota bacterium
CGACGCGGACGCCAACACCGCCGACGCCGACGCCGATACGCTCACGTTCGACATCATGGTGGAGGACGACGCCGCGCCGTCGTTCGGACCGGAGATGGTGGACGACCAGACCGCGGTGGCGCAGATCGTCATCGCGGATCTGGTGCTGCCCGAGGCGACGGGCGGCAACGGGTCGCTCTCCTACGCGCTTGCGTGCGCATCGGGGGCAACGGGCTGTGAGGGCACTCCCGCACTGCCCCCGGGCCTCAGCTTCGATGCGTCGACCCGCACCCTCAGCGGGACGCCGACTGCCACCGGCACGACGACGCTGACCTACACCGTCACCGACGCGGACGCCAACACCGCCGACGCCGACGCCGATACGCTCACGTTCGACATCGTCGTCGACCCCAACCAGGCACCCACCGCCGATGCCGTTGCGGCGCAGCCGGTGACCGAAGGCGACACCGTCACGCTCGACGGCTCGGGCAGCACCGATCCCGAGGGCCAGCCGCTCACCTACGCCTGGACGGCGCCCGCGGACATCACGCTGTCGGACGCGACGGCGGAGCAACCGACCTTCACCGCGCCCCCGGTCGCCCACGATACCGACTACACCTTCACGCTCATCGTCAACGACGGAGTGCAGGACTCTGCTGTGGCAAGCCTCACCATCACGGTGGAAAAGGACGCTGTCCCGTCCTTCGGCACGGCGACGGTCTCCGATCAGGCGTACACGGAGACCGTCGACATCGGGAGTGTGGAGCTGCCCGCGGCGACGGGCGGCAACGGAACGCTGACCTACGCGCTGGGGCTCGCCTGCGAGAGCGAGGACGAGGAGACCGCCCAGGGCTGCGGCCTGCCTGCGGGTCTCACCTTCGACGCCGATGACCGCGAGCTCACGGGCACCCCCGACACCGCCGGCACCTACCCCATGGAGTACACGGTCACCGATGCGGACGCCAACACCGCCGACGCCGACGCCGACACTCTCACCTTCACCATCACCGTCGCCACGGCGGTACCCGGTCCGCCCACCAATCTCGCCGCCGAGGCAAGACCCGGTACCGTCAGGCTGACGTGGGATCCGCCCGCCCACACCGGCGCGTCGAAGATTGCCCGCCACGAGTACAGATATGAAGTCTTCGGGGAGGATCCCAGCCCGTGGATCGCCATGGCTTCCAGCGCCCCCGGCGGCACCAACGCGACTTCCTACAACGTCGGTGAACTCACAGCCGCCAGGCTCTACTCCTTCTGGGTGAGGGCGGTGAACGGCGCCGGTGGAGGGCCCGAGTCCGGCAAGGTGACCGTCCTCACGAAATCCCCGGAGGCGCCAGGCGGGAAGCACCTCAACATCAGCAAGGAGTTCACGGACAATCCCGTGGTCGCCGGGAAGGGGGTGGGAGCGGGGACGGTGACGCTGCAATTCAGCGTCACGAACACCCACCCGACCGAGGACGCCACGGATGTCAAGTACACGGACAACCTGGATGACATGCTCCCAGGCGCCACCTACGTTTCATCCGAGGCCACGCGTGCGCTCCGCTGCGTTCGATACGACGGAACGGACGTGACCGGAGATTGCGACAGCACTTCCAGCGAGAACGCCAGAGACTGCGGAACACGGCTGACCGGGCACCCCCCGGGGCTGATTCGGTGGCACAGTGGCTTCACCGTCCCGGCCCGTTCGACCTGTTACGTCACGGACGTGGTCAACATCCCGGCCGGTACCGCGACGGGAAGCTCCGAGAACATCTCGGGCGCGGTCACGGGCAAGTACGGGGAGACGTCCGTCACGGGCAACACGGCGAAGGACACACTTCGCGTGCGCGCGAACGATCAGCCGGTGCGGGTCGAGAAGTGGTTCAGCGGTACGCGCAACACCGGCACGTTCAACAACGGCACCTACAATCACGGAACGCTCGAATTCAACTATCGAATCACCAACCCGAACCCCACGGCCGTGGCCCGTGTGAGGTTCACCGAAGACTTCAGCGCCTTCGTTCGAAAATTCCAGCGTTTCACGGCTTCCGCTTCGAAATACGCGCTCTTGAGCTCCGGAGCGATGGGATGCGCTGCGCCCACGGTGAACTTCGGCGCAGGTGATACATACGGGAGATTCTCACTCGCCACCGCCTTCTCCGGCCCCATCCCGAGTGACAACGGAAGCTGCACGTTCAAGGTCACGCTGCAAATCCCGAGGGGCGTGTCAGGTCCCGACGGCCCGGTCAGCGCCAGGGGCACCTACACCGCGACCACCAAGTCGATCACGACATGGGGTTTCGGACCACCTGGCAGCACTTTCGCCACCGACGACGTCAGCGCCAGCGTCACCATCATTGACGGCGCGGCCTCGGAGCCGCTGCAGTTCTCCAAGGCGTTCGGCCCCCCCGCGGTGGCCCTCGCGGGCGGCACCGTTGACCTGACCTACACGTTGACGAACCCGAATGCGCTGCGGATGGCGACCGACATAACGTTCGAGCACGACCTGACGGAGTTCATCTCCGGCGCGGAGGTGACCAGCGTGCCGGCGCGGCCCTGCGGCGACGACTCGGCCGGCACGCGGGAGAACGGCAACAAGCGCCTGCGATTCAGTTCCGAAAGACTCCACGCTGGAATCACCTGCACGTTCACGGTGACGATCAGTATCCCGGCCGGCACGGACCCCGGCACGTACACGAGCACCACCCGGCGAGGCTCCTACAAGGTGGACAAACTCTTCGATGGCGTACAGGCGTTCATTCTGCCCGCGATCTCCGCCGACGTGGTGGTGCCCGCCGTGCCCGCC
Source organism: Chloroflexota bacterium (assembly GCA_009839425.1). Classification (GTDB taxonomy): domain Bacteria; phylum Chloroflexota; class UBA11872; order UBA11872; family UBA11872; genus UBA11872. The sequence continues at coordinate 2,768 of VXPS01000060.1, forward strand.
GCGCCCACCGACTTCACCGCCGTGCCCGGCGACGAACAGGCGACGCTGGGCTGGACCGCGCCGGAGAACACCGGCGGGACGGGCGTGGAGATCACCGGCTACGAGTACTCGCAGGACGGCGGCAACAACTGGACCGACACCGGTGCCACCTCGACCAGCCACGTCGTCGAGGCCCTGACCAACGGCACGGAGTACGAGTTCCGGGTGCGGGCCAGGAACGTCTCCGGCGCGGGGGCTCCGACCGCAACCCTGCGGGCCGCGCCGCGTCCCGTGCTGACCATTTCCGACGCCGACGTCGAGGAGGGCAACCGACATTCCACCAACATGACGTTCACCGTGACCCAGAGCGCGACCAGCACGAAGCCGGTCAAGGTGGAGTACAAGACCGCCGATCCCTCCGACGCCTCCCTTGAACGGGCCACGGCTGGCGAGGACTACGACGCCGTTTCCGACGGCACCCTGACCTTCTCCGCCAACACCACGGGAGACGCGCTGACGAAGACGGTGACGGTGCGGGTTAGCGGCGACACGCTCAAAGAGAACGACGAACACTTCGCGGTCGTGCTGCACACACCGGACAACGCCCACATCGAAGATTCGGAGGGCGTCGGCAAGATCACGAACGACGATGACAACACCGCGCCATCGTTCGGGACGGCGACGGTGGACGACCAGACCGAGGTGGCGCACATCGCCATGGCGGATCTGGATCTGCCCTTGGCGACGGGCGGCAACGGAACGCTCACCTACGCGCTGGCATGCGCATCGGGGCAGACGGGCTGTGAGGGCACACCCGCGCTGCCGCCGGGCCTCAGCTTCGATGCGACGACCCGCACCCTCAGCGGGACCCCGAAGGACACCGGGACGACGACGCTCACCTACACGGTGACCGACGCCGACGACAACACCGACGCCGACGACACCGACTCGCTCACCTTCGACATCACCGTGGGCGCCAACCAGCCGCCCACCGCCGTTGTCGGCGACGACCGGACGGTTGCCGAGGGCGACACCGTCACCCTGGACGGCTCGGGCAGCACCGATCCCGAGGAGCAGCCACTCACCTACGCCTGGACCGCGCCGGAGGGCATCACGCTGTCCGACGACACCGTGGCCATGCCCACCTTCGGCGCGCCCGAGGTCGACGGCGCGGCCGACTACACCTTCACCCTCACCGTCAGCGACGGGGTGCAGGACTCCGCCGCGGCGAGTGTCACCATCACGGTGGAGGACGACACCGCGCCGTCGTTCGGGACGGACGTTGACGACCAGGCCGAGGTGGCGCACATCGCCATGGCGGATCTGGAGCTGCCCGCGGCGACGGCGGGGAACGGGACGCTCACCTATGCGCTGGCATGCGCATCGGGGCAGACGGGCTGTGAGGGCACTCCCGCGCTGCCCCCGGGGCTCAGCTTCGATGCGTCGACCCGCACCCTCAGCGGAACCCCGACTGCCACCGGGACGACGACGCTCACCTACACGGTGACCGACGCCGACGACAACACCGCCGACACCGATGCCGGCTCGCTCAGCTTCGACATCGTCGTCAACGCCAACCAGGCGCCGACCGCCCATGCCGGCGACGACCGGACGGTGGCCGAAGGCGACACCGTCACCTTGGACGGGTCCGGCAGTACCGACCCCGAAGAGCAGACCCTCACCTACACCTGGACGGCACCCTCGGGCATCACGCTGTTGGACGCGACGGCAGCGCAGCCCACCTTCGACGCGCCCGAGGTCGACGGCCAGACCGACTACACCTTCACCCTCACCGTCAACGACGGGGTGCAGGACTCCGCCGCGGCAAGTGTCACTATCACGGTGGAGGACGACAGCGCACCGTCGTTCGGGACGGAGGTGGACGACCAGACCGGGGTGGCGCACATCGCCATGGAGGCTCTCGTGCTGCCTGAAGCGACGGGCGGCAACGGGACGCTCACCTACACACTCGCCTGTGAGTCGGGGGCGACCGGATGCACCGGCACTCCCGCGTTGCCTCCCGGCCTCAGTTTCGATGCGCTGACCCGCACCCTCAGCGGAACACCCACCGCCACAGGGACCACGACGCTCACCTACACGGTCACCGACGCGGACGACAACGACGCCGATACGGACGCTGGCACCCTCAGCTTCGACATCGCCGTGGGGGGCACCCCCGCACCCACCCCCCCTGCCCGCCCCGCCCCCACCGGGGGCGCCGGGGGCCCCCTGAC
>VXPS01000144.1 GCA_009839425.1 Chloroflexota bacterium
TGTGGGGGGCTCTGTGTTGGTGGGGGCGGGGTGCGGGGCGGGGGGGGGGGGGTGTTTTTTCGGGGGGGGGGGGCGGGGGTGGTGGGGGGGCCCGCCGCCGCCCCCCCCCCCACGGCATTGAAAGCAAGGCGCAGTCCCGGATCTGGACTATTGACCGCGACGACGGCTTCTCGATTGAGAGTCTGGCCGTGGCGCCGGCCGACACCCCACCACGGGGTGTAATCCTCTGGCCGCACGGTGGACCGCACAGTCGATCCGCCGATGAGTATCGTCCGGAGAGTGAGGCGGCGGTCCGGCACGGATTCGCCATAGTGCATCCCAACTTCCGAGGCAGCCACGGGTATGGGATTGCATTCGTTCTGGCCGACCGGATGGACCTGGGTGGCGGCGACTACGCGGACTGCCTGGCGGCGCTCGATTCGTGGCTGGCAATGTCCGGCTACGACGACATTCCGGAATTCGTCACCGGAACCAGCTACGGCGGCTATCTGACCGCCTGGGCGGTCGGCCACACGAAGCGGTTTGTCGCCGCGGTTGCCGTGAACGCGGTGACCAACGTGGAGAGCTTCTTCGGGCAGACCGATATACCAAGCTGGGTCTACTGGGAGTTTGGCGGCTCACCGCTGGAGCAGCGCGAACTGATTCGTGACCGTTCGCCGGTCCAGCATCTCGCAGGCGCCATGACGCCAACACTCGTGGTCCACAGCGAAGAGGACCGGCGCGTACCCATCGCCCAGGGGCTGGAGCTGTATGCGCTTCTGCGGGCGGCAGGCGCCGAGACCGCCTTCGTTCGCTATCCCCGCGAGTTCCATCGAGTCACCGAACCGGCGCATCGAGTGGATCTGGCCTCTCGCACGCTCGACTGGTTCATTTCACACTCAGGTGACGACACCATCCGGCACAGTGCGTGACGGCCTGCAGGTACCGCGGGGTGCCGGGGACCTGGCTGGACGAATCTCGCATTGCCGCCGCGGGTGGTGAACGGTATGGTCTGAGCAGGGGAGGCGCAGGTTCCGCGGGCTGAACGGCCCACTAACAGCTTTTGGGCGGAGAACGGCGCCATGTGCGGCATCGTTGGCTATATAGGCGTTGGACCGGCTGCCCCGGCAATCCTGGACGGGTTGCGTGCCCTCGAATACCGGGGATACGACTCGGCCGGACTGGCCGTACTCACCCCGAACGGCTTGAGCGTCCGGCGCCGCGCCGGTCGGATTGACGACCTGGCGACGCTCGTCGACGAACGGCTGATGTCTGGCGCCATCGGCATCGGACACACACGCTGGGCCACCCACGGGGCAGTGACCGACGCCAATGCGCATCCCCACGCCGATGCTTCCGGTCGTCTGGTCATCGTCCACAACGGGATGACCGATAACGTGGCGGAACTGCGAGACGAGTTGCTGGCCGATGGGCATGTGTTTGACTCGGAGACCGACACCGAGGTCATCGCCCATCTCATAGGCGTAGAGTGCGATGCCGGCTTGCCGTTGACTGACGCCGTGGGTCGCACACTTCGTCGTTTGGCTGGCGCCCACTCGGTCCTGGCCCTGGCAGCCGACGAGCCAGACTTGCTGGTAGGAGGGCGGGTGGGTTCGGCCGGCGGCCTGGTGGTTGGGCATGGCGCCTCCGAAGCGTTTCTTGCCTCCGACCTTCCGGCGGTCGTCCGCCACACCCGAAACCTTCAAGTCGTCGAAGCCGGCGAGATTGTGGCGCTCCGAAGCGATGGCGCCGAATTTCAGGACCTGAACAACCGGCCGCAGAATCGCCGTCTGATCTCGGTGCCCTGGGGTCCAATGGCGGCAGCGAAAGCCGGCCACCGGCACTTCATGCACAAGGAGATCCACGAACAACCCGACACGCTGGCCGACACGATTCGTCCCAGGGTCACGCTGGAACCGGCCGAGCTTCGACTTCAGGACTTTCAGCTACCGGTTGACGCGCGGGACATTGAGCGAGCGGTGATTGTGGCCAGCGGCAGTTCGAACTTTGCCGGCATGGTCGGCGCACGTTATCTGCGGGAGTTGGCCAAGCTCCCTGCCACGACCGAAGTTGCCTCCGAGTTCGCCTACGCCCCTGGGCCGCTATCTCCAGGAACGCTTGTGATCGCGATTTCACAGTCGGGTGCTACGGCCGACGTGTTGCTGGCTGTGGAGCGTGCAAGAGCCGACGGGGCGCCTGTCGTGGCACTGGTCAATACGGTAGGAAGCGAGCTTACGCGCACCGCCGACGCCGCGTTCCACCTGCACGCGGGTCCGGAAATCAGCGTTTGCGCAACCAAGACGTTCGTATCCCAGCTTGGGGCGCTGTATCTGCTGAGCTGTCACCTCGGCGTATTGCGCGACACCCTGTCGCCGGACCAATTGGCGCGCCGACTGGCCCACATTGCCCACGCCCCGCTGGCGGTTGCACGTGTTTTGGAGATCGAGAATCAGATTGAAGATCTGGCTCGTCGATACCACGGCGCGGGAAATTTCCTTTACATGGGACGAGGGCTCGCACATCCAATCGCGCTGGAAGGCGCGCTCAAGCTCAAGGAGATCTCGTACATCCATGCGGAGGGATTTGCCGCCGGCGAGCTCAAGCACGGGCCGATCGCCCTGGTGGCGCCCGACATTCCGGTGGTTGCGGTGGCGCTGAATGACGAGTTGCGGCCCAAGATCCTGAACGCCGTGGCACAGACTCGATCCCGAAACGGTCGAGTGATCCTGGTCGCCAGCGAAGGGGATGACTTGCACGCTGACATCGCCGAGGAAGTCATCACCGTTCCCCGCACGCCGCCCTTAATTGCGCCTATCGTCAGCGTGGTTCCGCTGCAGCTCTTCGCGTACTACATTGCGGTCTGGCTGGGACTGGACGTGGATCAGCCACGCAACCTCGCTAAGTCGGTGACGGTCGAATAATGCGGGTGCCGGCGACTTCGCCAGCCAACGACCGGGCACGTTTGCTCGGCCAGATTTTGGCCCTCGTCGGAGTGCTGGTGCTTGTAGCAGTGGTCGTGCGCGAAACCACGAACTCGCCTGCCTACGTGGCAGCCAACGAGCGTATCGGGGAGTTGAACACGCAGATTGAGCGCGTCGAGCGATCCAATGCGGAACTCCGCGAACGACTGGCGTACGCAGAATCGCTGCCCGCCTTGCGAGAAGTCGCCAAGCGTGACCTGGGACTGGTCGATCCCGGCGACCGCGCAATCATCATCATGGATGACCTGAGCGGCGGGCCGCTTCCCACCCCGGTAACGCTGGAGCCGCCGCCGCCGGACCCGCCGCCGCCAGTGCGAATCGGCCATCTCGGCGCCTGGCTGGAGGCTTTTACCGGCGGCTAGGCACTCGACGCACGGCGTAGACTCGCCTCGCTATGCGCGTGCCCATTACTCGCGTCGATCCCTCGCTCCCCCTGCCTGCGTACGCCACCGGCGGCTCCGTGGGGTTCGACTTCACGACGCGCGTAACCACCGAGGTAGCGCCCGGCGGCATGGCCCGGATTCCGTCCAACCTGATCGTGGCGACGCCGCCGGGCTACATGTTGCTGGTGGCGGTGCGGAGCAGTACACCCAGTCGAACGGGACTGCGACTGTCTAATGCCGTTGGCATCGTTGACCAGGACTACGCCGGTCCGAAGGACGAGATTCACATCGACGTCTGGAATCCAACAGATCGACCGGTTGTCGTGAAGCGAGGCGAGCGAATCGCGCAAGGCGTATTCGTGTCCGTTGCGGTGGCTACGTGGGACGAACGGGAGACGCCCGATGCCCCGTCACGCGGTGGATTCGGTAGCACCGGCTAGTCGCGAGCTTCCGCGCCAGGCGGTGCGTCTGGTGCAGGACGCTGTCTTCAGGGCGACGGTCCGCACCGCCGGGCTGACAGCGCGCGATCTGCTGGCCGTGGCGGTGTCGGGCGGACCTGACTCCATCGTCCTGTTGGATGCGCTGCTGGCCGCGCGCGAACGTGGGGGACCGGCGCTTCATGTCCTGCACTTCGACCATGGCTGGCACGACGGTAGCGCCGCCGTTGCCTCGGATGTGCAAGCCGCGTGCCGCGCCAGGGGCGTGGCGGTGACGAGCGAGCGCGCCGCGCGGCCCATGCTCCACCGGGGCGAGTCCCGCGAAATGACCGCCCGCCGCATTCGGCACGACTTTCTGCGCCGCGTGGGCGCGCAACTGGGCGTCGCCCGGGTGGCCACAGGCCATCAGGCCGATGACCAGGTGGAGACCATCCTGATGAACCTTGCCCGCGGTGGCGGACCCGACGCCCTGCAAGGCATGCGTCTCGATGACGGCCGGACGCTGCGTCCGCTGTTGTCGGTGTGGCGTGGACAGATCGAAGCGTACGCGTGCCAACGACGCCTAACGGTGCATCGCGATCCGGCCAACGATTCGTCCACCTTTCGCCGGAATCGCGTTCGGCACGAGTTGATTCCCCTCTTGGACAACATCTACCCCGGGGCGCGCAAGGCACTGTTGCGCGCCGGTGGGCTGGCGGTGCCGGCCGCCGAGGCGATGGTGAGTTCGACGCAAGGACTGCGAATGCCGCTGGCCCCGGATCGGCGCGCGGTGCCTGCCGGTCGCTTGCGCGACGTGCTGAACGCGGCGCTGCGGACCGACGAACGTTCGACCCGCCAGCTAGGGGAGCCGCACTGGCGAGCACTCGACCGCGCACTGGCCGACAATACGGCCGGGCGTTGGATCCAACTGCCAGGCAGCCGGTGGGCCTATGTGCGGGACCGCGCAATTGCGCTGTACAGCGACCGAGTCGCTGATCCGCCGTGGCCCGATCCCGTCGAGCTATCTGTTCCCGCAGTTGTCGATTTCGCTGTTGGGCGACTAAAGCTTCGTTACTCGACGTTGGCGAGTGAGGCCTGCGACTCGGCTGCTTGCGAGGCGCTCGCGGTTCCTCCATCTGGCGTCAGGCTGGGTGTTCGCACGCCGCGCCCAGGCGATCGGGTCACGTCACCGGTGGATGGGCGTCAACACAACCT
>VXPS01000367.1 GCA_009839425.1 Chloroflexota bacterium
GGGCCTCCCCCCTGGCGGCGGACCCACTCCACGTCGGGGCGGGGGGGCGGATTGCCGAGGATGAGTAGGGGATACGTCGGGGGTTCGATTTGGTAGTCGAAGGTGACATCGCACGGGTTGGGGGACTCGCTGACGCCAAGTTCCCAGGGACCGTAGATGCGGATGGGGCCAGGGAGTGTCATGGTCTGATACCTTGACCGGCGGTGGCCGACCAACACACACCGACCCGGGGTGGGCCAGACTCCGAGCCGCCCGGTCCCCCCTTTGATCGTCCCGGCGAGGGGACGTACGCGGTTCTGGCGGTTGCCGCGCTCCTGGTTGCGAGCGCTGTCTTTGTCTTGCTGGTCGATCGAAGCTTGAGGCGTCCGCCGGAGATACCGGAGGTGTTGCAGCCGACGGCGACTGCGGCCACGGCGGTCCCGACACGACAGGCGCCGGCGGTGATTCCGGTGACTCCGGAGCCGATCGTGATCGATCTGGAGATTCCGCAGGGGCCGTTCGAGCAGCTGCCGACGCCGACGGTAGTTCCAGTGCATACGGAGGCGCCGGCAAGGTATTTCCTGATCACGGTGCAAAGCGGGGACACGCTGGCGGCGATCGCCAGCCGGTACGGGTACAGCTTTGAAGAGATAGCCGAGCTGAACGGCATCGACGAGCCGTACATCATCCAGATCGGCGACGAGTTGCTGTTTCCAAATCGGTAGCTGCGTTTGCCCGTGCCGAGGTCAGGCCTCAGCGCTTCGCTTGCTGAGATCCTCCTCATCCTGATCGTCCTCAGGCGAAGGCTCGGCGGCGGAACCCTCGTCCACGTCGGGTTCGGGTAGGGAATCCTCGGTGTCTCGATCAGCCGAAGCGTCGGAGTCAGACGGCTCGGACGCGGACTCGGCGAGCTCGTCAGGCTGAGCGTCGGCGGTCTGGTCCACGGATTCGGCTGGCGGCGGCTCGGCTTCGCCTTCCTGATCGGCGGCGGCCTCCACTTCCAAGGCTTGCTGGGTGGGATCGAGGCCGGGATCGAGGGCGACGAAGCGGACAGGCCAGGCGGTGACGTCGGCCGCGGGAGCGGGAAGGGCCATAAAGGCCATGCGTTCGGCGCTTAGCGTTTCCGTGTTGACGAGGCCGCGGACTATGGGAACGTCGTTTTCCAGCAGGGTGCTGAGGATGACGCGTTCGTCGTCCGGTTCCTTATCCCGACCAACGGAGATGCCGTCAGCCAGGGCGACGAGCTTGGCACCGCGGACGAAGAGCCACTGGGCGGCTTGGGCGGTGAAAGAGGGAGTGACGCCCTCTCCGCGGGCGGCAATGACGACGATGTCGCGATTTTGCAGGCTGCGTCCGAAGGCGTCTTCGAGACGACTGGAATCGATGTCGGAGGCATCCGCCGTGACTTCAAGGTGGGCTACCAGGCCCTCACCGAAGAATGATTCGGGTGCGAGGCCGGACAGGTCGGAGCCCCAGCGAACGTAACGGCGCGGGGCGAGGACGTGGGTGCCGACATCGGCGTCCATTTCGATGCGGTGGGTGAGCGTCCGCGGCTGGCCGGGGCGCTCGAACTCAAGCGCGGCGAAGGCGTCGGCGGCGCCATGGCGGAGAACTTTGGTGCAGTCAACGACGCGGCGTGACATCAGCTCCAGGAAAGGGTGGCGGTTTGGGCGATGGTGGGGCGCGAGGGTGCACCCCGTCAATAGCTGACCAGCCTATTCGATGACGAGGGCCTGGCCCCAGCCCGGTTCTGCGACCCGAATGGCGGTGTCGCGAAAGGTGTGGCGGTAGAAGTGGAGGCCTTTGGCTTGCAGGTGAATCGGGATCAGGGTGCGCGGGTTGACGATTTCGATGAAGCGCTGGAGATCGGGTCCGCTGGCGTGGCCGGAGGCGTGGAAGCCGGCGGCTTCAGCTTCCGACTCGGAGTCACCACCCAGGAAGTCCAGGCCAAGCAGGTTTGTCCAGTTGCGGAGGCGCTGCATGTCCAGGTGGGACTCTTCGTCGTAGGGCTCGCTGGAGGAGTAAATCCACGCGCCAGAGGTCATTTCGCCGAGGTCCAGCAGGCGGGTCACGTCAAAGAAGCTCATGCAGAGGACGTAGGCCCCGGGGTCTGCCCCGATATTGGATGGGGGTATGAGGGCGCTCGCGAATTCATCGGTCACTTCGTCCTGCCAAGCGGTGGTTGTGGCTCGCCGGTCGTCGAAGATCAGGAGACCATCGGGCGCCGACGGTAGGGGCGTTGCCGGATCAACGGTGTGCATGGCCTTGAGAAGTAGGGCGTCCTTCATGAGGACTACGAGTTGGCGGTTGGTCCGGCGGGCGGCATGGAGAAAGGTTTCCAGGCGCTCGATGTTCCGGGGGCCAAAGTCGGCTACAACTAGGCCATCGGTTTGGTGGACGCAGTCGCTGACCCGAGCGCGCACGTCGGATTCCGATGCGCCGCGAGACCTGGCCGCTTGAGTGCCTTCGCAGATGAGGGCAACGAGGTCGAGGTTGGCGAGTTCTTCGGCGAAGGCCCAGGTTTGATTGGCGTGGCGGCCGTGCATGCGGATGTCGCCGGTGTAGCCGATCCAGCCGGCGGAAGTTTCGACCGCGAAGCCGTGAGCGCCGGGGATGGAGTGGTCCACCGGAAAGGCACGGACCTGGTGTCCGTCGATCTCCGAGACTCCGGGCGTCACGGGGGTCGTGGCCGGTTCCGGGCCCGACTTGGCGTAACGGCGAGTCCAGCAGGCGGCCGCGTCGGGGGACCAGCCGACGCCGTCCACGAGCGACCAGGGACGTTGTAGGAAGGGGGTTTTGGGATCGGTTACAAGAAGTCCGTCTCTCGGTACGCGGGGACGCAGGAAGACGGTCTGATTGTCGTCGGTGCTCTGGCCGCCGTCCTGCATGGCCTTGGCAATCACGGCGGTGAGGCTGCCCGTGACGATGGGGATGTCGGGACGGAGGAGCGAGATGTAGCCGACATGGTCGGCGTGGGCATGGCTGAGGAGGACGGCGTGCGGTCTGACGTCGTCGCGGTAGCCGGGACGATCGCGCAGGCGATCCCAAATTTGGGCGTGTTCGGGAAGGGCGTTGAGGTCGTCTCGATACAGGCCCTCCAAGGGCGGCAGCAGGCCAGTCAACAGGTAGTCGGAGAGTCCGTGGACGGTGCGGGGCCGAAGGAACTCCTCGAAGTAGGTTCCGAGGGCGCCGAAGGACATGCCGAAGTCAAAGAGGACCTGCCAGTCGCCGTCTTCGAGCAAGAGCTTGTTGCCGCCGATTTCGCCGGCGCCGCCGTAGGCGGTGAAGCGGACAGGCATTTGGAGGTGGGGACGCCGGGCCTATGCCTTCAGTCGTTCGAGTACGGCGGGGTTCTGGACGGATCGCGGGCGGCCGCCCTGGATGACCGCCGCGGCACAGCGCAGGGCACTTTCCGGCCCCCAGCGCGACGCCTCTTGCGAGTAGCCGGCGGAATGCGGGGTGAGGAGGGCGTCGGGGATCTGCAGCAGGGGGTTGTCCTGGGCGATTGGCTCGATCTCGGTCACGTCGAGTCCGGCGCCAGCGATCTGCCCGGCTTTTAGCGCGGCGACGAGGGCCGGTTCGTCGATGATGGGGCCGCGGGCGGTGTTGATGACGAAGGCCGTGGGCTTCATGCGCGCGAAGGCCTCGGCGTTGAGACAGTGGCGAGTTTCAGGATTGAGCGGGAGGTGGACGCAGAGGTAGTCGGCGGCGGCGAGCACGTCGTCGAAGTCGACCAATTCGACGTTGAGTTTTTCGGCGAGCGAGGGGTTGACGTAGGGATCGTGGGCGATGACGCGCAGGCCGAACGCCTGGCAGCGGGTTGCGACGGCACGAGCAATGTTGCCGAATCCAAGCAGCCCGGCTACCTGGCTACGCAGACGCGGCCAGTGATCGGAGACGTCAATAGCGCCATCGCGGGTTGGCGCCTGCGAGCGAGCCTGATAAACCGTGCGCGGCAGGCGCCGGTAGCAGGACAGGAGGAACATGAGGGTGTGGTCGGCGACTTCCTCGATGCAGAGGTCGGGCGTGTTGCCGACCATGACGCCGTGCTCGGTAGCGGCCTCCAGGTCAATCGGGTCGACGCCGGTGGTGCAGGTAATGATGGCGCGCAGGTGTGGGGCGATGGCGAAGTCGTCAGCGCCGAACGGGTCAAGGCCCACGGCGCCGGCCGTTGCGCGTGCCAGTGCGGCTCGTCGTTTTTTGGTGTCCTGGATGTCAACGAAGTCGACCTGACCACCGGCTTGCTCGACGACACCGACGTACGGGAGGAAGCGGTGGGCGTGCTGGAGGGGTACGAAGACGGTGAGTGGGTCAGCCATTGGGAAGTCCTTCGGAGCGGGTGGGCGGTGGAACGCAGGCGGCGGTCATAGGGCTTCGACGGTTTCGGAGCCGGTGAGGAGGTGAATCCAGGTTCGACCGGGCCGGAGCTCGATGGGTGAGCCATCCGGATCGAGGAACTCGGTCACTTCGGTTTCCGAGGCACGGCGCCACGTTCCGTCGAGGCGCATGCCATCGCGAAACACGGACACGGTGCCTTCACCGGTGGTGTCGATCCAGAGGGACTTGTTGCCCAAGGAGTCCTCGTCGAATTCAGTAAGGCGGGCAGGAACCCACTGGGCGATGACGTTCTCCACGGCGAGGGCCTCGCCCGTGAAGGCGTCGATGTCAAGCGCGCCGCCGAGCGAGCGTCGCCAGCGGCGAGTGTCGGAATCGAACAGGTACTCGACCTGGAAGGCGTTGCGAGGTCCGGCGGGAATGGTGAGATGGGTGAGGGGGCCGAGATCGGGTTCGGCTTCGTAGAAGAGGAAGCCCCCAATCCCGCGCCGTTTGGGATGGCGCTGCGCGCCGGCTTCGCGCAGGGCCGGGAGGCTGGCGTACATGTTGAACGGGGCGGGCCGACTGGAAACGCGGTAGTAGGGGCGGGTTTCGTCATATCAGAACTGGTCCGAAACGGCCCCGGGGGGCCGGCGCCGG
>VXPS01000254.1 GCA_009839425.1 Chloroflexota bacterium
TGCCTGGGCAACGCAGGGCTTCTTCCGGTTGTCATGAGAACGTTAGTATACGTTAGGGATTTATATACGCAATTACCCATGGGCATGCCGAAGTCTTTTCGACCTGATACTTGTCGGGAGTCAGGCGAGACTGGCGGCGTGAAGTGATGCGTTTTGCGTCCGTGTCCAGTTTCGTTGGTACCGCCGATCGGACTCGAACCGATACTCCCGGTGGGGGAACCCGCTTTCGCGGCGGGCGCGTCTGCCAGTTTCGCCACGGCGGCTCTTCTGGCGAGAGCCGCCTACAACGTGTTTCGCAGATGCCTATCGGATCTCCATAGGTTCTTCATCGCCTGCGCATGGGTACGTTCGTATGCAATTCCCTTGCGTTAATGACATTGTCAGACGCGATAGATCGCGTGCGTGGACATATTGGCGCTACCTACAGGGTACCGAAATTGCCCCCTTCGCGGGATGTTTGTGGGTCTTGGATGTCGGCTCCCGTCGGTTGCCGAACGCTGTATCGGTCTTCAGACGACCAGTCGAGGGGTATCTCTCCCGCACGGCCGGATTGTTGTGAAACACACTGACATTTTTCATTAAGTGCGAACTTGAGGTTTCCAAGAATCCAACCATGTCGATCGACACGCGCACACCGAATGCACCGGTACGGCCCACATGACCGGCTTCCGGCTGACCCTTCAGACCTACGCCGACGCTGTCCGCAGCGGCTGGCCGGCCAGCGACCTGGAACGGGCAATCCTGCATAACCTGCCACGCCGGTTCCGCAACCTGTCGTCCGAGGCCCAGGCTGCCTTCTTGGCGGCTGCTCCATCGCTCACCTACACCCGCTGGGATGCGCTGATCGCGGCCGTGACCGAGCACATCGTCCGGCTGCACGGACACGACCTCCCGGCCTGAATCGACGAGCCCGAACGCTTCCTCGACCAGACCTGGGTACTTCCCGACATCCCGTTCATGCGGCGGAACGCGATCCTGTAGGCACCGGCCGCCTTCATCCGCCACGGGGCGCTGCCGGACCCGCGCGATCTGGATGCCCGGGGCGGAGAGCGCCATGCCTGGGCTCCGTAATCCGCCGGGCGCACTCGACCGCGACACCCTGCACCAGCTCTTCGGGGAACTCGCGGACGAACTCGCGCAGGCGCGGGTCCGCGCCTGCATCTACATCGTCGGCGGGGCCGCGATCACCATGGCGTACCGGCGCGACCGCGCAACGGAGGATGTCGACGCCCGGATCGACGACGGCCACCAGGCCGTGCTGACGGCAGTCGGCATCATCGCCCGGCGACACGGATTGCCGGCCACCTGGCTGAACGAACAGGCCACCGCCTACCTTCCGGCGGCGCCGGACCCACGGGCTCCGGTCGTGTTCGACTCCCCGCACCTGATCATCACCGGAGCCTCGGCCGAACATCCACTCGCCATGAAGCTGGAAGCCGCCCGCCGCACCGACCAAGCCGACATCGCGACGCTGCTCCGGACCCTCGGCATCCAGGACGCGAACGCCGCCATGGCGATCCACGCGGACCTGTTCCCGCATTCGAAACAGACTGACCGGGGGGGCCGGGAAATCCTCGACACTGCGCTGGCGCCACCGGGTCGCCGCAGAGCCGCGGGTGCCTGAGAGCGCTAGCGCGAGCCACACGGGCGCCGCTGCACAAATGTGCGCTGCAAACTTCCGGTTCCGGGCCGAGAAGCCAAGCGCGAGTTTCACAAATGTCCGCGATGATTCAAGGGCGTTCCGATTGGCCTACGCAATGTCTGCAGCACGCTGCGACTGAACCTTGAGCGGCCGCAGGATCTTCAGCGCGGCAAGCAGGGCATGTGCCGCCGAATCGACCCTGATGGCGTTGTCATAGGCCTCTGTCCTTAGCGCTCCGAGCACCCGACGCTTTCGAGAGATGTAGAAGGTGTCCCGGTTGTCACGGAATTGCAATTGCCGGAGCGACCTGAGCCCTCGTGCCAGGGCGCACTCGTAACGGGTTGCACGAACATGGTTGCCGGTTGCCCGAGCCAGAGTAAGCGCGTCGGCAAGTCCTTCCAGGTAGGCACCTGTCGATGCCGCATGCGGAGGCCCGAAATCAGGCCGGCGCGGGTTGTAGAAGCGGCCAGCAAGATCGGGGGGCAATGCCTCGTCCCACTGTTGCATCGGCAGGAGCCAGTCGCTGATCTCAAACGCGAAATCTGCGAATTCCTGCTGACCTGTCGTCGCGAACAACGACACGCAGGCCTGCGTGTTCCAAGGTACAAATGCGGGGTTTCGTCTTTGCCGATGCCTTGCCCGGCATCTTCGGAATACAGCTGTGCATCGCTCCGCGGGCGGGGCGTATGGCAGTCCCTGCCGAACCGACTCCGCCCAGAACAGCAACGCCTCTCCGGAATAGAAGTTCCAGTTGTCTCCATCCCGGCTACGGGGAAAAAAGAATGTTCGGAACCCTAGCTCGGGATCGGCCAGCGATTCGATGGCCCTGGCCAGCATCGCCAACTGCTCGGAAAATTCCTCTCGCGCCGGGTTTGCCAGAATCGCTAGTCCGGCGACGGCCGCAGCCCCCAGCTTGGCGCCCGCCCGCTCGACGATGACGCCGCAGCCTTCCCCGGTTGGCCGGAAGTACCGCTCCAGGTTGTATCGCAGATTGCGGCTGGCCCCCTCGAGTAGTGCCGAACTCTTCCGCAATTCCGAGAGGCGGAACATTGCCAATGACCCGAGAAAGCGCCGAATCGCATTGTCCGCAGGTGATTGGCTGCCACGGCTCGGCCAGTACTTGTACGGCAACGATCCGTCTTCCGCCTGATTGCAAAGCATCCAGCGTCCAATTCCATCGGCCAGTTTGGAGGCCCGCTCCTTGTCTATCGATCGTGTCGGCTTGATGAGCGTGGAGCCGCGGAAGAGTTCCACCGGGCCGCCGCCGGCGTTGCCGGGCAAGAGGTACTGTCGGCCGGAGAACGCTCGAAGGCGCCCGGTTCGAAAAAAATCGTCGACGCTGACCGATGTTTCCGCCAGGTGCCTTTCCAGCGCGCGCCGGAATCGCACGTTGCCCGCAAGCATTCTGGTAGGGGAAATCCTGCTCACTTCCCCGCCGTAGGCGATTTCCATTCCGACTAGCCCACGTGCACGTTGCATGAAAACCCGCGCAAAGCGTTCCTCCGGGACTTCCTGAAAACCATGGGCCGCGCAGGCTTCCACCCACTCATCCTCCCGAGCGCCGACGCGGCTGCGCAAATCGCCCAGTGACTGGCAGTTAGTCCAGCCGCTACGCCCTGCGAAGCCATTTCGCCTGATGCAATACCACGTGGTTTCGCCCGCCTGGTCTCGCCTGCTCAATGCGGCTCCGACGGGACGGTAATCTGCTGGTCCTGGAGCACGGCGTCCATCGGAGCGGACGTCAGCAGCGGCAAAATGATCTCGGCAGCGAATTCGGCACGCCCACTCACACCGGCCTTCGAATAGAGTGACGCCGCCTGCAGGCGGACCGTGGTTTCCTTCACGCCACGCGCCCTGGCAATCTCCGAAAATCTGTACCCCTTGATGATTAACCAGGCGATGTCCTTCTCGCTCTTGGTGATCCGCCACTCGTCCATCAATGCGTCGATGTTGTCAACGAGCACCTCAGAGAACATCTCGTTGCGTTTCTCTTCCCGTTCCAAATCTACCCGCAGGCGGCGCAGATCCCGCACGCCCACCGCGAGCGCTACCGATAGCCCGACAAATACCACCGTTTCAATGGTGAAATGAACCGTGCCGAACTCACCGGCCCAAAATGCGTCCTCAGCAAGGTCATACACGAAGAACACAACGGCTATACCCAGCGCGGCAAGGCCCATCTGGTGCTGCCGCACTCTTCGTTCCGGATTGGCGCTCATGCGGTTCGGCCTGTTGATTGGGGCTGATCCGCCCTGCTTGGGTACGCTCGATCGCTTGACACTCTAGTCACGGGGAATTTCCACAAGCTCCTCCGAGACTTGATCCCAGATTGATCTACCTCGTAGCAGGCTACTCCAACCCTGCTATGCGGTCGCGGCGACCCTCGCGGTGTCGTCTTGTGACCCGAGGATCGGGTAAACGTAGAGACCTTGTCCAGGCGGGGGGAGAACATCGAAGATCAGGTGCACTCGCGGTTCGTCAGACGGATTCCACGCCCAGTGGCACTTCTTGTTGTCAAAGGCCCACAGTTCCCCCAGATGCATGATGACCGTTTCGTCTCCGACGGTGACCGGACTCCCGCGAAGACTCGCCAAAACCAGATGAAACCGATCTCTGATTCGATAGTACTCCCCAAGGTCGACGTGTGGAGAAACTTTCCGCATAGGCAGCAAGGCCACCAGCACCGCTCGCCCCAGGTCCCCGCCCCGTTGTCTCGCCACCGCCCGGCACAATGCAAGCGTTTGCGGGAAGTACCGCGCCTGCCGTGTCAGGCGGCTGTCGTGAACGTTGTTCGAATTCTTTTCCCCGGGAGGTAACGGTTTCACGGGCGCTCGCAAGAAGATGTTCCGGGTGTGGCGTTGGCAGCGCACATTGCGCTGCCGGCTGGTATCGACGTCCCAAGCGCCAGGCGACGAAGCGAGCTCATTCAGAACCGGCCGGGTATCCAGGTTCTCCGCGACCCGTGTGAAATTCTGCATGCCTTGCCTTCCCAGCGACTAAAGCACATCAGATTGTGCGCAACCGTTACGCGGCACGAACAGCCTAGTCGTCGTCATCGTCGCCGTCGCCGTCACCGTCGCCATCGCCATCGCCATCGCCGTCGCCGTCACCATCGCCATCCCCGTCGCCGTCGCCGTCACCATCGCCGTCACCATCGCCGTCGCCATCGCCATCGCCGTCGCCATCGCCGTCGCCATCGCCATCGCCATCGCCAGGCATCATCGTATCATCTGGCGCTGGGCCACTGCTGCCTCCGCCGCCGCAGCCATACTT
>VXPS01000264.1 GCA_009839425.1 Chloroflexota bacterium
CGTTGGCGCCGTCCGAAGTCGACGACCTGCTGTTTGAGGTTGGCTTGAGCCAGTTCCTGGCCGACGACATCGTGCTTTCGACCGAATCGCGCCGAATGACCCTCGAGTTCGCCCGGCTGGCGCGAATCCGCGACCGGCATAGCCGCCAGGGCACGGGCCTCGCCGACTAGCGCATCAATTCGGACAACCCCTGGGCTTCCAGGAGATCCGCCTTTTTTGGATCGCGGAATCGACGGGTCGCCAGCGGTTAGCTGCTCACCACGACGCCGACGGCTATTGAAGTCGCGTTGTTCGTGGGCAGTCCCTGGACGGCCGTGAACGCCGTCCACGTGGACCCGTCAAAGCGCCCCACCCCACCGTCAGTCGCCACCCAGATGTGACCCTGGCTGTCCTCGGCCAGCGCGCGGACGCTGTTTGAGGGGAGGCCCGCGTTCACGACATTGGCCGTCGAGAACTCGTTGTCCCGGAACCAACTCACGCCTCCGGCGGTCGCGACCCAAACCGTTCCATCACTGGCGACCAGGATGTCTCGAACGTTGTTGCTCGCGAGCCCTTCACCGGTGTCGAAATGGTCCCACGCCAGCGGGTTGAGGGTCCGCGAGACACCGGCGTTGCTCGTGCCGAACCACAAGGCCCCGTCCGGGTCCGCTTCGACGGCGGTGATGTCGTTGCTGGCAATCCCCGACGTATCGGTGTTGTAGAAAAACCAGGTGTCGGCGCCTTCGTCGTACAGCGCGACACCCTTGTCGGTGGCAAACGACAGGCCGCCTTCAGTTCCCGTTACCGCGCGTACCTGCCGCACGTCGGAGCTTGGAAGGCTGGTGTTGTCCGAGCGCACCCGTTCCCAGGTTTGGCCGTCGAAGCGGCTGGCGCCCTGGCGCGGGTGGGTCATCCACAGGACGTCGTTAACCTGACGCCCGGTCAGAGACGTGACGCTGTCGGACCCGATTCCGTTTTTCGTGCTTGCGCGATCGAAAACCGCGCCGTGTCCATTTCGGTTCAGTCGGAAGAGGCCGGCATTGGTCCCGGCCCAAATCTGGCCGTCCCTGTCCACCAGCACGGCCTGGACCCGGTTGGTGTTGAGCACCGAGCGGTCCTTGTCGAGCTGGCGCCAGTTGACGCCGTCGTAGAGCAGGACGCCGCCGTCCGCCGTCCCGACGACGATCAACTCTCCCGTCACACTCAGCGTGCCAGGCGTGGCCGCTGGCGTGGGGCTCACGGCCGGAGCGGGACTCGCCGTCGGGGCGGGAGTCGGCGCCGGGGTGGGCGTGGGTGGCGTGTAGTCGACGATCTGCGGGGTGTAGGCCTGCCCGGCCGTTATCGCCGTGGCAACGTTGAAGGCGCCGAAGCTCCGCCAGGCGCCTCCCGGATACCGCTGGTCGCGCAAGTCGTCGCCCAGGAGCCGCAGCTTCACCGGGTCCTGCAGATCCAGCGGGTGGTGCTCAATCACGGCCGCCTGGAAGTACTGGCGGACGAATCCGGGGGTCGCCGCCGCGATATGCACGGTACCGGGCAAGTTTGTATCGACTCGCGCCTCGGTCTTGGGGAAGCCAAACGCCTGCACGCCACCGAACGCGTTGAAGTAGTCGAGGAAGCCGGTACGTACGCCTCCCACCGAGAAGTTGGAGACCTTGTGGTTCCATGGCCCGAGTTGTTCGCCGCTGTTGTGGTTGACCGTTCCTGGTTCCACGCCGAGATCCGGGCTGCCGCCAGCCCCTCCGCCGAAATAGTCCCAGGTGAGCCGACGCTCCAGGACGTAGATGTCGCCCAGGTCGGGCCGCCGGTGAAAGTCGACGACTCCCCGCTGGTAGTACTGCGTCAGCGAGCCGCTCTCCTCGATGAGGACTTCGGACGTGGCGAATCCCCAGCGCTGCAGGCCCCCGGTGCGTTCGTAGAAGTCCTGGAAGTCGGCGGTCAGCGTTTGCGTGCCCACGGTCACGCTCAGTCGCGGGATGTTGTGCCGGAGCGTCGGGTTATCCGGTGCGCTGAGGAAGGTGTTGTCCAGAACCGTGATTGGCCCAAAGTTCGAGGTGACTTGGGCGGTCAGGGTCGCTGGGCCAAGGGCCAAAGCCACCAACAATGCGATGGCCGCTATTCCGAGTGTGACGCGTACGCGGGTCAGGTCCTCGACCCTTCCTTCGTCGCTACGGACGGTTCCGTAATCGCCGCACCCGCCGAGGGCACGCAGCGCCGGCGCCGCCTCAACCGGGCAGGATTATATGTAACAGCCTGCGCGCCGCCACCGGTTGCTAGCCGGTCGCCAGCCCAACGACGATGACGACCAGCGTCAGACCGAAGCCCAGGGCCGCGCTGAGCAGCAGGTCGCGGCGCAGGTAGGGCAACGAGGGCAACGAGACCGCGCGGCGGCTTACAGAAACCGCCGGAGCGGGTGTGTCCGTGGCGGTGACGGGCCGGGGCTGAGCCTCGGCTGAAGGTGTCGGCCGCCGGGTGGCGGGCCGGATTGGCGTGCGTCGCCGTCGTCGGGTGGACCGGCGGCGGTTAGCCATGCGTCTCTCCCTGACCGTCGTAACGCGACCCCGCGACCCCTGGCGCGCGGGGCCCAGCCCCGCCCAGCCTGGCTATCCGGCGCCGCCGAATCTCCCAGCGCACAAACAATCCTCCCACGACGCCCACGGCAAACCCCGCGAGGTGAGCTTGCCATGCGACGTCCGGGTCCAGGAGTTGCGGCGCCCTCGCCACGGCCCCGATGATCTGGACCGACAGCCACAACCCGCCGGCAATCAGCCCGCCCCACCCGCCGACGGTCACTACACCGATCAGCCCGGCTACCCCGGCGCTGGCCCCGATGGTGGGGACGATAGATCCGCTGTTCATCAGCACGTGGAAGGCCCCGCCCAGAATGACGGCGGCCGTCCAAAGCGCGGCAAACCGCCATGCGCCAACCGCGCGCTCCACCATCGACCCAAGCACCGCGATGAAGGCCAGATTGACGGCCAGATGCCCCGGGTTGCCGTGGAGGAACGAGGAACTCAGCAGCGTCAGCGCGTACGGCGTCGGCGCGCCGGGAAGGGAAAACCGCTCACCCTGCGCGAGCACTGCGGGGATCAGCCCGAAGCGGACGATCCATTCCTGCCCGGCCGGGCCCTGGGCGGCCTGGAGCAGGAAGACCGTGGCGTTGGCCACCAGCAAGACGCCGGTTACTCGACCGGGCCGCCAATGTTTCACGTGAAACATTCACTCCGGCAAGAGGACGCTCAGCAAGGCGTCGAGGTCCTCCGGGTCTCGGTATTCGATTTGGATGCGTCCGCGCTTCCGGGTTCCCACGAAGCGAACGCGCGTGCCCAACCGCCACTGCAGGCGCTCGGCGACGTGCTCTAATTCCACATCGGGCGGCCGCGGCGAGGTAAGCATGCGCCGGGCCGCACGTTCAGCCTGACGCAGGTTCAGGCGGCCAGTGAGCATTCGCAGGAACAGCCGGTGTCGTGTCACGGGGTCGGCGATGCCCACCAGCGTGCGGCCGTGACTCTCCGTAATGCGGCCTTCCGCCAACGCCTGCCGCATTTCCGCGTTGAGCTTCTGGAGCCGCAGGGTGTTCGCAACCGTCGAGCGACTGACGCCGACGATGTCGGCGACCTTCGCCTGCGTCAGGCCGAAGTCGTCAATCAGCGCCTGGTAGGCATCCGCTCGTTCCATGGGCCCCAGGTCGCTGCGCTGCATGTTCTCCACGAGCGCCAGCTCGGCTCGCCGTTGAGCGTCAGCGGCGATGACGGTGACCGGCGCCTCCGAAAGGCCCGCCTTCCGGGCCGCACGCCAGCGGCGTTCGCCGGCAACCAGGACAAACCGTCCGGGCCGGGTGGTTGCCGGTGTAACGAGTAGTGGCTGGAGTACGCCGTGCCGGCGGATTGACTCCGCCAGCGCCGCCTCTTCCTCGGGATCGAACCGACGGCGCGGCTGCTGCGGATTGGGTTCGATGTGGTCCAACGGAATCGAGCGCCGGTCGCTTGGTAGGGCTACGCCGGGATCGCTCGCATCGCGACCCACGGCCCTCAGCGAAAGGGTCACCGACGATCCCCGGCTCACGACCTGTATACGATCAGATTACTGCATCCAAGGGGCTTTGTCCAGATCTCTGACCCGGGTCTCCAACACGCCGCCCCGGATACCCACTGCACGTGTGCTCTCTCGCGCCAGCCGCATGTGCCGAGAGCGCGAGGTCTCCCTGGTGGCTTACGGATCGCCTGCGATACCACGGAATCCCTCGCCTACCGCTCTGGCGGGATGCTTGATCGTGGTTATCCCGTGACTCAGAGATCATATAAAGAACCTAAGAATAATCTTAATAACCGCGTGAAGTGTGTGGAGAGAGTGGCGGACGCTCAGCGAGGCCTTCTGATGGCGAGGTCGCGCGCGGATCCGGGGCTGACGGCCGGGCTGTGGGTTGGCCGGGTGCGACGGTGGATACGTACGAGGGTTAGCCGCGGTCGGCGAGGCGGGAGCCCCAGACAAGTCGTCTGTATCCACAGCGAGGGCTAGTTGTCCACACAGGACGGCTAGTTATCCACAAAGAGGCGTCAGGAGCCGTCGGCCAGGTGCGCGCGGATCGCCTCGATATCGGCCTTGAGCTGGTCCTCAAGCTTCAGCCGGCGCTCGATCTTGGCGCAGCCGTGCAGCACCGTGGTGTGGTCGCGCCCGCCAAGGACGCGCCCGATTTCCGGCAGCGTTTCCCGGCCGTCGTTGCGCATGAGGTACATGGCGACTTGCCGCACCCCGGCCGTGCGGGCGTCGCGTCGCTTGCTCAGCAGGTCGTCTTGCGGGACGTCGAAGTGACGGGAGGTAGCCGCGAGGATCGCGTCCGTGGCCGGCGGGCGGGCCGCCGCCGCCCGGCCGAGTCCCGAGAGCGCCTGCTCGGCGGTGGACGGCTGCAGGTCGAGCCCGTGCAACTCGGCGTAAATCAGGGTGCGGGTCAGCGCGCCTTCCAGTTCCCGCACGTTGCGGGTGATCCGGTCGGCCAGAAAGTCCACCACATCGTCCGGCACCCGCGTGCCGGCGGCGGCGGCCTGCTGGTGCAGGATCATGCGGCGCAGGTCCAGGTCGGGCGCTTGAACGTCGGCGACGAGGCCGACTTCAAAGCGGCTGCGCAGGCGGGCTTCCAGGCGCGCGATCTCGCGCGGCGGGCGATCGCTCGTGAGCACGATCTGCCCGCCCGCCTCGTAGATGGCGTTGAACGTGTGGAACAGGGCCTCCTGCGAGGCCTCGGTGCGCGAGAGAAACTCAACGTCATCGACCATCAGGAGGTCAACGGCCCGGTAGCGCTCGCGAAAGCGACGGAGCCGCTCGCCCTGGCCCTCGGTGCGGATGGCATAGAGCAGGTCGTTGACGAACGTCTCGCAGGGGACATACCGCAGGCGGGTGTCCGGGCGGCGGGCCAGGATGGCGTGGCCAATGGCGTGCAGCAGATGGGTCTTGCCCAGTCCGACCCCGCTGTAGAGAAAGAGCGGGTTGTATACGCTGCCCGGCCGCTCGCTCACCCGCAGCGCCGCTGCGTGCGCCAGGCGGTTGGATGAGCCGACGACGAAGCGCTCAAAGGTGTAGCGGGGGTTGAGGCGGACATCGGAGGTTCCGGCGGCACGCGGCGCTGGCACGGGCTCTGGCGGGGCATCCGCCAGCCAGCTCGGTGGAGCGGCCGGTGGCTCGGCCTGCACGACAAACGTAACGTCAACGTCACCGCCGTGCGCCGTCGCTACCGCGCGCGCGACCAGCTCGCGGTAACGCCGCGTCACAATCTCCTTGGCAAATACGGTGGGGACCGCTACAACGATCTCGCGCCCACCGGCACGGACAAACTTTGCATCTCGAAACCAGGCTGCGAAATCCGCCTTGGGCACCTCAACTTGCAGCGCGCCGAGGGCCGCTTCCCACGTTCGTTGGCTCAGCATCCCATCCCCGGTACCCGCACCGCGCCTCTGATGCGGGATGGAGAGGCTAGCAAACGGCCTGCACGAAGCCGAAGCCCCGCATATCTGTTAAAAAAGGAACAGTTGGCACGCTTAGGCTTATCTCAGTCACGAATTGGGCCGCGTGGAGGCTGGTCGCTCGCCTTGCCGACCTGAACCCGCCGCGGCTACTTCAAGACCCCATCGTCGACGATCCGAGGCTCTCGTTACGCGCGACAAGCCAAAGCGCGTTGACTTGAATTGCAGTTAATCGGTGCGGGGCTGGTTCGGCGGGTTCTCGGCACGTGTGGCATGGCTCCAAACCTGTAAATAACGCACCGTTGCGAACCTGCGATTATCCAAGTAACAGATCGCGCCCCTCGCCGACGCGCAAATTGTGAGCGAGGACTAGAATTGGGCCTACGGCACGTCGCCTTGCGGGCCCAGACAGGGGGAGCGAGTCCGATGCGGTTCATCACCGGAGTTCTGGCCACCATCGGTCTGGCGGTCGTGCTGATCATCGTCGTGGCGGTGGGAGTCTTTGCCTACGACGAGGCCAAGCGGCGCCTAGTGGGCGACGAGTTCGCGCCGGAGCCGCCAACCGAAGGGTCCGGCGCCTAGCGGCTAGTGGTTCAGCCACCCCAACAGTTGCAGACCGGCCACCCCGGCCCAGGCGAAGGCAAGGTTTTTGATCACCAAGCCAGGCCACGACGCCAGAACGAAACGCGCCAGTCCGATCCGGGTGGCGCCGGCGATCATGCCGGCCACGTCGAAGAAGGGGTTGGGGATCGCGGCCATGACGAACAAGGTCAGCACGCCGTAGCGGGCCATCCAGCCGCTGAGACGGGCGTAGCCCTTTACGTGGCTCAGCGCGCCCTTGCCGGACCACCCCACGTAATAGCCGCCAAGTTCGCCCACCATCTGGCCGGTGGCGGCGACCAGACCAACCGCCCAAATGCTGTCCAGGGCGGCGGCAAAGGCGCCCACGCTCACGGCCGCGGGCGCCGGCAGGATCAGGGTGGCGGCGCCGACGGCGGTAATGACGAACACCGCCGCGTAACCCGCGCCCGCCAGCCGGTCGCGCAGGACATCCGCGTAGACCACCGCGAGAATCGCGATGGCGAACACGCCCAGCAGGCCGAGCACCTGCGCCGCAAGTCGCCAGCGGGACCGGGGCGCCGGCGGGTCGTCCACCGTCCCGGCGGCGTCACGCGAGGCGTAGCCTTGAGGGGATGCAGATTGGAGGGCGCCGGGCGCCTGTTCGGACTCAGCCATGCGCAAGCCTAGTCGCCTGATCGCGCGTCCGCGCAAGCGCGGCGGCCGTATCTGGTTGTGGCTGAGCCTTGCCGCCACCGGGCTAGCCAGCGTCGCCGCCGTCCTGGTGGCCGCGGTCATCGCCACCGGCGCCGCCGTGGCTATCGCGCTGAACGTCGCCGCCACATTCCTGACGGACCTGCCGCCGGTCGATGAGATCGCCACGGTCGGCGGCGAACTTTTCCAGACCACTACGATCCACGACCGGCGTGGCCGGCCGCTTGGCGAGCTGCTGGGCGAGGGCCGCCGCCGGGTGGTGCCGCCCGAGGACATCCCGCAGGTGGTCAAGATCGCCGTGGTCGCGGCCGAGGACGCCACCTTCTACGACAACCCCGGCGTAGAGATTCGCGCGATCGCCCGCGCGCTCTGGAATAACTGGCGGGGCGGCGAGGTCGTGTCCGGCGCCAGCACTATCACCCAGCAGCTCGTCAAGAACGCCCTGCTCACGCCCGAAGAGACCTACGAACGCAAGCTGCGCGAGGCCGTGCTGGCCTGGCAGATCAGCCAACGGTTCTCCAAGGACGAGATTCTTGGTCTGTACCTGAACCAGAACCACTACGGCGGCCTGACCTACGGGGTGGCCGCTGCGGCCGAGACCTACTTCGACAAGGATCTGGTCGACGTAACGCTGGCCGAGGCCGCCATGCTGGTGGGCCTGCTACCTGCGCCATCGCTGCACAACCCGCACGTGGACCCGCAGGCCGCTCGGCGCGAGCAGCTGCGGGTGCTGGCGGCCATAGCTCGCCACGGACTGGCGCCGGCGGGGGCCGTGGTGGCGGCTCGGGAGGAGGAGGTGCAGATCGCGCCGCCGCTGGAGACGAGTTCCCCGGCGCCGCATTTCCTGGACTACGTGGTGCGCGACCTGCAGGACCGCTACGGCCCGGAGATCAGCCGCCAGGGCTGGGAGATCACCACGACGTTGGACCTGGATCTGCAGGCCGCGGCCGACGCCGCGGTCCGCGAACACGTGGCGACCCTGGCCGACCGCGAGGTCACCAACGGGGCGCTGGTCGCCATCCGCCCGGCCACCGGGGAGATCCTGGCGATGGTCGGCAGCCTGGACTTCAACGACGAGGCCATCGACGGCCAGGTCAACGTGACCACATCGCTGCGGCAGCCGGGATCGGCGTTCAAGATGCTCACGTACGCCAGCGCGCTGGAGCAGGGCTACAGCCCGGCCACCATGCTGCTGGATATTCCGACCACGGTGCCCATCGCCGGCCAGGAGCCGTACCGGCCGCGCAATTACGATCGGAAGTTTCGCGGCCCGGTGAGCCTGCGCACCGCCCTGGGCAGTTCGCTCAACATTCCGGCCGTGCGCACGCAACTGTTCGCCGGCATCGACGCGACGCTGGACGTCGCGGATCGGCTTGGCATCACAACGCTCACGGACCGATCACGCATCGGCCCGGCGGTAGCCCTGGGCTCCAACGAGGTGCGGCTGCTTGAACTGACCGGCGCGTACGCCTCCGTGGCCGCTGGCGGCCGACGGGTGACGCCTTCGGCAGTGTTGTGCATCCGCGATGCCCGCGGGCTGATCGTGGAGCAACTGGGCGACGGCTGCTCGCTGGCCGACGACGGGTCGCCGTTCGCGCTAGCGCGGGTACCGCTCAGCGCGCGTGTGCTTGCGCCGGATGTTTCGTACCTGATGACGTCAATCCATTCCGATCGGGCCGCCCGGGAAGTCGGCTTCGGGCAGGTTCGCGAACTGCTGGACCTGGCCGACCGCCCGGCCGCCGTCAAGACCGGGACCACCGAGAACACGCGCGACGCGCTGACGGTGGGCTTTACGCCGCAACTGGCCGCCGGCGTATGGGTGGGGAACGCCGACGGCACGCCGATGGACGATGTGACCGGCGCCCGCGGCGCCGGGCCGATCTGGCGGCGCTTCATGGATCACGCGCATTCCGGCCTGGACATCGTCGACTGGCCGCGTCCACCCACCGTGATCGAGCAGGAAGTCGACGCGCTGTCCGGGCTGTTGCCCTCGCCGTTCACACCGGAGACCCGCATGGAGGAGTTCGCGCCGGGAACGGTTCCAACGCAGCGCGACGTCATCCACCAGCCGTTTCGCATCCACGTCCCCACCGGCCTCCTGGCAACACCGGACTCGCCACCCGAGGAGGTGGAAGAACAGGTATTTGTCGTGCTTCCGACCGAGGCGGAGGCCTGGCAGCGCGGGGTGGACGAGGACTCGCGGTTCCGGCTCCCGCCCGACGCTTTTGCAGGGGGCGCCGGATCTGCCGTGGCGACGGCCGAAGGGGTTGGCGCCCACATCAGGGCGCCGGCGGAAGGCCAGGCCGTCCGAACCATCATGGAAATCTTCGGCACGGCCACGATCGGCGGATTCGTCGCATCCGAGCTGCACTACGGGGTTGGGCCCGCGCCGGGCGCCTGGACACGGATTGGCTCGCCGGCGGACGCGCCCCGGACGGAGCAACAGCTTGAGGCGGTCGATACCATCCAACTGCCCGACGGCATGTACACGTTGCGACTGACGGTTCGGGCGGCCGACGGGGGCGCGGAGATTGCGTACCGGCGATTCCT
The DNA here is from genome assembly GCA_009839425.1 of Chloroflexota bacterium. Taxonomy (GTDB): domain Bacteria; phylum Chloroflexota; class UBA11872; order UBA11872; family UBA11872; genus UBA11872. The sequence goes on from VXPS01000264.1 coordinate 9,756, forward strand.
GGTGGACAACACGCCGCCGGTCGTGGAGGTGGTGGGCTTGGGCGCCGAGACCAGCGCGGCCGCCGGAACGGTGCCCCTGGGGGCCGAGGTGGAAGATGCCGGCGGCGTAGCCAGGGTGGAGTTCTACGTCAACGGCGAATCGGTGGGGGTCGCCCGGTTCGCGCCCTACCAAGTGGCGTGGTCCAGCGAGCCGGGGGAGCACGAGGTGGTGGCGATCGCGACCGACCGGGCCGGCAACACCGCGACCTCGGAGCCCGTGACGTTTCGAGCCGGCTGAGGGGTGGCGCTTCGCCGCATTCAGCGGTCGGGTTCCGCGTGTACAATGCGGCTACGTTCTCGTCTGTAGCGCGCGTTCTTGGGCCCCAGGCGTATTAGGGGAGGCTCCGTGGCGCGAGACCGCCGGCAGTTGTTGACCTGGGGGCGCCATAAGCCCGGCGGCCCTGGAGATAGGGGGCCGCGGTGAGGAGCCTGCGACAGTACCGACTGTTCGTCACGCTTCTGGTTCTGCCGGTACTTGCCATCGTGCTGATCGTGGTGCTGGTCATGGCCTTGACCGGCGGCGGTGAGGAAGAGTCGACCGCGGGGGCCACCCCAACCGCGACGCCCACCGCTGTGGCCGGAGGTCTACCGTCAACCCCCTCGGCCATAGGCGTGACCCCCGTGGCGCCGCCGATCACCGTGGCGCCAACCCAGCCGCCAGTGCCCGAGCCAACGCCGCCCGCCACGCCCACGCCCACCGAGCCGCCGGTTCCCACGCCCACACCCACACCGGAAGGCCCGATCGAATACGCGGTGCAGGAGGGCGACACGCTGTTCTCCATCGCCTCGGCGTATGGCGTGAGCGTTGCCGATGTCGTCGACTTCAATGACCTGCCGGACGAGAACTTCATCTTCGTCGGCCAGGTGCTCGAGATTCCGACGGACCCGGCCCAGGTCATCGAGCGGCGCGAATCGCGGCCCGTGGCTACGACAGCCGTGGTGGTGCCCAGCGACGGGCTGAACGTGCGCTCGGCGCCCAGCACCGAGACCGGCGAGATCCAGTACGTCGCGCCCGGCGGCAGCGAGCTCGCGCTTACCGGAGTCATCGAAGTGATCGACGGGATTGAGTGGCGCGAAGTTGATGACGGCAACTGGGTGCAGGCGCAGTACCTGGAGATCGGCGTCCGGGCCGCTCCAACGGCCGCCCCGGCCGAAACGGCCGCACCTCAGCCCACGCCGGCGCCGGCCGCCACCCAGGCGCCCGCGGGCGAAACCGTGCGCGCCACCGTGGTTCCAACGGCCGGCCTGAACGTGCGCGTGTCCGCCGACCCCAACGCCTCGGTGGCCTACGTCGCGCCTGGCGCGTCGGAAGTTGAGCTCACCGGGGAGACCCAGATCGTCAACGGCGTCACCTGGTGGCGGCTGACCGACGGCAACTGGGTCCAGGGCCAGTTCCTGAAGTTCGGCTAGCCCAACAGTCTGTTCAAAAGGGGGCGCTCCTCAGGGGGCGCCCCTTTTTTGCTACGTCCTCAGGAAACGGCCGGACTGCCCGGCGCCAGCCAGCGGTCCATGAAGTCGAGCGAGGCCTCGGCGCGGTACTCGTGGCCGCCGTCGAATTCGTCGCGCTCCAGCCGCTCCGGCACGCCCGCCGCCGCATAAATCGCGGCCACGCGCGCGTGCGCGTCGCGCGAGGCGGCAATCGGGAAGCCGCGGTCAGCGCGACCGGCCTCGATCAGCAATGGCCGCGGCGCGATCAGCCCGTGGAGATCCGGGACGTCGGCATAGGCGTAGATTCCCGGGAGAAACTGCGAGCCGCAGAAGTTCCCGGTGTCCAGCGCGTAGGCCCGGAACGTGGTGAGGTAGCCGCTCACCACCGCCGCTCGGATTCGCGTGTCCAGCGCGCCCAGGTACATGGTGCGCGTGCCGCCGAACGAGAGGCCTGCGCAGCCCAGCCGTCCGGCGTCCACCTCCGGTAGCGCGGCCAGGATGTCGAGGGCCCGCTTGTCGTCCTGGATGTTCAGCGCCATCAGGTTGATGCCGAACAGCAGGGCGCGCATGAAGTTGATGTTGCAGCCGTCGCGCTGCCCGTAGCGGCGGAATCCCTCGGCGCGCTCGCCAAAGCCGATCGCGTCGGGGGCCAGCACCACGTGCCCCCGCTCGGCATAGCGCCGCGCGAAGCTCCGATAGATATTGCCGGGGTCGTCGTCACGGGCGACGAGCGGGTCCTTGCCGTCCCCGTGGCCGTGCAGCGCCAGGATTCCGGCCGCTGGCCGCTCGGGCGACGCGGTGTTCGGAATCAGCAGCCAGGCCGGAACCCAGACGTCGGGAGCGGTCTCGTATACCAGCTTGTGCTGCACGTAGGCGCCACAGTCCGTGGATTCCAGGATCTCCGGTTCCGCCCCTGTCAGCGCGGGCAGGTCGCCCAGCAGCGACTCCACCCGCTCGAGCAAAGCCGCCCGCCAGGCGCCGAAGTCCATGCCCGGGTGAAACGCCAACGAGGGTTCCCGCGCCTCGTCGATCCCGTCGATGAACCGGTCGAAGTCGTACGCGGGCGGATTCAGAGCCGTCACGACGCCGGAACGCGGGCCCGCAAGTAGTCCAGGGCGGGCCCGGCCTGGGCCGCGAAGTCGGTGAACCGCTTGCCGTTGTCCTCCACGCTCATCCGAAGGTCATAGCCTGTGGCCAGCAGGGCGTCGAGAAAGTCGTCAAACCCGGGATCCGTCGGCTGCTCCGGCGCGCCGGGGATGGGAGGCACGGGTACGTGAATGTGGCGCAGGCGCGGCGCGACTTCGGCCAGCGTCTCCAGCGGCTCGTCGTTGTGAAACACGTGGAACCAGTCGGCCAGCGTCCACACGCGCGGATGTCCGCTTTGCCGGGCGGCCACGAAGCCTTCGACGATCGTGTTGATGGTGTCGCAGACATCCCGCCACAGCGGTTCGATCACCAGGTCCATGTCGTGATCGGCCGCGATGCCGCCGGCCAGCAGCAGAAAGTCCTGCAACTGCCCCGGCACCAGGTGGTGGTCGAATCCCGGCGGCGTGGAACGAGCGCCGCCGCTCCCGAACACCACCAGCTTCGTGCCCAGGTCGCGCATGCGGCCCATGGCCGTGGTCACGTAGGCGTGCAGGCCCTCCAGGTCGCGGTCGGGACCCACCACGGGGTGGTGCGGGGGGATGAACACGTTCAGGGCTTCGGGAGGCAGGCCGGCGTCCTCGATCTGTCGCTTGATCGGGGCGTACACGGTCTCGTCGTCGTCGGGCCGCAGGTCCACGACGCGCAGCTCGGCGTAGTCGTAGCCGGCCGCTCGCATGGCCGGCATGTTCTCGATAGGTCCGCAGCAGCCGAATCGCATAAGGCGCGTATCCGTTCTCAGGCCGGGCTGCCCGGCATGGTACGCGAGCGCCCGTCCAGACCCGGGGCAACGGCCGAATGACCTACGACGACCAAAGCGAACTGCTGGAGGTCGTAACGCCCGACGGCCGCTCGACCGGACGCCTGCTGCCGCGACTGCAGATTCACCGCGAGGGCCACTGGCACCTCACGCGCACGGTCTGGGTGGTCCTGACCGGCGAGCCAAACGGCCCCGGCCTGGTGCTCCAGCAACGCGGGTTGACCAAGGACACCTGGGGCGGTCTGCTGGACGTCAGCAGCGCCGGCCACCTGGCGCCCGACGATCCGGATCCGTGGCGCGAGCTGGAGGAGGAGCTGGGCGTGCGGCCAACCGAAGGGCCGCTCATCCAGCTTGGCACCCGGCGCGTCGAGGGCCTGCATGTCAAGGACGGTCTCGTTGACCGGGAACTGCAGGACCTCTGGCTCTGGCTGGCCCCGCTTGCCCTGGAGGATCTGCGTCCGCAGGCCGGTGAGATCGAGGCTTTGCTCAGCTTGGATCTGAGCGTCGTGGCCGATCTGGAGAAAAGCGAGTCACGTACACCGGCACGACGGATGGACGCGGTAACGCGGGAGATCGCATCGGCCGTTGTCGTCTCGCCGGAGCTGACACCCGGCCTCGGCCCGTTCGCGGCGCACCTGGCCGAATTGGCCCGCCGTGCCCTGGATGGCGAGCGCGACCTGCGCTACGACCGCAGACACGACCTCCGCGCCGAAACCTGACGGGCCGGGCCGCTTTCCGCGACCCGGCCCGCTGGGGGAGGGAGGGGATGTGGATTGGCTAATTGATGGTGATGTCGCTCACGCCGGCTTCGATCTTGATCGTCACGCGGTTGGCGGCGCTCTCGAAGTCCGGAGAGACGTAACGGTCGCCCTGCTTCGGGAACCGCGACTCGTCGATATTCAAGCTTGAAATCCCGCCGTCGAAGTCGATTCGCGCCGCAACGCCGGCCGGAACCGTGATGTCCAGGTCCGCCGCGCCGATGTTGAACTCAGCGGCTGTTCGTCCCGCGTTGGCCGGCAACACCACGTCAATGTCCGCGGCGCCCCCGTCAACGTTCAGGCTCTGCACATTCAACTCCCGCAGGTCGAGATCGAGGTCCGATGCTCCCGTCTCTATACGGATATCGGTAGGAATGCCCTCGGCGTGACGCAGAATCCAGCGTCCTTCCGATGAACGTGAGCGGCGCGGCGGAAACTCGAAGTTCCACTCCGTGTTGAGCCGCACGTCCACCGTCTGTCGACCATTCGACGACCGAACGCTCACGCGCTGGTCCGTCACTTCGGCTACGGACCCCTGGGATCCGCCGGACAAGAGCAGGCCCGCCGGGGCGCCGCCCGTGAGCGAAAGATCGCCGGCCGCCACGGTCAGGTTCAGGCGCGCCGACTGCGCGCCGTCGCTCTTCACCGAGATCGACTCGCTGCTGATGGTGAGGCCTCGCGGCGACCCGGGGTCGGCCACCGCCAGCACCCAGGCCGCGACCAGTGACCCCGTGACCACGGCAAGCGCGGCCACCGAGCCCAGCCAGGCGCCCTTCCGCGACAGCACCAGGTTCACGCCCACGGCCACCAGCAGCAGGGGCCAAAGGGTCCAGAACTCGCCCCAGAAACCGTCCGGCAGCACATTGAAGTTCCAGAGCAGACCGAATACGCCCAGCAGGATCAGGACGCCGGCGAAACCGAAGCCCGACTGCCGGGCCAGGGTTCGTGAGTCGTTCATGAGGACCTCCTGGCGTCGCTGAAGAAGCTGAAGATCATCACCAGGCCGATCCCGATCAGGATCACGGGCCACAGGTCGCCGAATTCGACCCAGCCGAGCTCATCCGCAAGGAAGACCGAGCCAACCAGGACCAGGGCCGTACCGCCGACTAGGGCGCCGTCCCCGCGTCGCCGTCGCCGTCGCTTGCGAGTGGGCGCCGCGCCGTCATGTGTGTCGTTGCGAGCCATCACGCCCCCCTAACGCATCCGGCCGAGGATCAGCGCGCCGCCGATCCCGATCAGAATGAGGGGCCAGAACTGCCAGAAGCTGAGCCAGCTGAACTGGTCCACCAGGGCCAGCGCGCCGATCACGATCAGGATGGCCCCGATCACGAAGGCGCCCTGGCCGCGTCGCCGCGCCGCGGCCCGCCGGTGGCGGGCACGCCGTCGCGAGCCCCGACGCTTGCGACGAGCCTCGCGCCTCCGCTCCCGCGGGGCTTGGGCTAACGGCGCGTCCGAGGCCGCCGTCGTCGAAGCGGCTGCGGCCGCTGCCGCGCTGCCCTCGGCCTTGGGCTCGGCCTTTTCGTCCTCCGCCTCCTCGCCCTTGTCGTCGGCCTGGTCTGCTTCCTCGCCGGCCGCTGCTTCGTCGGAGCGGTCGGCCGCGGCCTCCTCGTCTTGGTCTTCGTCCTCTTCGTATTCCTCCTCGTCGTCCTCATACTCGTCTTCGTCGTCGGGCGGCGACGGCATGATGATCGCCATCACGAAGTAGACGACGAGCAGCACGCCGCCCGTGAAGACGGCGCCCAGGACCCAGAGCAGCCGGATGATGACCGGGTCAACGTCGAAGTACTCCGCCATCCCGCCGGCCACGCCGGTGAGCATTCGGTCCGAGTGGCTGCGGGTCAGCCGGTTGTCCATGAAGGGCCTTTCCGCGGTTGTGTGTGTCGTGCATGGTCACGGTAAGCCGTGAGCGGCGCCCCGCCATCGCCCCAAGGCCGTAATTTTCGGCGCGGCGAATCGGCCAAAAGGACTAGGCCCGCCTGGCCGGGCGGGCGGTCGGAACTAGCGGACGGTGATATCGCCCGCGCCCGCGTCGATCCTGATCGTCACGCGGTTGGCGGCATTCTCGAAGTCGGGGGAGGTATAGCGACCGTCGCCCTGTGACGGGAATCGTGCCGTATCGATGTCGACGCTCGATACGCCGCCGGCCAACTCGACTTGGGCCGCGACGCTCGCTGGTATCTCAATGTCCAGGCTGCCCCCGCCGATCCTGAAGCTGGCGTCCGTACGCCCCGCGTTGGCGGGCATCACCGCCACAATGTCCGCAGCGCCCGCCTCGATATTCAGACTTCGCACCGTCAACTCTTGCAGGTCGAGATCGAGCGTCGTCGCCCCGCCGTACACGCCGATATCGGTCGGGACGCCGCTGGCGTGTCGCAGCGTCCAGCGCCCATTTGAGATGGGCCGCTCTGGTGGGAAAGAAACCTCCCAGGAGCCCTGGAGACTGATCTCCAGCGCTTGGCGGTCGCCCGCGGTACTCAGGCGAACGGAATACTGCGCCGCCGGGAAGGCCATCCCCTCGAATCCGCCGGCCAGCAACTGTCCCGGCGCTGCGCCGCCGCTGAGGGCGAGTACGCCGCTCGAAGCTGTCAGGTTCACCTGTGCCGTCTGCACGCCGTCCAGCGGCACCGAGATCGACTCGTAAACCACCGGCAAAATCGGTGTCCGGTCGTCGCTGTCGGCCACCCACCAGGCGCCGAACAGGGCGCCCGCCAGAACGGCCAGGGCCGCCAGTGAGCCCGCCCATGGGTGAACGCGTGACAGCAGAAGGCCGGCGGCCACGGCCGCCAGCCCAAAGGGCCACAGGAGGAACAACTCCCCCCAGAAGCCATCGGGCAGGACCTCGAAATTCCAGAGCAGCACGAAGGCCCCCACGAGCAGCAGGCTGCCGGGCAATCCGAAACCCCGACGCCGGACCCGCTCTTTCATCGCCGCCCCCGATGCTCCCCGTCGAGCCGACTATCGGCGTGACGTGCGCCCCGACTGGCGTCACCTGCCATCGGTCGATGGCCTCAGCCAGCAGGACTGGCCCACCAGGGCCAAAGCGCCAGTCAGGATAAAGGCCGAGCCGCCCGCCGGCGCGCCATCCCCGCGCCGCCGTTAGCATGCGAACCGTGTGGCTGCGAGCCAGCCACTGATCGCCGACAGGATCTCTCGCCGTCCGTGAAGCAAGTGCAAGCCTGCGGCAGACCGTGAACCGAACCACGCCAGCGCCGCGCAGCCGAAGACGGCCGACCGCCCAATCAGCCACGAGGGCTGAACCCCCCGGCCAATCCGCGCAGCGCCCCGCGTCGGTGCGCCTGCACGTCTTCCTGGCCCGCGCGGGCGCCGGCTCGCGCCGCGCGATGGAGTCGGCCATCCTCGCCGGCCGCGTCCAGGTCGACGGCGTAGTCGTGCAAGCGCTCGGCACGCGGATTGATCCGGCGCGCGACGACGTGCGCCTGGACGGACAACCGATCAGCACGTTGCCCGATTGCCGCCTGGTGGTGGCCGTCCACAAACCGCCCGGGGTCATCACCACCGCGCGCGATCCCGAGGGGCGCGCCACCGTCCTGGACCTGCTGCCGCCGGACCTGCGCGAGGTACGCCTCTATCCCGTAGGACGCCTCGACGCACCCTCGGAAGGGCTGGTGCTGCTAACCAATGACGGCGAACTGGCCGAGCGCCTGATGCACCCGCGCTACGGGCACGAGCGCGAGTACTCGGCGGAGGTGCGGGGCAACCCGCCGCGCGACTTGCCCAGGCGATTCGCCGATGGCATATCGATCGGTGACCCGCGTCCGGCCCGCGCGGAAGTGCGCAACCTGCGCCAGCAGCGCGGCGGCGCCACGCTGCGCCTGGTCCTGCGCGAAGGCCGCTACCGCCAGATCCGACGCATGCTCACCGCCGTTGGGGTCAAGGTCGTGACCCTTCGCCGCCTGCGCATTGCTACCGTCCGCCTTGGCGCGCTGGCGCCCGGCGCGGTCCGCGTACTCAACGCAGACCAGTGCGCCGAACTGAAAGCCGCGGTCGCTAGTCCCCCGTCAGCCTCCGCCGCTGATCCGGCGTAAGCGACCAGCCCACCGCGCCCACGGCTTCGTCCACCCGCTCCACGCGGTCGGTCTTGGGAATCGCCATCACGCCGGGCCGGTCGATCACCCAGTTCAACAGCACCTGCGCCGGCGTCTTGCCCACCTCCGCCGCCACCTCGTCCAGCCGCTCCAGCGCTGGATCTCCGAAGTCCCCCTTAACCAGCGGGCTAAATCCGATTGCGGTGATCCCGTGTTCCTGGCAATACGGCAGGATCGCGTCCTCGATCTGGCGGGCGGCCACGCTGTAGCGCACCTGGTTGGCCACCAGCGGAACGTCGCCCAGCGCGTCCTGCGACTCCTTCATGTCGTCGACCGAATAATTGCTCACGCCGACAAACCGCACGCGGCCGTCGCTCACCAGTTGCCGCATGGCGCGCATCGTCTCCGGAATAGGGATGTCGGGATTCGGGTGATGCACCTGGTACAGGTCGATCCGGTCGGTCTCCAGCCTTTCCAGGCTGGCATCGGCGTGGGACAGCACGTCGTCATAGGCCAGGTTTGCGGGCGAGACCTTGGTGGCGATGAAGTACTCGTCCCGCAGGTCGCCGATGTCGCGAGCCACCTGGGCTTCGCTCCCGTAGGCCTCGGCCGTATCCACGAAGGCCGCGCCCAGCTCGTGCGCCCGCCGCAGCACGCCCGCGCCTCCGCGGTACTGCCAGGCGCCAAATCCGATCTTTGGGATCTGTGTCGTCGTTCGTCCGAGTGGCAGGTATTCCATGGCGCGCTCACGTGCGGGCTGTCCCTTACGACTATGGCGGCGACCGCCAGCCCTGTCGAATGCCCGGACCCCGCCTGTGGGAGACTGCCCGCCCACGCCTCCCGCTGGACTGCCCATGCCGCCGCGCGCGCCGATTGGCGGGGTGCCCCTGTTCGACTCGGCCGAGGGCGTCACGCTTTTGAGTCCGGAAGTCGACGCTCCCGGCTATTGGGTCGGCGCGCCCGCCCTCTGGTTGGACGAGGACGCGCTCTACCTGAGCGTCCGCTGGCGGCGGCCGTTGGACCAGGGGCGCGGCTGGAAGTCCGAGATCTTCCGGCTACGCGACATCGCCACCCTCGAACCCGTCTGGGCCTGCACCGCCGACCAGTTCGACACGGAGTCCCTCGAACGCTCGGCCCTCGTCCGCATCCCCGGCGGCGCCTGGCGCTACTACGTCAGCTACCTGGACCCCGCCGACCGCCGCTGGCGCATCGACCTGCTCGAGGCCGACGAGCTCACCGACCTCGACCCCGCCCAACGCATCCCCGTGCTTGACGCCGCCAACACGTTCTCGGAAGGCGTCAAGGACCCCGTGGTGCTCCTGCTGGACGGCCTGTTCTACCTGTTCGCCGGCTACGGCCCGCGCGACCGCGTGGCCGACGGCGCAACCCGCGAACAGCTGCACGGCACGGGCAACGTCTTCACCACCGGGCTGGTGGAGCACCCCACCGGACTCTGGGTCTCGGCCGACGGCCGCCGCTTCGGATTCGAGCGCGACGTTGTAACCCCCGGCAAAGGCTGGGACGCCAACGTCACCCGCGTCAGCACCGTCATGCCCACCGACGCCGGCTTCCTCATCTACTACGACGGGCGCACCACCGAAGGCGACGTGTACGAAGACCGCACCGGCATGGTCTTTTCCCAGGATCTCAGCACTACCGTGCGCCATTCCGACGACGGTCCCCTGCTACAGGGCCACGCCGGCGCCCGCTGCCTGCGCTACCTGGACTACGCCGTGCTGGGCGACTCGCTGTTCTACGTCTACGAAACCTCCACCGCCAGCGGCGCCCACGAACTCCGCGCCAGCCGGGCGCGGCTCCAGTAGACGACATCGAGTGATCCCGGCCCGGCCACGGATCGGGCTGGCCCACGTAAACTAGCCGCGCTTTGTGCCGGCCGCGGACGGCGTCCCGGCCCTCACGAATAGCTAAAGAAGACGTGCTACAGGTGAATCGGACCGGGCGGGCCTGATGGACATCGGCCAAATCGTCCAGGACATCGTCAAGGACCCGGCCGCGCTCGGCCAGATCATCCTCTTCGACCTCATCCTCAGCGGCGACAACGCCGTGGTCATTGGGGTCGTCGCCAGCCGTTTGCAGGGACGCCAGCGGCGCTGGGCCATCATCATCGGGGCCGGCGGTGCCGTGGTCCTGCGCATCGCGCTGGCTTCCATCGCCACCCTCCTCCTGCAGGCGCCCGCCATTTCCATGATCGGGGGCCTGGCCCTGTTCTGGGTCGCCTGGCGGCTGCTCAAGCCCGAGGGTGACGAAGAGCACGACGCCGCGACGTCGTTCCCCGAGGCCATCCGCCTGATCATCCTGGCCGACGTGGTCATGAGCCTGGACAACGTCCTCACCGTCGCCGGCACCGCCCACGGCAACATTCCGCTGCTGGTCTTCGGCCTGGCGCTCTCAATCCCGCTGCTGTTCGTGGGCGCCGGCCTGATTGCCCTGGCCACTGACAAGGCGCCGATCATCATCTACATCGGCAGCGCCCTAATCTTCCGTATCGCCGTTGTCCTGATCGTGGACGACAAGCTGGTGCACGACTTCCTGACGCCAAGCCTCTGGTTCGAGCACGTGATTCCCTGGCTGGTGGCGTTCGGCGGTCCCGCCCTCTACGTCGCGCTGGCCAAGCGAGGCGGCCGTGCCATCGTTCCGTTCTGGTCCAACCCATTCGCTAAGGAGACCTGAGCAAGGCGCTCGGCGCTCTCGGCGCGGACTCCCCGGTCACGGCTTGCCTTGGACGTGCGACGATGTCGCGCCCACCGCGCATCCGAGATCACCATGTACAAGCTCCTGCACACCCGCATCCGCGTCAGCGACCTGGAACAGTCGATCCGCTTCTACGAAGACCACCTCGGCTTCAAGCTCATCAGCCGCTCCGACCGCTCGCCCGCCGGCAACCAGATCGTCCACCTGGAACTGCCCGGCAACGACCACACCATCGAGCTCACCTGGTCCGCGGACTACGAGCTCAACGTCCCCGAAGACCTCATGCACTTCGCCATCGGCGTGCCCGACCTCATCGCCTTCTGCGACGAGCTGGAAGGCAAGGGCCTGGAAATCTGGCCGGACGACTGGCGCGAGACCTTCCCCACCGGCCGCAAAATGGCCTTCGTCGACGACCCCGACGGCTACGAAATCGAGCTACTGGAGCGCTAGCGCTTCAGGCGGGCCGCCGGACGCCTCATTCCGGTCGCGCGCCGGCGCGAACTACTCGAAGACGTCGAACCCCTCCGCCTGGAAGTCGGCGTCATAGGCCAGCGCGGCACTGCATCGGTATTTCCGCATCACCACAAAGCTCATTCAGTCCACCAGGCTCAGGCCTCGCCGGTTGTGCTGCTCGAACAGCGCCGCGGCTTCGGCGTGGTCGTCCGGCGTGACCCAGTGAACCGTGAAGTTCTGCGCGTCGGATAGAAACGCCCGGGCGCTGGGCATGCCCAGGCGCCGCTGCAGGAGTGCGACGGTCTCGATCAGTACGTAGTTGTGCGTCAGCAGCGGCTGGCCGCTGGCCACCACGCGCTGCATGGCACGTACGGCGCGGTTGTGATGCAGGTCGCTGACGTCCGCCAGCGCCAGCGCGGCCGACGTGTCAAAGAAGATCAGCCGCCGAAGTCCTCGGCCAGCGCGTCGTCATGACGCTCCGACAGCGGCTGCGGACCGCCGGGCTGCGACCGGCCGGAGCCGATGAAGGAAAAGCTCTCCAGCGAGTCCGGCCGCCTGGTGGGCGTGGCCACGTACTGCGCCACCGCCTCGCGCACCACCGCCGACATGGACTTGCCCTCCGCAAAGGCGCGCTGCTTGGCCAGTTCGTACAGCGGCTCGTCCAACTGGATCTGCGTGCGCCGCATGCCTTCGGCTCCGTATGGTGAATCATGTAAGCATGACACCATGATGTCATGCCGTCAATAGGCGCCGCCCGGTAGGGCCGTCGGTCACGGCTCAGCCCCCCGGGATGTACAAACTCCGATCCGCCACCGGCACCTCCACCCGCGCGCCGCCCGCCAGATGCGAGTGGGCGACGGCGAATTGCACCTCCACCGACTGCATCGTCACGTCAATGTTCCCGCGCGTCGGCTCGCCGGTTTCCAGCGAGTTGATCAGGTCGCGGATGGTATTGACGGTGGGCGTCTCACCCTGCGCGTAGAGCTTGCGCGTGGTGACGTCGTCGGGGTTGGAGCCGGTGCTGCGGCGGAGTTCGAACATCAGGCCGTTATCCAGCGAATAGGCCGTGCCTTCGCTGCCCAGCACGTGCACGTCCAGGAACCCGCGGTGCGGGATGAAGTAGCCCACGGCCCCATTGGCGTAGCCGACCTGGAAGTGACCGACATACGGGTCCGCGACCTCCCAGCCCGGTGAGGGCAGGTAGCGATGGTTCTCCGCGTCGAATTCCGGGTGCGCGCGCCGCGGCTCCGGGTCGAACGGGTCGCCGGCCTCGATCAGGCGGCCGCTCACCCACTGCGGTTGCGGGTCGCCCAGCAGCATCGAGACCAGGTCCAGCGTGTGCGGGTGGTGCTTGATCAGGTCGGTATAGGTGAGCATCAGCACGGCCTCGGGTTCGCCGATCTCGCCGGCCGCGATGGCGTCGGCCATGAGCCGAAAGCCCACGTTGTGGCGGCGCATCGCGCCCCAGTTGAACGCGACGCCGTTGCGCGTCATGGCGTCCCGGATCCGGTCCGCCTCCGCCAGCGAGGCGCACAGCCCCTTCTCGCTGTAGATGGCCCGCACGCCGTGCTCGGCGCAATAGATCAGCGGCTCGGCCCGCGCGAACGAGGGCGTGGTCACGCTGACGATATCCGGCTGTTCCTTGTCGATCATCTCGCGGTAGTCGAGGTACGTGTTGGTGACTCCGAACCGCTCGCTGAAGCGCTGCAGGCGCTCCGCGCCGCGGTTGGCCACGGCCACCACTTCTGTTTCCTCGATGTACTCGTAGGCCGAGAAATGGCCGTACGGGAGGTTCGGGTCCCCGAGCGGAATCTCGTCCTCGATCAACCCGCCCATGCGGCCCGTTCCAATAATCGCGACCCGGTACCTGGCTGCCATCAACCCACCTCCCTGCCCCACCGCCGCGCCATGCTCACCCAGCCGCCCCGCGGCGGCAACCCGCTGGGGAGGCGGCTTGCCAAGCGCGGGGGGGGGTGAGCCCTGGGAATGTTTAACGTGAAACATTCCCCCACGACCGCCTCCCTTCGTCACTAGTCGCTATCCATTGGGCACAATCGCGGCGACATCGACGCCGTGGACGCAAATTCATGACCAAATCGACCATCCTTCGCCAGCGGCTGGCCGGCGACGAGATCATCGTGCTGCCGGGCGCCTACGACGCCTTGTCCGCCAAGCTGATTGAGCAGGCCGGCTTCACGCAGTTCTTCACCACCGGCTTCGGCCTGGCCGCCAGCACCCTGGGCGAGCCGGACATTGGTCTGCTGACCCAGACCGAGACGCTTGACCGCGCCCGCCGCATCGCCCACACCGTGGACATCCCGCTGGTGGCCGACATGGACACCGGCTACGGCAACCCCATCAACGTCATCCGCACCGTGCGCGAGTGCGTGCAGGCCGGCATCGCCGGGATCATCCTGGAAGACCAGGAGTGGCCCAAGCGCTGCGGCCACCTGGAAGGCAAGCGCGTGGTGCCCCTTGAGGACCACGTACAGAAGCTGCGCGCGGCGGTCCACGCCCGCGGCGACGACGACCTGGTCATCATCGCCCGCACCGACGCCCGCGCCGTCAACGGGCTGGACGACGCCATCGCCCGCGGCCACGCCAATGTCGAGGCCGGCGCCGACGTGGTCTTCATCGAAGCCCCGCGCTCGCTGGACGAACTGCGCGCCGTCCGCGCGGCCTTCGATCCCGGGGTGCCCCTGTTCGCCAACATGATCGAGGACGGCGTTACGCCCTTCCTCTCGGCGTCCGAGCTTCAGGACCTGGGCTACATGATGGTGGTCTACCCGCTCTCCGGCCTCTTCGCGGCCACAGCCGCCTTGCAACGCACCTACGCGGCGCTTGTTGCCGAAGGCACCACGGCCTCCGCCGGACCAATGGCCGGTCTGGAAGAGTTCAAGGACATCATCGGCGTGCCCGCCTACGGCGAGTTGGAGCGCGAGTTCGTCAGCTCTGACTAGGACGTGGCGAAACTTTCTCGTCACCTGGTTGGTTCGACATCTCACCAACCGGCGGCGCGGGGCGATCTAGCGTTGAAGGAGAAGAAAGCGCCGATCGGCAGCGAATCGCCACCGGTTGGCGATGGTCGCACGACAGGCGTATCGAATACTGGGCCGCCAGGCTTGGCTTTGTCGGCCCGCGCAGGCAGCGCAACCAACAGCACCCCCGGCTGGGGCGGAACGGAAGGGAATGCTGTGACAGATATTGGTACGGCGCTAAAGCGGGCGGCTGCCTTCGGCGTCCTGGCGCTGACCGTCAGCGTGGGCCTGGCGTGCGGTGAGCCCGAGTCCGCGTCGGCCGCAACCCCTGCGGTTGCCGCTGAGACGACCAACGCGCCGCCACCGACGCAGGCGCCGACACCAGCGGCAACTCCGACCCTACGCCCGACGCCCACGCCAACCGCTACAGCTCCGAGCACTCCAACGCCAACCGCCACGCCGCCCCCCGAGCCCACGCCGACCCCGACACCAACGCCGGAGCCTGCTCTAGCCGACGTCGGGATCAACTGGGAGCCCTGTAGACCCAATAGCGCCTTTGAGTGCGCATTCCTGAAAGTTCCGGCGGACTACCGCGACCCGGACGCCGGCAGCCTGCGCATTGCCCTCAACCTGCATCGGGCCAGACTTCCCGACCAACGGGTCGGCTACCTGCTCGTCAACCCCGGAGGACCCGGTGGCAGCGGCCTGGAACTGGTCGAGTCCATCAGGTCCGGCTTCTCGGCCTTCGCGCCTGAGCTGGTCGAACGCTTCGACATCGTCGGCTTCGACCCCCGCGGCGTTAAGGCGTCAGAGCCCAAGTTCGAGTGTGGCGAGCCAGGCGAGCAGCTTGATCTACGCCGCTCAATCGACCGGCCCGTCGACACGCCCGAAGAAATCGCGGCCGGCGAAGCCGCCGCCGGGCTTTGCATCGAGTCCATGGGGCCGGTCGGCGGCCTGCTGCACACCGCCTATGTCGCCCGGGACATGGATGAGATTCGCAAGGCCCTGGGAGTCGAGCAGGTCTCCTACCTGGGCTTCTCCTATGGGTCCGCGGTGGGCGTCTGGTACGCCACGCTCTTCCCCGACTCGGTCCGCGCCATGGTCATCGACGCGGCGGACAACCCGGTCGATGCGGCCGCCGACCAGGCGGAGCGCGTGGCCGACGCCCTGGAGGAAACGGCGCCTATCGCCATTCTTCTCGAGCGGGCGCTGACTGCCTGCGACAGCCCCGAGTGCCCGATCTACAACGACGGCGACCCGCTCGGCTACTTCCGGCAGGCCGCCCAAAAGCTGCACCTGGTCAACGAGGGGGCCAGCAACCATCCCGATGCGGCCGCCTACGGGGTCATTACGCCCCTGTACGCCGAATTCCTCTGGCCGGTCCTCTGGGAGGCCCTGTACCGGCTCAACGAGTACGACGATCCGTCGATTCTGCTTGAGGTCGGCGATTTTCAATGGGAGGACGACGGCCCCCGCGTGGCGCGAATGCCGGAGCATGTGAACTGCCTGGACGACTGGGTGCTGCATCCCGAGCAGAGCCGTGAAACTCGGCTGGCCGATGGGGAGGTCTATCAGGCCGCCCAGGACGAGGAGTTTCCCCTGCTGGCGCTGCTGGGCCCCCCGCTATTCTCCGCCTGCGCGTTCTACGACCAATTTGCACCCGAGCCTCTCGAAGGGCGACTGGACGGCGGCGGCGTGCCCATCCTGGTTATCGGCAATCACGGCGACCCGTTCACCCCGTTCATCGAGTCGGAGGAGTTGATGACGGAGCAGCTCACGAACGGGTACCTGGTGGAGGTCGACCACGGCGCCCACGGCGTCTATCCCAACAACTCCTGCGTGAACCAGCACGTGCATCGCGCGCTGCTCGACGGCGAGTACCCCAGCGAGCAGCGGGTCACCTGCGAACGCGAGGAAGTCCGGCTCCCGTTCTAGCCTCCGACCCGGCTGGCCAGCGGCGTCAGAGCGTCAAGCGCTCTGGCAGGCGGCGATGAATTCCCGTGAGTCGGCCGTGAAGCACCAGCGCTCCAGGTCGTGCAGCACGGCATCAGTGACCTGCAGACCGTCGTAGGTCTCGCGCGTCTCGATCCCGCTGGTGCAGTCCCGCAGCAGGATCGGCGCGTAGCCGCGGTTGCGCATGGCGTGAATGCCGTAGTCGCGAAAGCGCACGCAGATGTTGGTGGCGAACCCGACGTACAGCAGGTGCACCAGCCGCAGGTCGCGCAGCGCGCGCTGAAGCTGCTCGCCGGTGGCGATCACGATGTCGTCCGGCTCCGGCGCGACGGCGTCGTGAATCGTGCGGAACCGGTGCCAGGGCTCCGGCGGCTTGCCGGCGCTGTCCGGCGGCAGTTCGCCCGGCGCGCGCCGTAGCGACTCATACGGTCCGGTCACGGCGCGATAGGCCGCCGGCGGCCAGCCGTCGTCCGGCTCCGGCGTCGGATGCAGCTCCTCCACCCCGGCCCAGCGGGACCACTGCGGGTGGGTGGCGGCGATTGCTGGAGACGGGGCGTAAATCGGGGTCACGCCGGCCGCTCGCGCCGCATCCAGCGCCGGCCGGATACGCTGCACCGTGATGTCGCTGGTGCGCGAACGATGGGACGCGATCGGATGCTCGCCCCAGGTATCCACCAGCACCAGGGCCGTCTCCGCCGGATCCAGGTCGGCCCGCAGTTCCGTCGGCACGATGTTGGCCTCCACGTTGTCGTCGGGGCCCGTGCTGTGCATCGCCTGGTAGCGCAGCGTCAGTTCCATGGGGTCAGTCCTCGGACGCGATCGGGGCGAGCATACGCCCGCGGCGCTGTTCGCTTTTTGTTTGGTATACTTGGCACCCCTTCGATCCTGCCCAATTGCCAGCCATGAGCGCCCTCTGCAACACGCCCGGCGTCCTCGAAGCTGCGGCCGCTCCTCCTCCTGCCCCGGCGGAGAGCAATGGTGTTCGGTGTCAATCCATTCAAGGGGACGCCGTTCTTCACCCTCTCCAAGGGGAGAGGCAGACTCGGTCGTCTTCGGCCGAATTCGGTGAGGGGTCTTCCGGGCAGCCAGCCTCGGGTTATGCAGAGGCCTCCTCTGGGAGATGGCTGGGGTGAGGGTCTTCCGGGCAACTACCTCTGGGCTATGCAACGGTCTCGCATGAGCGACGCCCCGATCCGCTTCGTCCACCTCGCGGATGTCCACCTGGGCTTCCGCCAGTACGGGCTGGCCGAACGCGCCGCCGACTTCGTCCGCGCCTTCGACGACGCCGTGGACTACTGCCTGCGGGTCGCGCCGGACTTCGTGGTCATCGCCGGTGACCTGTTCGACTCCAAGTCCATCGAGCCGTCCACCTACGCCGCCGCCGACATCGCGCTGGAGCGGCTGGCCCGCGCCGGTATCCCGGTGGTGGCCAACGAGGGCAACCACGAGCGCTGGTTCAGGCGCGGCGAACGCTCCTGGCTCTGGCAACTGAGCCGCCACGGTCGCCTGCGCCTGCTGCGGCAGTTCGACCCGCTGACCGGCCGGCTGCAGGCCCAGCCCTGGACCAGCGACCGCGGCTTTGGCGCCTACACCGACATCGGCGCGGCCCGAGTCTTCGGCGTTGAGTACCTGGGCGCCCGCTTGGCGGCCCACCTCCCTGAGATTGCCGCCTCGCTTTCCGCCGTTCCATCGGGAAGCCAGCGGGCCGTGGTTGGCCTACTGCACACCGGCGTGGACGAAGCCGTCCACCTGGGCGTCGGCGGCGTCACGCTGGAAGATCTGGCCCCCGTCCGGGCCTTCACCGACTACCTGGCGCTCGGCCACGTGCACTACGCCTACCGCCTGCCGGAACACAGTCCGTGGATCTTCAACCCGGGTGCGCTGGAAGCCCACAACATCCTCGAAGGCCTGGCCAGCGAACCCAGCGAGGGCGAGGGCCGGGCCCGCGGCCTCTACGACGTAACGATTCGCCCCGGCCACCCAGCGGAGATTGACGGTCGGTTCAGAGATGACGTCGTCGCCCGACGCCCCTTCCGGCGCCTGAGCGTCGACGCCGGCGAGGCCGCGGACTTTAACGAGTTGGCGGCCGACGTCGAGGCGGCCGTGTCCGGCCCCCTCGAACTCTTCAGCGAACCGCCCGTTGTCGAACTGCGGCTCACCGGCCGCCTGCGCTTCGAGCGCATTCACCTGGACACCGAGCGCCTGGCCCAGATCGTCGGCGCGGCCTTCCAGCCGCTGCACGTGCGCGTCACCCTGCAGCTGGCCGGCGACCGGCGCCGCACCGCCGCCGCCCGCTTCGGAACCAACGTGCGCGCCATTGAGCGCGACGTGCTGGCGCAGCTGATCAAGGAATCGCCTCACGCCGGCGAGGCCGAAGCGCTGACCGCCGCGGCGCTGGATCTGAAGGCCGCCGCCCTCGAAGGCCAACCCCCCGAGGCGCTGGCGCAACACCTGGAACGGCGGTTGGGCTGACGTGTTCGTCCACGAGGTCGCGCTCCGCAACGTCAAGAGCTTCGTCGAGGCCACGGTGCGGTTCCAGCCCGGCCTTACGGCCATCGTCGGTCCCAACGGCGCCGGCAAGACCACCCTGCTGGAAGCCATCGGCTACGGCCTCTTCGGCTTCATGCCCCACCGCCCGCAGGTCCGCTTCATGCGCCACGGCTCCACGGAGGCCGCCGTGCAGGTGGAGTTCACCTCCCCGCGTGACGGCCGCGTCTACCGTGTGGAACGCACCATGCGCCGCGCCCGCTCGCGGGCCACGGAGAAGCTGGCCGACAACGCCACGACCACGGTCTCGCTCTTCGACGTCGAGCTGAACCGATCCATCGACCAGCCGGCCGTCGAGCTCGAGGCCTGGCTGGCCGGCCAGCTGGGCGTGGAAGGCCTCAGCAGTCCGGCCGACGTCTTCGAACACGTCGTCGGCGTGCCTCAGGGTCGCCTCACCGCCGATTTCCTGGACTCGCCCCGCCTGCGCAAGGCCCGCTTCGATCCCATCCTGCGCACTGCCGAATACCAGCAGGCCGCCGACCTGCTGCGCCGCCTCACCCAGCACTACGCCCAAAGCCGCCACGAGTTGCAGGTCAAGGCCTCCAACCTGGAAGGCCGCTTGGCCGCCGAACCGGAACTCCTCTCGCGCCTGGCCGCGGCCCAACAGGCGCTGGAACAGACCCGCGCGGAGGAAGCGCGGGCGGCGGTGGAACTGGACGCGGCCAGCAAGAACCTGGCCGCGCAGGACGCCCAGCGCGAGGCCTTTGTAGCGGCCGAGCGGGAACATGCGGCAGTCGCTGAACACGCCAGCCAGGCTGCCGGCCAGGTCGAGCGCGTGGTCGCGGCCGAACTGGAGGCCCGCCGCGCGGCGACGGTGGTGGAGGAAGCTCGTGCGGCGCATACGGCCTACCAGGCGGCGCAGGCCCGCGCGTCTGAACTCCAGCCCGTCGATTACCGCGCGCGCGACCTGGACCTGGAACGCACCCGGTGGACCGCACGGTTGGAACGCGCACAGGAGGACCTCGCGGAGGCGCGCCTGGAGGCCGGCCCGCAGGTGCAAGCGTCGGTGGCCGCCGATCCCGACGGCGATCTCGAAGCCAGCTTCCGCCGGCTTCGGACCGAGTTCCGACAGCGAACCGCCGAGTCAAGAGCGCGCAAGGCGGCCGCTGGCGTCTCGCTGCGCCAGGCCCTCGAAGACACCCTCGCCCTGCACACCCGCTGGATGCGCGAACGCGAGACAGTCGTCCAGGCCTACGACGACGGGGGCCGCCGGCTGAAGCTGCTGGAAGCGCGGGCGACGGTGGCCGCTGAACTAGCGGACCGGCGCACACGGCTGCACGCGCGGCGCGAGGAGCACGCACGCGAAGCGGCCCTTCTGGAAGCCGACCGCCACGCTCAGCGCCTGCTCACCGACACCCGCACCTGCCCGTTTTTCATGGACGTCTGCCGCAACCTCGATGCCATCCCCGATGTGGCCGGGGTATTCCGGCGCCAGGCCGCCGAGCGCGAGCAGCGGCTGGCAGCGCTCCGTGCGGCAATTGCGCAGGCCGAGCGGGAGGTTGCCGACGCCGAGCAGGCTGAAACCGAAGCCCGCGAGGCCGACGTGGTCCGCGAACGCCAGGCCGGGCTGCATCAGCGCCTGGCTTCGGCCGATGTGGACATTGCGGCCGCCACCGCCCTGCTGGACGCTCTGGAAACCCGCAACGCGGGCGACCTGGCGGCGCTGGCCAACGGCCGGGAGCCCGCGTCGAGTGCACAGGAGACGTTGGTCCAGTCTGCCCAGCGCGCCGTGGACGCCCTCGCGGAACAGGCCGCAACCGAAGATCCCGCCGTCAGGACCGCCGGAGCCGACCTGCTTGCGATCGCCGAGCACCGCCGCGAGGCGGCTGCGGCTGCTCTCCAGGCAACCGACCGCCAGCTGCAGACCCTCCAGGGCGATCTCAATGCGCTGGCCGCGGCGCACGCCGCTCTCAACGAGCACGCCGACGCGCACGACCGATACCTCAAGCACGAGGTCGTGGCGGGGCAACTCGAGGCGCGCGGCGCCGAGCTTGCAACCGCCCGGCAACTGGCCGCCCGGGCCGAAGCTGCGGTGGACGGCGCCGATACGGCCCTACGGGAATCGCGCGCCAACTTCGATCCTGCCGCGCTGGCCACGGTGCTCAAGGCCCGCGACGCCGCGCTCGGCCTGGTTCGCCAGTTGGCCGAGCGAGCCACCCGCATGCAGGCCGACCAGGAACGCCTCGCCTCCGACGTGGAGGCCCTGCGTCAGGTGCGCGCGGACCTGGAAGCCGCGCAGGCCGGGATCGCCCGCGTCACTCGGCTCGAGGACCGCACCGAGTTCATCCGCCGCCTGCTGCGCGACGCTGGTCCCAAGGTCACCGAAATCCTGCTGGCCAGCGTGTCCGACAGCGCCGACGAGATCTACAGCGACATCATGGGCGCGCCCGGCGGCCGCCTCCGCTGGGCGGCCGACTACGACATCGTGCTCGGCCGCGGCGGCCTGGAGCGGCGCTTCGGCCAGTTGTCCGGCGGCGAGCAAATGGCCGCCGCCCTGGCCGTCCGCCTGGCCCTGCTCCGCGACCTGCTGAACCTCGACATCGCGTTCTTCGACGAACCCACCCAGCACCTGGACGCCGAACGCCGCGAAAACTTGGCCCAGCAAATCCTCGCCGTCCGCGGCTTCAGCCAGCTCGTCGTCATCTCCCACGACGACACCTTCGAACGCCACATCGACAACATCCTCCGGGTCACCCACACCGGCCAGGCCAGCACCGTCGAAGTTGGCTAGGCCCGGAAACCGAAATCTGGCCCCGGGCGGCCTGCATCGGGATATCAGCGAAGCAGCTGCAGGAACTCCTCTCGCGTCAGGCCTGAGTCACGAATCAGCGCCCGCAGAAGACCTCGACGAAGTTCCCTATGCCTGGGGACCGAGAGTCTGCGGCCCGCCGGTCCGATAAGGATCATGTGGCTACCTTGGGTTCGGTCCCGGACATAGCCGATCCTCGCGACCGCTCTGACGAATTCGTCGCCTGAGATGACCGGAAGTCGCGGCACTAGACAGGTACCTCAAGCACCTGGAACGTAGACGAGGACGGCAAGGGCTCTCCGTGTTCCCGCATGCTCGCCAGATAGCCTCGGATCGCTTCGCGGATGTTCGCCAGAGCCTCGTCCCTCGTCCGCCCTTGACTGTGACACCCGGGGAGCGTCGGGCAGCTCGCCACCTCCCAACCGTCCTCGTCGGTCTCGAAGAGCACCAGAAGGTTCAGAACTTGCTCGGCGTCGTCGCCTGAGTCAACGATTACAGGTGCCTCTGGGGGAGACTCGTTGCCCTGCAACCCTGCGGTTGGCGCACGCGGAGGGCGTCCATAGACAGTTGCGTCCGATCGTTCTGAGATCTCAAACCCCAGCCTGCTGAGGATTCGGTAGGCGTACTGCGCCGTGAACACGGGTGACGCCAGGCCAGTGACCAACTGGATGACTTGCTTGATTGGGTACTGTCGCCCGTGCAGCGCGACAAAGTACTTGTTCCGACCGTCGGTCGCGCTGGGCTGAACTCTCCGCGTTGCGCTCATGATGTCCTCAGGCTCGATCGCGTACGAGGCGCCTCTGATTTGAAATTCCATGGCAACACTCTTTCTGGTTGATTCTGATATCGATATCGATACTATCGTGAGGTGCGGGACACGGATTGTCAAGCGGCTCGCCTGACTGATGTGGCCCAAGCTGCGCGCAGCCTGGGACCCGCCCCGGGACGCACCTAAACTCGACTCCCCCGCCCCGGCTGCCCGCGCAGGATCAAACTCCCGTCATGAAACGGAAGCTCACAATCACCGTCGACAATGCGCTGGTCGAGGAGGCCAAGCGCTTCGCCCGCTCGCGCGGCCTCTCCCTCTCGTCCCTGATCGAAACTTCACTCCGGGACACCCTTGCAGACGACACTCCCACCGTCGCCGAGCAGTGGAGGGGAAAGTTCCGGGCGGCCGAGCGTGACGACCCGCGCTACGAGGCGCTGGCCCGCAAATACCTCTAGGGACCGTCCGAAGGCTGCCGAGTGGCCGACACCCGCAGCCCCAACCCCAACGCCTGCATGACCTTCAGCACGGTGGCGAGCTCCGGGTTGCCGTTGGGTGACAGAGCCTTGTAGAGGCTTTCCCGACCCAGGCCCGCGTCCGCGGCGACCTTCGTCATGCCTCGAGCCCTGGCGATGTCCCCCAGGGCGGCTGCGATCAGCGCCGGGTCCCCGTCCTCGAAGGCCGCCTCGAGGTAGGCGACGATATCCTCGTCGCTTTCCAGGTGATCCGCCGCGTCCCATGGACGGGTCTGCGTTGTGGTCAAGTGGGCTCCTTCAAGGGCTCTCGGAAGCTGCCACTTCCCGCCACGCCGCCGCCAAATGCTCCTGCACCTTCACCGGCAGCCCCGTCTTGCTGCTCTCGATCGCGGCGGTCACCAGCGCCACCGACTGCAGGTTGTCGACCACATTCGTCTCCATCGGCTCGCCGCCCTCCAGCCAGCGCACGAACTTCTCGATCAACCACGCGTGGCCCCAGAACGGCTGCTCCAGCCAGGGAACGGTGTGGCCGTCGCCCTCGGCCTTGATGCGAGCATTGCGCGTCGGGTCGAACGGGAAGCACTCCAGGCGGTCCGATCCGAGGACCAGCGTCGCCCCTTCGCACTCCGCGCGCGTGTTCTCGCGGCCCCAGCCGTCCATCCCCACGGCGTTCACCTTGGAGCCCTCGTAGGTGGCCCGCACGCCGTTCTCAAACTCCATCGTCACCAGCGCCTGTGAGTCGCCGGCAAATGCGCTCCAGGCGGGATTCCAGGTCCGCGCGTAGATGGTGTCGCACTTCGCGCCGGCCAGGTCGGCCAGGATGTCCAGGTGGTGCACCGACCCTTCCACCAGCAGCGGATCCTCCATCTCGTAGCGGAACCCGAGTCCCCAGGCTCCCAGCTGCCGCGCCTCCTGGGTGAACCGGAACACCAGGTAGTTCAAGTCGCCGTAACGACCCGACCGCACGCTCTCGCGCATCGTCGTCTTGTACTGGTTGAAGCGATGACTCATCGTCACCGCCATTTTTCTGCCGGCCTTCGTCGCCTTGTCGGCAATCCGCACCGACGCCACCAGCGTGTCCGCGATCGGCTTCTCCGACAGGATGTGCATGTCGTGGGCTACCGCCTGGTCAACGACCTCCTCGTGCGAGTACGGCGGTACGACCACCGTGCAGAAGTCCGCCGGATTCTCGTCGAAGGCCCGCTGGATGTCCGTGTAGCACTGCGCCTCACCTAGTCCCAGGTGCTCCCGGGCGTTCCCCAGCACCTCGGGGTTCGTATCCACCGCGGCCACCACCTCGATCAGCCCCGCCGCAACGTGCGGTGGCAGGAAGTCCCGGCACCACGTCGCCCCCATCCCGCCGGTCCCAACCTGGATCATCTTCAAGGCCATTGCCGCTTCTCCAGTGCGTATTCGGCCGGCGAAACGCTCGCGCCAGTCACTGCCTCAGACGCCACGATAGTCGGCCAACCTGGCACGCAGCCTGCTACCAGGCCTCGTTCTCCGGCCGCAGCGCTTCGAACTGGTGATACACCGGCGTTTCACCCGGCTCCGTCACGAACACCGAGTACGCGGAAGCCCGCCTCCCCGTCAGTCGAATCCGCGTCGGCTGGCCAATCGGTGCTTCGGCCTGCCCCGCACCTCGCCACTCCACTCGGTGCGCCGTCCCGTCCCCATTGATCGGCCGGCAGTCCCCCGCCGTGAATCCCGCCAGCGGCCGCGCCTCCGCGTCCTGCAACTCCGCCCGAATCTCCCCATCCGCAGCCGTCCGCGCGTTGACGAACACGTCCACCGACGGCGCCTTGAACGCAATCGTCCCCAGCTCCGCCGGCGCCTCGCCCGCCCGCAGCGCCACGAACCGATCCGGTTTCAGCCGCGCCATGCCCAGCCCGGCCTCCTGCGGCTCCAGCTCCCAGTGCCGCGAGTGCCGCACGTTCGTCCCCGCGTAGTAGTAGCGAATCTCATCGTCCAGAAACACCGGCTGCGAGGCCGCCTGCAAATTCCCGCAATCCCACTCGCCGGGGGCGCCGTTCCGAATGAACGCCGTCCCCGGCTCGGCCCGGTGCCACGCCGTCCCCACCCGCGCATAGGTCAGCTCCGGCGTCTGCAGCCCATGAGGCTTGCCCGATTCCCGGTCCTCGGGATCGGTCGCATAGATCCACAGCGTGCCCAGTTCGTACGACCCATAGGCGCAGGCGCCCAACCCGTAGAACTGCGTCTGCGGCGGATCCCCCGCATCCGGCTCCAGCACCATCCGCGGCTCGCCCGACCAGTGCGCAAAGTCCCACGACTCGCTACGAAACACCCGTCGCCCATACCCCGCCATCCGGTGATATGCCGCAAACCGCCCGTCCGGGGCTCGCAGAAAGCCGATCGGGCAGTCCGGCGCCGTCGCAATCACCGGCTGCACCCGGCCGCCAAACATCCGCGCCGATTCCCAGCGCATCCCGTCCGCGCTATGAAACGCCGACACGCAGCCCGACGGCGCCGCCCCCGTCAGCAGCTTGAACCGGTATTCCGGCCGCGGATCCTCCCGGTCCTCGATCACCGCGGACCCCAGCGGCTCCCCGTCGAACACGATATTGGTCGGCTGCCGACCGTCCCTGAACACATCCAGTTCCGGCTTGTGCCAGCGCAGTCCGTCGTCGCTCTCCGCGTATGCCAGCCGCACGCGCCAGGGCGCCTCCACCACCTCGTACCAGGCCCGAAACCGCCCATCCGCCCCCCGCAGCACGCTCCCGAACATCTGCATGTTCCCGTGCTCCCACGGCAACTCCGGCCGCAGCAACGGCGCCCCCGCATCCTTCACCGGCGACTCCACCGCCCGCGCAAACCCCTCCACGTACTCCAACTCGCGGTAGTCAAAAAACAGCAGCTTCTTCATCGCCACCACTCCTGCCGCCTGGATACCCCGACAGAAGTCGAGCTTACGGCCCCTCGCCCTCGCCTAGGCGTCCTCCAACTCAATGCGGTCACCGAAAGGACAAGGGCGGCTAGACCCGCTCCTCGTAGAGGTCCTCTCGCCTGAGGCTCAGGCCTTCCGCGGTCCGGTCTCTAGACACGAAGGCGACGGAGCGGTCCAGAGCTGCGGTTCACGTAGTAGGAAGTGGTGCGGAGGTTGACCGTGCGCGGCGCTGTCGGAACAGCTCGTCTCCGTAGGGCAGTTTGGGCCGAGTAGCCGCCGCTGCGCCGGCCACGTCACATACGAGGCTGGGTATCGGGCTCTAGCCGCCCTGGCTGACTGGCGTCCTCGTGCCACGCGGCTTGAAATTGAACTCGTCGCTGTCAGCGCAGGCCCCAACGCTGGACCCCACCGCCACTCCGAGGATCAGAACCGAAACCGCGAGCAGACGGCGACGGCCGAGTTTGCGATCGCGTTTCTCCCGCATCGATGCGTCCCCTGCGCATGGCGAGCGGCGGGTGGCCCCCACGATTACTCCTACGGACCATCGCCGCCCCAGGCGCCCGAGTCTAGCCCAGTCAGTTCTCCCAGGCATTAGGCCAGGGGCTGTCTGCGAGCACGTCGGAGATCCGCGACCAGGCGTAGTTCCCGCAGACATCGTTGATGGATCCGCGCGTGAAGGCGACCATGGCCCGCGTGCGACCGGTTTCTCGAGTCAGCCTGCCAGCCGGGTCGGCTCGTACGCAGCAGGATCCACCAGTGCAACGGAACGCGGCCAGCAAATCAGGCGGAGCCTGCGCACCGCTGCGCCTTTCCGACCTGGTCCGCGATCTCCTTGCCCTCGGCGTCCGCCCCGGCGACCTCCTGATGGTCCACAGCTCCCTCCGCAGCATCGGACTCGTGGATGGCGGACCCGAAACCGTCGTCGACGCCCTACTCCAGGCCCTCGGACCCGACGGCACCCTCGTCGTCCCCACGTTTACCTACCCAACCGCCGGGAACCCCGAGTTCGTATTCGATCCAATCCACACCCCCTCGCAAATGGGCGCCATCTCCGAGGCCGCCCGCCGCCGACCCGAAGCCCACCGCAGCATCCACCTCGCCCACAGCATCGCCGCCATCGGCCCGCTGGCCCAGGCCATCACGACCTCCGGCGGCGCCTCGGGCTGGGACGCTCACAGCCCCATGGGCCAGGTTTTCAGCCGCAACGGCCGCTACCTGCTGCTCGGCGTCCCCTACCAGAACCTCACCGCCATGCACCTGTGCGAAGTGTGGCTTGGACTCCCGTACCGAAAGCCTCGCACCTCGGAAGGACGCATGCGTCACCCCGACGGCTCCACCACGCCCCTCGTCAGCATCGGAACCCCGCCGCTGCCCGGGAACCCCGGCAGCGACTACAACCGCCTCGGCCAGCGCATGGAAGACGCCGGCCTGGTCAAACTCGCCCCCGTCGGCAACGCCATCGCCCGCCTGCTCGACGCCCACGACATGGGCGCGATGGGACGTGAACTCACCCGCCGCGACCCAAACGGCTTCCTCCAACAAGGCCCCACCGTCACCCAACTCACCCACGGCCACACCATCGAATCGGAGAAGGGCGAACACTGCGTCGTCGATCCAACCCGCATCTACGGCGCGACGTGAGGCGAACCGTCCCAGGTCCAGACTGCACGGCCGGCGTTTGTGTGCCTCACGAAATCGGCGACAAACCGCTTCGCCGAGGCGTGCCAAACTGATAGAACGCCAGGGGGACTGAGTGACCAGCACGAGTTCCGACCCATCGGGTCTCAATCAAGGTCCAAAGGGATCGACGAAAGTAAGTTTAGATATCGTAATACCGTACTGTCTGGTCTATCTCAATAGTCGTGGAAAGGTTCTTCTAATCAAGAAATCTGAGGGCCGCTCTCATGCGGGCGAGTGGATCGGTCTTGGCGGTAAACTTGAGCCCGGTGAGGATCCGGTGTCAGCCGCAGTTCGAGAATTCAGGGAAGAGTCCGGATTGACCATTGCGGATCCTCAACTGAGAGGGACTTTCATCTGGATCGATGAAGTGCATTGTGGAATCGTCCACATTGTGACGGCGACCAAGTGGACTGGAACGCTGACCGACTCCGAGGAGGGTGAGCTCCAATGGCACCGCATTGAAGACCTCGGAACGCTCCCAGGACTGGCTAGTCACCAGCCGCTGTTTCTAGACGCAGTGATGCTCGATTGCGACCGCTTTTATTCCGGAGCCGCCGTCGTTCGGGAATACAAGATGGTCGAGTATGCAGACAACCAAAGCCCATAACGTACGTCGCGAAGCGCAATCTGGGATCAGAAGTGGAATGTCGGATTCGGCCCATGTTCTCCATTGGCAGCAACCTCCTTCCCAGCTTCGTGACGATGTGGACAAGCCGCCAGCCGTGAGCGCTCAGTGTTTCGTGTCAGTCGTGTCCTGCGATGTGCTCCGATCGCGTCGGTCAGAGTCTCGACTTTGTCCCGGGTTGCCTTAGGTGCAAGAGCGGCTGCGCCGTCGGTAATACAACGCCACCTTCCGGAAAGCCCGCACGATGTCGTCAATATCCCCATCGCTCAGATTCGGCCACATGTTGAACCCAACCGTCCGACCCATCAGCGCTTCCCCCTTCGGACACCCGCCCGACCCATACTC
>VXPS01000401.1 GCA_009839425.1 Chloroflexota bacterium
ATGTGGAGGCGCGGACGTACGAGGAGATCGCGACGCTCGAGGGATTCGTGGCCGGGCTGTGCTGCGACCGGGACGCCAACATCTACGCCTGCGACATCGGCGCGCACAAGGTGATGCGGGTCGAGGCCGGGGGCGGTGCGGTCTCGGTGCTGAGCACGGGTACGGCCGAGGTTCCGATGGTGGTTCCGAACTATCCCTGTTTCCATCCGTCCGGCGACCTGTACGTTTCCGACTCGCAGACGGCGGGCGAGTTCACCGGCCGAATCTTTCGGATCACGCCGTCGGGCGAGACGGTGATGTTCAGCGACGCGTCGCGGTACTTCACCAACGGCATGTGCGTGGACCGCAACGGCGAGTGGCTGTACGTGGTGGAGACCTGGCTGCCGGGCGTCTCGCGCATCCGAATCCTGGACGATGGATCGGCCGGTGAGCGCCAGGTGGTGACGGTTCTGCCCGATCACATGCCGGACGGCGTGCAGTTCGACGAGGACGACGTGCTGCACATCACGATGTACACACCCGACCGCATCTATCGGATGCTGCCGGACGGGCACCTGCAACTTCTAGTGGACGACCCGACGCACGAGACGATCTCGTCGCCAACGAACATCGTTTTCGGCGGCGCGGACCGTCGGCTGCTGCTGATGGCGTGCCTGGGCCGCTGGCAGATCAACGGATTGCGCGTGGAGACGCCGGGGATTCCGCTGGTGTATCCGGCGCCGATTGGTGGGTGAGCAGGTACGTCGGAACTAATTGCATCGGTGACAACTCGAGTGCCAAAGCTTCTGCTGCTAGTTGCGCTGGTGGCCATTATGCTCGTGGCCTGCGATGGCCAAGATGCCACGCAATCTGCTGTTGAAGAGACGGCTACCGTATCGGCTTCAGATTCCGGTGACAGTCCCGACGTAGCACAGGCCGCCGTCAACGAAACCTGCGACGCCCTCACGAACCTTCAACAGGAATGGCGTCTCGGGCGCGTGGATGAGACGCGGTACCTAGGGGCGTACCGGGACATCCTTTCATCGCTCAATGCGGCCGGTGATCGGGTCGGCCGACCGCTCGGCGACGCGGTTGCAGAGACTTGCCCTACGGCTTGGCACGATGCAATTGCGACGAGTGACGCAATTCGTCAGCGTTCTAGAGCGGTGCTCGGCTCGTTCCACTGCTACGAGCTCGAGCGCATCCAGCAATTAGGAAACCGCGAGCGATTCGCCCAGGAGTATGACGACTTTCTTTCCTCAGACACCTACCCTGAGCTAGCCGCGGAGCACTGTCCTGACGTGTGGGAAGAGGCAGCGGCAAGACGTGCGAGGGCCAGGTGAATTGCGACCCCTCGGGCAAAGTCGAATGCGGCGCAGGTGAGCAGGCTGAGATGGCGCTGTCGTCGTAGGCACGGCCGAGCAGACGTAGCAACATCGGTCAGGGGACAGAGAGCCGACGTGGACTATTGAGCTACCTCGCATACAACGCCGTCGCCATCGCCGTCGCGAGCGGACGGGACGGTGGCGTGAGGGAATCCGAGGCCGGGGCCCGAGCTACCCTGGACACGCGGTTCGCCGGCGGCCACCGCAGCCTCGCATGAGTCATACACGGTTCCGGTGGATGACGTGGCCGTCGTCCCGGAATCAGTCGCGCCTGCTGAATCGGTGGATGTGCCCCCGCCCTTTAGGTGCCCAGCCGCGATTAGCTCGGCGACGACGTCGATTTCCTGGCCCTGGTAGACCACGAAGACATGGCGCAGCAGGCGGCCGAAGTTGTCGCGATTGCGTCCCTCGCGCACCAGCCGGACGGTCTGGCCTTCCACGCGCGCGCGGTTGAATTCGGTGGCTTCGGCGCCGCCCGGCTCGTTTTTCTCGGGTGTATCGATGCCCAGGTAGCGGACCTTTTCGACGTGGCCGACGACAGCTTCGCCGCCGCTGAGGTAGCGAATCTCAATGGTGTCGCCGTCCAGGATGCGCAGGACCTGCCCGCGCTCGACGCTTGAGATGGTGGACGAGTCGCCGCCGATGGCCCAGGCGAAGACGCTGCGTACGTCGTCGCGGTGGTCGTTGCGGCAGGCCTGTTCGGCCTGATCGCCAAAGACTTTCTGATAGATACCGACGTTGTGGTCGTTGCCCAGATGGGCTTCGACAATGTCGTTGAGTTCGACGCAGGTCGTCGGCCATTGGGCCGCCGCGTACGAAACCGATACCGCTGTGAACAACGCTGTCAGAACGACAGCCCAAACCGCCCGTGTTCGCATAACCCCGCCCAGTGTTAATGCGTAAGGCTCTGATCAGAGCCCCGGGGGAGGGTACAGGCAGCCGCTGGCTCACGGTGCTTTCTCTAACCGTTCCGAAACGTCAGGGTTGCTTGCCCGGAAGATCCCTCACCCTGCCCTCTTCCCCAGGAGCGACCGTTGCGTAGCCCGAGGGCTGGTTGCGCGGAAGACCCCTCACCGATTTCGGCCGAAGACGCCCGAACCCCGGATCGAGTCCGGGGCAGGTTCTGTCTCTCCCCTTGGAGAGGGTGAAGAACGGCGTCCCCTTGAAATGATTGACACCGGGCACCATTGCTCTCCCCCGGGTGGGAGCACGCGCATCCGCGAATTCGAGGAGCAAGGGAGTCTTGCAACGGTCTCCCGAAAGAGGGACTAAGAGCGGCCGCTGGAACCGGAGGCAGGGCCTGCGGCAGCCGCCGTGAACGAAGGCGCTTGGCTAATCGGGTAGCGCCATTGCGGAGGTGAGACCGACTTCGCGAAGTTTCAGGTACCCATGGCTGGCCCTGACTGCTTCCCGTGGCATGAAGTCGTTAAGGTGCAACACTATTGGCGGGAAACGGACGCCACGATCAGGCCCATGAAGGTGCGACTGGCGAGCGCGCTCTACAAGTCGTGCGGGAGTCGGGAATGAACAGGACTTCGCTAGGCGATACCAACGTCACGACCAGCGACGTTCAGGAGGTCGTCAGGCGCATCGTCGAGGTGGCGCAGCCGGAGAAGATCATCCTCTTCGGATCTGCCGCGCGCGGTGAGATGGAGCCGCACAGTGACCTGGACATCCTGGTCGTTAAGTCGGGCGCCGATCACTGGAGCCTCTCCGGCAGGATACGCCGGGCGCTGCGAGGCGTGAATGCGGCAGTTGACCTTGTCGTGGCAACCCCTGAAAACATTGAGCGGTACAAGGACAGCCATCCTCTGGTGTACAAGCCCGCGCTGCGCGAGGGACGCGTGGTGTATGACGCAGCCTGAGCGCTTCCCACCCGACGATCCGCGAGAGTGGATGGGCCGGGGCAGAGGCAACCTTGCGCGAGCCAAGCGCCGTGCCCCTGGCGACTATCTGGAAGACCTCTGCTTTGACGCTCAACAGGCGGCGGAGAAGGCCCTCAAGGCGGTATTCATAAGCCGGGGCGTCGAGTTTCCATACACGCATGACCTGGGCCGTCTACTCTCGCTATTGGATGAGGTAGGAGACGCCATCCCAGAAGAGGTGCGTCGGGCCGAAATCCTCTCGGATTACGCGTGGGCGTCTCGCTACCCCTCCGCGGCCCCTCCGGTTACTGAGCAAGCGTACGCCGACGCTATCAGCATGGCGGAAGCAGTGGTGCGGTGGGCGGAGAAGCGCCAGTGATCCGCGATGGGCGACCGATAGCCGAAGACCGTCGCGACTGATCCGGGCTCTACTCCATGACCACCGGCACCGGTGATGAGATGTTTCCAGTAGCAGCCCGCGCCTTGGTGACGGCCGCCCGCGTGCAAGAAACGCCGCTGGCCGACGAGTTCATCGCGGACGACCGGTCCATCGTCCTGCCGTCC
Source organism: Chloroflexota bacterium (assembly GCA_009839425.1). Taxonomy (GTDB): domain Bacteria; phylum Chloroflexota; class UBA11872; order UBA11872; family UBA11872; genus UBA11872. Next base: position 3,794 of record VXPS01000401.1, read on the forward strand.
ACGTTCTGCGGATGCGCCGATGGATGACCCGGCCGATGTTCTTCGCGAACTGCCGGAAGTTGCTCGCCGTCTGGATGCAGCGAATGCACGGCGAAGGCGTTCGGACGCGGGCCTGATCTTCGCCTGCGTTGGAGACTCAGAGTCGCTACCGGGCGGTGGAGCGGGAAGCGGATTCCGCTAGTCGGTTACGGCCATTGCGGAGGTGACGCCGCCGTCGACGTAGAGGACGGCGCCGGTGATGTAGCGGGCTTCATCTGAGGCCAGGTAGGCGGCGGCTCCGGCAATGTCCTCGGGATAGCCGAGGCGCTGGTTGGGGATGGACGTGCGGATTGCTTCGAGGTCGCGGTTGTCGCGGTCGTAGCGTTCGACGTAGATGGCGCCAGGGGCGATGACGTTGGAGGTGATCTGGTGCGGGGCCAGTTCCACGGCGAGGGCGCGGGTGAAGGCGTTGATGGCGCCCTTGGTTGCGCCGTATATCACGTGACCGTTGGCGTGCAGCCCGCCATGCACCGAACTGATGTTGATAATGCGTCCGCCGCCGCGCTCGATCATGTGCGGGGTGGCGGCGTGCGCCGAGGCGATCATGGCCTGGACGTTGATGTTGAAGAGCGAGGACCAGTCGTCGGGCGTGGTTTCGAGGAAGGGCTTGTCGAGCGTATAGCCGGCGTTGTTGACCAGCACGTCGACTCCGCCGAAGTTGCTGACGGCCGTAGCGACGACGTCAGTGGCGGTGGTGGGGTCGCGGAAGTCGGCCTGGACGGCGAGGGCCGATCCTCCTGAAGCGGTGATCTCGTCGGCGAGGTCACGAGCGCCCTGGATGCTGCTGGCGGCGGAGACGACCACGCTGGCGCCCTCCTGGGCCAGGCGGCGGGCGATGCCGACGCCGATGCCGGTGCCGGCGCCGGTGACGACGGCTACGCGGTCGGTGAGGCGCTGGTTCACGGTCTTGGTTCTTTCGGGTTTGGTTGCTGGGGGTGCGATCCACCCTCACCCCAACCCTCTCCCTGGAAGAGACCTTTGAATAATGCGCCCTGAGCAGCGCCGTGGGGCCGTCTCCGACCCGCG
>VXPS01000402.1 GCA_009839425.1 Chloroflexota bacterium
GGCAAACAGCAACTGCGCCTTGCCGTGCTGCAGGATGTACCTGACCGTCGCGGCTGTAGGCGCAAAAAAGTTTTGGCGAATCCGCGTAAAAGTAATGGCGAATCGATCGAAAACTTGCAACGGATTTCCGAGCCGATTAGGCCGAAAACTTTCTGGCGAAATGCAGCACCTGAAACGGCGATAATTCGCCGCTTCAGGTGCGGAGAAAAGGCGTGTCAGCGTTGCGCGCCGAACGATGCAACGAGATCGTCGCGTTCGAGCGTTCCCGCAGCGCCTTCGTGATCGCGACCGGTGAATATCCCGGTAAGCCTGCCAGCGTCGCCGCTCGTCTCCCGAAACGTGTTGCCGCGGACGGCGATCGCGTAGCCGAGGTCTCCGTCCAGCCACTGCACTCCGTCTCCAAGATCGCCTGGAAGCGGAGGATCGTTCCACATCTCCAGGTTGGTGAAGTCCGCGCTGCCTCGCAGCGTTGCGAGGTCGACCGCGATCGCAGCGTCGCCAGATACGGTCTGATCGGGCCCGAACCCAAGCAGCACACCAGTCCACGTCACGCGACCGGAAAGCCCGCGATTGGCCGCGAGGTCAGTGGCAGGGAGATCGCCGTAAGCCCACGGCTCGACATAGTCGTTTCGCAGCGCGACGCCAAACGCGACGTGGGAGGTCCGGCCAACCAGGTGCCAGGACGTGTCTTCCCAAAGCCCGAACGACGTCGGATCGACGCCATCGGACAATCGAGAGTAGAGGGCCCTTATGGCCTCTCTGTCGGCGCTATAAAGCAAGGACAGCGGCTGGCGGGTGCCTTGAGCGCTGGCGTAAATTCGGCTGTCCGCCGCGAGGATTGAATCAATCGTCGGCGGCACGTGGCTGGTGGCCCCCCCGAACATGCCCAAAGCGTGCAGGAGCTCATGAGCCAGCAGGATCGTCGCCTGCCGGTCCCCGTTGCTGGTGTAGTCCCTCGTTATCGTGATCAGAGAGTGGGTGATCTGGCTCGTGGCGCTGGCGTTGCTGTTGTGCGTTTCGCCCCAGTAGCCCAGGCCCGTGAGCCAATCAAACGAAAAATATATTCCTGTGCCCGGGTCATCCGATGGCGTCATGGACGGCACACGCATCTTCTGACCTTCTGGCAGAGCGGCATTCACGAGCTGCACCGCGCGGACCACTCGCTCGTAGTCAGATTGATCGCCCGCACCGCCGAAGCGGACCTCGGGCGGAGACTTCCATCTCAGCCCGGGATCATCGACGGTGGACAGCAGATAGGTCGCAAGCGTGCCCCGGCCGCCGCCGTCGGTCAGCTCCCCAAGCCGTATTTCCGTCTCTCCCCGCCGTCCGACTATCGGCAGCGCGGCAGGCTTTCCGGCCCCCTGGTCGACTCCAACGAACAAACGGCGGCCGTCATGGTAGACCGGCATGTGCCGAGCGGCCGCGGGCGTCGGGGCCGGAAGCCCGGCAACGCTGTAGGAGCCGCCGTCGGTTTGATGCCAGGACAGCATCGGGACGTTCGGCGCGCCGGTGGTGTCCGGGCCCGTCGACGTGGGGGAGGTCGAGCCGCCACCGCCGCCGCAGGCGGCCAGCAGGAAAACACACGCGGCGATGGTCAGGGGGATCTTCATGGCACTTCTCCTCTCGCGAAACCGGGCCAAAACGCGCCGACTATAACCGACCCTCGAGCGCGCCCGGATCGGGCGTGCCGCCAGCCCCCGCAGCCAGATGGACGAGCGGTGCCGACGCGGCGAGGTAAGGATCAGGGTCACTGCGTAGCCCCGGACCCGGTGGCGCTGGTTGTGGGGGCGGAAGCGAAGCGTCCCCGGACGAATCTGCCGGGTTCCGCCGTCCGTGGCCTCCGCGATCCCGCCCAACAGGCACAGCGACCAGCTGTCCCAATAGTGGTTGTGCCAGGCCCCGGAACCAGGCGCGTGCACGACGTGAACGGCGAGCTGCCATCCATGAGTGCCCCGCCGGCTGGCCGCGCCGATGCCGAAGGCGAGCTTGTAGCGGACGATCGTCTGCCCGCCGTACGTCGTGATCGATCGGCGGATCACCGCGCCAGATACCAGCGCACGAGGCTGTCCCGACGGCCCGCGGCGACTGGCGCCACCGCGTGCATGGTCAGGGCCGAGAACACGACTGCGTCGCCCTGGTGCATCGGCACGACCCGACCGGCGACCATGAAAGCGCCGCCCTCGTAGGCATCGGCGGCGCTCAGCAGCACGGTGCACGTCAGGATGCGGGGATTGTCCTCGCTGGAAATCCGGTCGTAATGCTCGCCGAAACCCACGCCCCGGCCGTGGCGGTTCCACCAAACGGGCTCTCGTGCCAGCGCGAAGCGCAATCCGCGGCGCATGGGCCGAACCACTTCGTCGAGGCGCGCCAGGAGCCAGTCGTCGCAAACCGCGGTGCGCTGCCCGTCCCAGACGTCCCGGTTGACCGTCTCGCCATCACCGGGGGCGCCGTAGAGCGCCGATGGCTTCCATTGCCGCCGCCCGTCGGTGGCCAGCACCGCCCCGCACTCGGCCGGACTGAGCGCGCCGCGGTGCAGTGCGTAGCGCCCTGTTCGCATCAGATCGCCTTCAGGTGGCGCCGGTACTCGGCGTCGATCGTGTCGGGCCCCAGCAGCTGGTGCGCCTTGTTGAGAGCGCGGGCGCGGGCATTCAGGCGTGCCACCTCGGTGGCGGCCGCCTCTAGGCCGCCCGTCAGATCGGCCGCAAGCCGGACGTGCGGCAAAGCTTCCGCGACCAATCGGTTGCGCGCGCTCTCCAGGCGGTTCGACTCCGCGATCGCGGCCTTTGCCAGCTTCTCCGCCTGCCCGGCCGTCGTGATCTCGACGCGATCACCCGCGGCGTTCCGGCACGTGACCACAGGGAACGTTCCGTCCGCGGCGCGGACAGAGGCCATGTGGGTGAGTGCCCTGGGCTGGGCGCACACTCCGTAGGGCAGCTTGACAGCCGCCCCGGCGGCGTCGCGCGCCTGCTTCACGCATCGATCGACCGTCCATCCTTCCGCCTCGTCGCCCAGCAGCTCAGCCGTGGCGCCGTCAAGCCACCACGCCAGCACGAGCTTCTGCAGCTCCGCCCACGTCGGCTTCGCCCGGCCGCCGGTATCCCAGGGCGTCTCGTTGATGACGATCCGGTGCATGTCGGGCTTGCCGGGCATGCGCACGATCTCAGGGTCGGCGATGCGGATGACACCCCACTGAAGCCTCTTCCAGAAGGCGGCAGTCACCACTTCCGGGTGATAGCCCGGCGGCGGTACCGGTACCGGCTTCGGGCTGTCGCCGCGGGTCAGGGCCGCACCCGTGGCGGGGTCCAGCCGGTAAAGGCGCGACCAGACCGCCACATCGTGGCGGTGCCAAGCGAGCGGCACCCCCCAGGCGGCCAGCACGCCGTCCAGGATCTCCGGCGTGAACACCAGCGGGTCCGGGATCACTAGGGCAGTGCTAGTCGCCACGGGCAACGCTCCCCGTCGAGGCGTCCAAGCGATGCCAGTGGAAGAACGCGGCCGTCACGGACTGCTCATTCGGGGTCGGTCGGCCGTGCATCAGGCGGCATCCCTCGTAGATCAGGTGCTGGCGCGGAGACAGCGTTTCCTCGGCAATGCCGGCTCTGGCGAGCGATACGTCGGCCATCCACATGGCCCACGGCGGACCGTCGAGGATCAGCGAAACGCCAAGCTCGTGCGTCGGGTACCGGTCGAGGTGCATCAGCATGACGCTGCCCGGCCGGTACACCCGCGGGCCGTAGCACACTGTCGGCAGGACGGGCCCGGTAGCGTATTCCTCGACGAACGGCTGCAGAGCGTGGTGCATGGCGCGCATCGCGGCGTCGCAGCCGAGCACCCGGAAGGCGGTCGTCTGGAGTGCCACTGGCACCGCGGGGTCGGCGGGGTCCGTCAGCCAACGCTGCGGGATGGCCACCTCCGACCAGGCCGGCGCGCCGTCGGCGAGCTCCGCCGCGACGCGCTCGGCCGTGACGGCCGCGACGGCCGTCGTGCGCAGGGACTGCAGTGGCGCCTCGGGCAGCCGCGCATCGTCCAGCAGTTCGTAGCCGGTGCGCGTCAGGATCGGTGCACCGTACGCCTGCACCGCGTCGAGCGCACTTTCGACGTCGCAGAGCAGGAGCGGGCGTGTCACGACGCCACACCCAGCGTCGCAAGCCGGAGCGCGCTGTGGGCGATCATCGCGCCGGTCCTGGACGCCAACGGATAGTCGTAGCGACGGACCGCCTCGACGAGGAGTTCCGCTCCGTAGTCCAGCGCCCATGCCCGCGCGCACCCGGGCGGGGTCGGACCGGAATCGCACAGGTCCGGCCACGCGCGCGCAACAATCCCCTCGGCCCACTCCTCGACGTAAACCCGCCACGATGTCACGGAATGCGTGTCGAGGTCGACCAGCGCCCGGAAGCATGGATGCTCGCCGCCGGGCAGGCTCACGCCGGCGGGCAGCGCGGGCAGCGGCTGCCAGCCGAGGCGCCAGTGATACACCGCAACCTGTCTCCGCTCCGGCCGCAGCTGCCAGTACTGGGCGACCTGGGCGCAGCCGAGAGGGAGCTGCAGCGCCCGCAGCAGACGCACCGGCGGCTGTCCGGAGATCTCGAGGCGAAGCGGGTCCAGCTGAATGCCCTGCACGCGCCCGGGCAGCGGGCCATTCCATACCGCCCGCGCGCGCGTCATCAGCCCACGGAACTTGGGCCTCCCCGGCAGGATGTTGCCCTGCGGCGGATGGCCGCAGGCGTGCGAAATCTCGGCCAGCGTGCTCATGCCGCGCAGTTTGCGTCGCGCCCGGGGCTGGGGCTGGGGCTGGGGGCACAATACCTATAGGTGAAGTTGTACGTGTAGGTATCGACGTTCAGCGTACGGT
>VXPS01000145.1 GCA_009839425.1 Chloroflexota bacterium
GGCTCCTGCTTCAGTTGTCGCCGGGGGACGGGCACGGATAGGCCCGCACGATTTGTCGTCGGCCGAACCGGGCTCGGGACGTTCCGTCCGCCGTGCCCGCCGAAAACGGCCGGTTGTGTGTCAGCTTCGTTGCCACCCCGGAGCAGACGCTCGCTCTTTCGTTGCGGGTTTTCGGCCCGCGCACCTGCTCCGTCACCGTGCCGTCGTGCGCCCGCACCGGCGACGCGCGCATGTCCGAGCGTCATCCTGACGCAGCCGTGGGAGGTTGTGGCCCGGCTGCGCATGGCCCGGGCGGTGGCGGCGGTGGAGGGGCTCGCGGCGCGGAAGTCGGTGCGGCAAATCGCCGGCGACATCCACGGGGCTGACGCGAGTGCGGTGATCGACTGGGCCCCAAACAGCGACCGGCGAGCGCAGGTGCGGCAGCTGGTCAAAAAGGCGCGGCTCCTGATGGGGGGCGGATATCTCGAGCTCGCGGCCGGGGAGCGACGGCAGCTATGAGTTCGGGGATCAGCGGCCATTCCGGATGGTGGCGTTCAGGCCGTGCTCCATGAAGCGTTGCATTGGCAGCGCGGCCGGAACCTGCCCCGAGATCGCATGGCTTCGTTTCGACGCTGCTGCAGGCCCCGCTATCGATATGCAGCGTCGTCCACAGACGCGCTTTGGTGGGTGGCGGGGTTGGTTGACCGACGATTGCAGGGGGTGTATGTAGGTCAATCATTTTTGGGAATGATATAGTTGTAATCGTTTTGGGAATAGATTATATCTGACCATGCGGATCATCGCCAAGAGAACGCTCCGGGAGTTCTGGGCGCTGCATGCGAATGCCGAGGAACCGTTGCTCGCCTGGTATCGCGAGGTTCTGAAGGAGGACTGGGATACGCCGGCAAAGGTTAAGGAGAAGTACCGCAACGCCAGCATCGTTGGCGGCAACCGCGTGGTCTTCAACATCAAGGGTAACGACTACCGGCTCGTGGTGAGGATCAGCTACCCGGCACGTATCGTCTACGTGCGTTTCGTCGGCACCCACGCCGAGTACGACGCCATAGACGTCGAGGAGGTGTGAGATGGCCGACGGCAAGGTCAAGCCGATCCGGACCGAGAAGGATTACGAGGTCGCTCTTGCGCGGATCGACGCGCTGATGGACTCGGAGCCCGGCAGCGCTGAGTTCGATGAGCTCGACGTTCTGACCGATCTCGTCGAACTCTACGAGAGCAAGCACGAGCCGATGGGCTATCCCAGCCCGGTGGCCGCGATCGAGTTCCGCATGGAACAAGGGAAGCTGAGCCCGCGCGATCTGATCCCGTTCATCGGGAGCCGCGCAAAGGTTTCGGAGGTTCTCTCCGGCAAGCGCGCGATCACCATGCCGATGGCGCGCGCGCTCCACGAGCACCTCGGGATTTCCGCGGACGTGCTGCTGCGCAAGCCGGGAGTCGCACTCGAGGATCCGCTATCCGACATGGAATGGAGCCGGTTCCCCGTTACGGCGATGGCGAAGCTGGGCTGGATTCCAGACGGACCAGAGCTTGTGGGGCGCTCTGAAGAGATTATCCGTGACCTGATCGTTCGTGCGGGCGGACGGGACGTTGCCGGTGCCGCGCTCTACCGCAAGAACGGCCCCGTTCGCGCGAACGCCAAGATGGATCCCTATGCATTGAAGGCGTGGTGCTGGCAGGTCCTGGCGAAAGCGAACGAGGACCGGCCGAAAGCGGATTACCAGCGCGGCACGGTCACTCTGGACTTTCTCAAGAGGGTGGCGCGGCTGAGCTGGTCCGAGGGCGGCCCGCGGCTCGCCAGAGAATTTCTGGCCAAGCACGGGATCCCGCTCGTGATCGTGCAGCATCTGCCGAAGACATATCTCGACGGAGCGGCAATGCGGCTTGGCGATGGACGGCCGGTGGTCGGGCTGACCCTGCGCTACGACCGCATCGACAATTTCTGGTTCTGCCTGTTGCACGAGCTGGCCCATGTTGGCCGGCACCTGGACACCGACAGGGGCAATGCCTTCGTCGATGACATGACCCTCCGCAAAGTGGCGGGGGAACGGGAAGATCCGAGAGAGAAGCAGGCGGACGATTGGGCGGAAGAGGCCCTCATCCCCAAGGCAGCCTGGGAGGCGAGCGCCGTGAAGGACCATCCGACGCCCATGGCCGTCATGAATCTGGCCAATGCGCTCGAGATTCATCCGGCAATTGTCGCGGGTAGGGTCCGGTACCAACAGCAGAACTACCGGCTGCTGTCACAATTCGTCGGCACCGGCGAGGTTCGGCGGCTGTTCGGCACAGCGGCGTGAGGTAACGGTTGGATGAACAAAGCGACGATACACGGGGTACGGCATGCCGCTGACGAACACCCAACTCCGGTACATTGCGGCGACCGCCGCCGCCAACGCCATGATGGTGGCGACGCGGGATGTCGCGCCGTTTGAGGCGGTCGGCCTGAAGACCGTGAAGCCCTAGACGGCATACGATCAGACCGACTGCCCATCGCCGTACGCGGCGGATGCGCGTCGACCGTACAGCAGGCCACGCAGTTCCGGCCAGTTGACACGTCCCGCACCTCGAAGCTGCGCGCGCCGGCGAGCGGCTTGTGATTCGCGCTGTCCTCGCTACCCGAGGCGAGGCTCAATCAGCGTCCATGCCACCCGCACGCCCTCGCCGATCGTCCCCGCGTTTGCCGACCACGGCTCCCGCGAACTGCCGGGTTGTCGCTGGACGACTCCCAGACCTGCCTGTGCTTGGAGGCGCGCTTGACGATGAGCCCGCCGTTCGTACGCGTCAGTTGATCCAGCGCCCCCGCCGAGCTTGGCGATTGCGTTCGAACGGAGCAACCGTCGGGAAGGGTAGGTTCTGCGGAGTTGCCGCTTTCGCCCAGCAAGCGGGAGCTTCGCACGACCCTGCCTGCCACATCGACCGCTTCCACGCCGCTACCGGAGGGCCTCCGGCATCAGGACTCTCCGCGCGGCCTTGCCGGCTGGCGTCACTCTCCGGCCCACGGATCGACGACCGCCGCACCTGTGGCCTTGAAGTCGGCCACGTTCCCCGTCACCACCGTCATTCCATCCACCATGGCGGTGGCGGCGATCGGAGCGTCCCGTTCAGCCGGCGAGTCCGGAACATGCAGCCGAGCACATTTCAGGGCGACAGCCGAGTCGACGGACAGCGTACGCTCCAGGAACTCCGGCAGCACATATCGGTACATCCATGTCCGTAGCCGTTCCCCCTGCCCGGCATCGCGCCGTTCGGTGCGCAGGATGCCGATCTCCAGCTCCATCAGGGTCAGCGCCTATATGAAAAAGCTCGCCGCGTCCCTCCCAGAGACCCGTGCGACCACGCGCGCTGCGGCCTTGCCGTCGCCAAGCTTGCGCAACTCGGAGATGACATTCGAGTCAAGCAGGAACATCAGGAAAGGTCGGACTGAGGCGATGAGAGGCGGACGCGTGGCGGGTCAAAGTCGATGTCGGCCAGACCCGCCATGGTCAGCCGCTCCACCAAGCTGCGGCCCTGTCCCACGAGCCGCCGGTAGTCCTCGATGCTCAGGAGCACGTGCGCAGGCAGGCCGCGGTAGGTGATGAAAACTGGTCCAGATTTCGCAGCTTTCTTGGCCCGTCCAACATCTTGGTTCAGCTCGCGGCTTGTAACGGTCGTGACAGTCATGGCTCGTCCCCGAGGATTGGTAGTCCTGTAACTACATGTCCCGACGGCATGCAACCACGTGAAGCCGCAGTCAGTCCGGAGCCTCCTCTAGGGCCCCGCCTGTCTTGAAGGACACCGTTCCCGACAAACCGATGGCGGCGGCTCGCCGATGCACGTGTTTTCGGCCAGGCCAGCAGGCTCTTCGTCACAATCTGCCGAAGCCCACGACGGCGAAACGTGACTCCACATTACGTGAGCGCGGTCTCGACATGGCGGACGCCGCTGACGCTCTCAATGGCCCCACCATCACCATCGAAGACGACCGCCGGGACTACGGCGAGATTCAGTACATCACGATCAGCTTGCTTGCCGATCGCATGGTTCTCCTGGCGTGGACACCGCGCGAGAGCGCCCACCGCATTATCAGCACGAGAAAGGCCAACCACCGTGAACGAGCACTCCACGAGCGCCGGCTCCGATGACGACCTGCCCGGCCTCAGCGTGCCCGAATGGCAGGCAAAATTCGCCAGGGCCCCGGTGCGACGCGGGCGGCAGAAGGCGGACGTGACCTAGGTCTCGACCACGCTCCGCCTCGACCCCGACGTCATCGCCGCCTTTCGCGCCGGCGGCGCCGGCTGGCAAAGCCGCATCAATGACGCGCTTCGCAAGGCCGCCGGCCTGCCGTGAGCGCGGAACTCAAATGCCACACCTGTTGGCTCCGCCGACCACCATGAGGTAAGGCCGCGCGGCGGTAAGCGGCCTTCGTTGGATCTGCACGGGAAGGAGCGTTCAGTTCAGCCGACACCAGTGAGCCGTGCAACGGATCAGTAGCTGGCAGTGTGAGCGGTCAGCTATTCGGCATAGGTTCCAATGGTCACCGGTTGAGGCGCCGGGCTACCTCACTGGCCTCCAGTTCATCGACAAGCTCATTGAACCGGTCAACGTCGACGCCCGGTCGGAAGCCGAACGCATGCGGTTCCACTTTGAAGCGAGGGAGCCGCGCCGGCTTGCCGAGGCTTCCCAGACCGACGCGCAACGCATCGTTGACGACGGCCTTCATGCTCCTGTTTGTGCGCCGTTTCTCGCGTCGGATGAGCAACTCTACGTCGGCGTCAATGGTCAGTGTAATGCGCATGGCCGGCATCGTGGTGCGCACGCCCGCTGCGGTCAAGATGCTTCCGATTGCTGACAAGGTTCGCAGATTG
>VXPS01000277.1 GCA_009839425.1 Chloroflexota bacterium
CATGTGGGCAACCGCTACACCTCCCGGCCGCATCTTCGATGCTAAGATGTTGAAATAGCGTCTGTTTTTCCTTGTGCAATCGCAGGTCGGGGGCGGAAGTGCAACCGCTTTTCCCCCGCCTGCAAAACAACGCAGGAGGAACATCCATGTCCCGTGTTCGCGTTTCCGAGAACCGGATCGAGGCCCTGAAGCCCCGCAAGACGCCCTACGATATCCGCGACAGCGAACTGAAGGGCTTCGGTGTCCAGGTCCTGCCCTCGGGGGCCAGACGCTTCTTCGTCCACAGCCAGCATGAGGGCCGGCGCGTCTGGAAGACCATCGGCGACGCCGGCAGCATCGGCCTCGACGAGGCCCGCCGGCAAGCTGCGGAAATGCTGGCCGCCATCCGACGCGACGAAAAGCCCGCCCTTCCCGAAGACCGGCTCTTCGAAGCCGTGGCCGAGGAAGTCTTCGCCCGGTACGGGCGCAACTGGAAACCCGGAACCATGAAGGTCAACCGGAACTATCTGCACAGCACGATCCTCCCCCGGTTCGGCGGTCGGAACATTGCGGACATCACGAGGCAGGACGTGCAGAGCTGGTTCGCCTCCCTTCGCGCGACGCCAGTTGCGGCCGACCGGTCCGCGCCGATCCTGTCCGTCATCATGCGCCAGGCGGAGATTTACGGCTACCGCCCGGAAGGCAGCAATCCCTGTGCCGGCATCCGCCGCTACCGGCGCAAGGGGCGGGAGCGCTTCCTCTCGGAGACGGAGCTTTCCCGTCTCGGCATCGTACTGGACAGTCATGAACGGCGCCATCCTCGCAACGTGGCGTTCATCCGCCTGCTGCTGCTGACCGGCTGCCGCAAGAGCGAGATAGCGACTCTGCAATGGTCCGACTACAGGGAGGGCCGCCTGTTCCTGCGCGACGGCAAGACGGGTCCCCGGACGGTATGGCTGTCCTCGCCCGCGCGCGCCGTCCTGGACGAGCTCCCCCGGCAGGGCGAATGGGTCTTTCCCTCGGCGCGAACGCGCGAGCCGGTATCTTCCACGGTCTTTGAGCAGTTCTGGAGGCGGGTTCGGAAGGAGACGGAGATCGCCGATGTCCGGCTTCACGACCTTCGTCACACATACGCCAGTATCGCCGTCATGCAGGGCGAGACCGTCACGACGACGGCGCGGCTGCTCGGTCACAACAACGCGCAGACGACGTTGAAATACACCCATCTCTCGGACCGCCCGGTCAGGGAGGCCACGGACGCGCTGGCCGCCATTCTCGGGGAGGGCTGACAAATGCCGAAGCGGAAGAGGCTCACCGACGCCGGCATTGCAAGGCTTCGTGCGGAGGACCGCGAATACACCGTCTGGGATACCGGGGTCGCCGGTCTCGGGGTGCGGGTCCGCCCCTCCGGCAGCCGGACCTTCATCTACCACCGCAAGACGGACCGCGGCGTGCGGAAGATGTCGTTCGGCCCGGCGGCGCTGCGCAAGGTGGAAGACGTGCGCCACGCCTGCATGGAGGCGGCGACCGGAACCGGCGATGCAGACGCCGCAGACTGCCCCGGAAAATCGCCGCTGTTCCGGGATTTTGCCGCCGGTCGCTGGAAGGCGGAGTGCTTCGAGCGCTGCAAGCCTTCCACGCAGAGGGGTTTCCGTAGCCTGCTGAAATGCCAGCTGCTTCCGGCCTTCGGCTCCCGGCGTCTCGACCGCATCACCCGCAGCATGGCGCTCGGCTGGTTCGAGGCCGCCAGCCGGACCGCGCCGGGGACGGCCAATCACGCGCTCTCCCTGCTGCGGCAGATCCTCAACCACGCCATCGCCTGCGGCCATATCGGGACCAACCCGGTGCGCGGCATCCGCCGCAATCCCGGCCGGAAGATGACGCGGTTCCTCTCCCGCGAGGAAATCTCCCGCCTACACCGCGTCCTCGACCGCCATGCCGAAGGCTCCGCGTCGCAGGCCCAACAGGCCGACGTTGTCCGCCTGCTCCTGCTGACCGGCTGCCGCAGGAACGAAATCGTCCATCTCCGCCGCGAGGAGGTAAGGGACGACCGGCTTGAACTCAGCGACAGCAAGACGGGTCCCAGGACAGTCTTGCTCAATGCCCCGGCGAGGGACATTCTCCAACGCCGGTTGCAGCAAGGAAACAGCCCCTGGGTCTTCCCCTCCGCCAGGGACCCGTCCCGTCCTCGATACCGCTCCCTGCCGCTCTGGTACCGGATCCGCCGGGAGGCTGGAATCGAGGATGTCCGCCTTCACGACCTCCGCCACACGGTCGCCAGCCAGGCGGCGATGAGCGGCGTTCCCCTGCCAGTCGTCGCCCGCATGCTCGGCCACGCCAACGCGCGTATGACCATGCGTTACGCCCATGTAGGCGACAGCGAAATCGAGGCGGCTGCCGAGCGGGTCGGGCGGGCCATAAGCGACATGATGGGCCAGAAATGCTGATATCGACCGAAGCGCGGCGGCTCCGTGATTTCGCCCGACAGCCTCCACGGATCGGAACAACAGCAAGCGTCGGGGGTGTCTCCCAACCGCCGAAGGGCGTCCTATCCGCGCTGCCTGAACAAGCAAGCAACCGCGCACTGCAAACCGTTGCAGGCCGGGCCAGGTGCGCGCTCAGTGTCGGAATCACCTAAAGATCGTGAAGTCCGGTATAGGGGATGTCGACATAAATGTCGTCACCATGCGCACGCGTGTACATTCCATTCTGGTTAAAGAGTCGTTCCAATACTTCGATCAACGGATCATAAATTTCCAGATCGCTCCACTCCTCAAGATGGAAGAATGGCTGGACTGCGTCTCGACAGGCGTCAAGCATCCATCCCGAGGGATGGCCAGCTAGATCAATGAGCTTGGCGCGGTAGAGAGCAGCGAGTTCGGGATGATCGTCCGCGTTCGCCTCAACCCAGTCAGCGTGACCGAGGCCATATCCGATCGCTTGGAATAGGAATGTGAAGCGCTCGACGACCACCAACCAGTACTTATCCAAGTCCCCGTCTACACGATAGCTCAGGCGTGCCGACCGAATCTGGTCATCCACGTCCTTCATTGCCTTGTTCAACATTTCGAGGAGGTCGAGCCCGTGTTCCGGTGCTGCCCACGCGGCGCGACGTTGCGCAGAGTATTCGGATTGGCAGGGGTTTACGATCATCTGAAGTTTGGCCTCTCTCCCATCCTTGGGCTTTGCTGCTTGCCAGCCACCTGGATAGGTTCGAGCGAATAACCGCAGATCATGGACGTGAGCCAACTCATGGACAAGGGTTTGCAGCGCTAGCTTGTGCTCCGGGTCGTCCATTTGGTTTAGCTGCCGCACCAATCCAGTCCAGATCACGATGACGCTCCATATCTCGTCGTCGCGCACCGTGTGGTAGGCCATCGCGCCACCCAGCGCATATTCGTTTGACGTCGGCGCTGCCGGCGGAATGCCATCTCCGGGATCGACACTCGCAACCGCCTCAGTGTAGTCCCAAGCGATGATGACCGACTCTAGGCGGCTTAGGTCAAGATAGCGCGATAACTCCTTTGCCAGAGACATTACCACTTGGCCAAATTCTCGTGCCTCGGCTTCGTTTTCGTTCTCCCAGCCGCGAATGCTGACGGAGCAGTGTGAGGGAAGAGTCTCGGCAGGCGGTTCATCGGGTTCGGCGACAAGCTCACCATCTTCGTGCGGCTGATTTTGCTCTTTTTCTTGCACCAGTCTTGTTCCTTGCTCATTAGACACCAGAAACGAAGCGCGTCCCCTGATACGCCTTACACGAGATTGGTCCACCTTCATCGTAAAGCCGACGCGGTGCTGTCGCGCCGACGGTCGAGGTCGCCATAATCGAATCCCGCGCAAGATATGCGCAGCGCGAGGCTACATCAATCTTGCTGCGGTTCAGCTTGCCAAATATAAATTGGGATTCGGCGTGCGCCAGCACTTGCCAGGCGTGGCTGCGGGCGTGAAACAAACTGCGTACGCCCATCGGTCGCCGGTTTCTTCAGCACCCTGAACTGACGACAGGTTCCCGCCGCAACTCCCGGAGGTCCGCTGCGCGGCAGCGTTCCGACTGGAATCCTGCACCAGATGCGCATCCGCACGATGTCGCTCTCGCCAGAGGCCGTTCAGGTGCTCGCGGGCATTCCGCGCGGCGACTGCAACACCATGGGTGATCTGGCGCCAGACGAGGGGAGAACGCCTGTGCTTCATCGATCGCCAATGGCGCCTGGTGCGCGAGAGAGCGAAACTCGAACACGTGCGGCTTCACGACCGCCGACACGGGTTCGCCTTGCGCGCGTTGGCGCTCGGCGAAAGCCTGCCCGCAATCGACAGACTGTTGGGCCTTGCGCATATCGAGACGACGGCGAAATACGCGCATCTGGCGCGGCACTCGATGCATGAGGCCACAGCCAGGGTCGCCGACAGCATCGCGGCCGACATCCTGTAGAACACGCGTGTAAGCCTATCTGGATCAGTGGCAGTGGTCCGGCCAAATGCTGGAACCGCTCTATCCGTTTTGCTCGATTGCCAGCTCAGGAAGGGCGTGCACGATCTTCATGGTCTCCAGGCTGACGGTGATGACGCGCAGGAACAGGTCCAGCGGGTAGCGCGGATCGCCGGCCGTCTCGATTGCGTAGCGATTGGCATCGCTGATGATCCCGCTTGCCTTGTCGGTCCTGACGCACTGGCGTTCCATGACCCAGGAAAGTGCCGGTTTGCCGTTCACGACATACTCCCAAGCCGCTTCGGGTACGTCGCGGATGGTGATGTGCGGGTTGTAGATCACCGTCGACCGATCCTTGTTCCTGCCCGGCCCCGGATGTTTCATCCTGACGACTCGGTAGGCCGCCTCGGG
>VXPS01000223.1:0-4453 GCA_009839425.1 Chloroflexota bacterium
CCGCCACCGCCACCGCGTGATGGGCCGAACGTAAAGCTGACCGCTGACGCCGGGCCGGATGTGGCGCACTCCGATCTGACAACCCGGCAGTTGCTGTACCCGTCGTTTCTGCACTCCGCCCGGGCGGCCGCCTCGGCCCCGGCCAACGAAGGTCCTGTTGCGGTATTCGCTCGGCAGGCGCCACTTCTTTCGCCCCACGCCAGCGCCGCGCAGAGGGTCGCGGACGCGCTCCCGAACGTCCCGGCAGATCGACAATCCGAACCGCCCGCGCTTCTGCATTGATTGATGGCGGCCGTACGAGCGTTGCTTTGGCTGGAATAGCCGGTCGCGAGCCCTGCGACCCAACCATCGCCGCAATAGGGGCCCACATCGCCGATCGCGAATGCGCCGATCGAGCGTCCAGGCGGCTGAATCACCCCGCCATTGCCGGGATTGGGCACCGTAGTAGTGGGACTGCCACCACCACCGCCGCAAGCAGACAACCCACCGAGGAACATCCCACCGAGGACTAGCACCAACAACAGGCAACGACGCCGGCCGCAGTTAACGAACATAAGCATTTGCGTTGTCTCCTTTGCGGCGCTTCCGGTGGCCAATGCCCATGACGCGAACCGGGTTGTCAAGAGGCCAGAGAAGCCGTGACACCTAGGCTTCTGGGTTGTTCCATGCTCTGGTTGAGCAGCAACGTAACCGAGACGACGGTGCTCATGGTGCCCCCGCGAATAGTGGCGGTGACCGGCTCGTCCACAAAGTCCTCACCCGGGACAGCCGGATTCGACCCGGTGCCGGGCACCAGGCGGACGATCACCTCGACATCGTGTGTGGCTGGGGCGGAGAGAGACACTTCTACGGCAATTGTCTCGCCACTCCCGAAGTCCTCTTGGACAAAACGGGCCGTAACTTCAGTTTCGGCAGCGGCCACCGATGAGGCCCGCTCAGCCACGCGTATTTGTCCGATTTCTTCCACCGGCTGCCACAATTGCTCGCTGGAAGTCTTGCCACCTCCGCCCGCGAGGCCCAACCCACTCCACCGAGGACGGTGCGCAGTAGGGCCAAGCGGAACCACCAGGCGCATGCCCAAGGACGTGGCATCACTTTCTTCCCCAGTGCCGTCGTACCCTGCATCAAGCGCCAGCCATGGGTGTGGGCGCCAGCTAAGGCCCAAGCGTCCCCCGCGGGAAATACGCCCTGAGCCGTCCTCGGCCTCCCACTGGTAAGCTGTCCCGTTCAGACCAACCGTGGTCGTGAGGTCCAGACGCAGACCCAATTCCATGCCCTCAAGCGCGCGTTCCTCGAGCCCTGCATGCGCGCCACGCCAACCGGTGGTCGGGACAAAGTACCGGAAGGAACCGGCCCCCCAACGGCCGATGTAGTCGATGCTCGGCACCACAACCTGGTGACCCAGTTCCAAGCTGTGCTGGAACAGGGCCGAGAAGCCCAAGACATGCGCGTCGGGAGCGCTCGAAACCCGGAATCGGCGCACGATTCCGTACCGCAAGTCGTTTCGTGCGGTTCCGGAGGAGTCCCACCAACGGGTGATGCCCTGCTGGAAGAACAGCGATTGATCGAGTCCACCGTGATCAGAAGCGCCATAAGCTGCGAGCGGTGCAACCACGTCGAGATCCGCCTCGAACCCTGAAAATCCCGTACCGAACGACGCCGAAGACCAACCCACGCTACCTGCGACTTGGAAATGCTCCCCGAATACTTTCTTTCCGCTTTGGTTCGCGTACAGCAGGCCTTCATCGAGCAGCAAATTTAGGCCGCCCCCCAAGATGCAGGTCACACCATGCCCGGTACCTGAACCCAATTGAGCGGCGCAATCGTTCATGATGGTTCCCGAATGTTGCCACACACGCTCGCTGGTGCCCGCCATCGCCGCCGCCGGCACCAGTTGCGCCCCAATTGCGAGCAAGCATCCCAGACACAGCAGGCGCAGTAGCCGGGAGGCCCCCGAAGAACGGGGGCAATGCCTAGCGGGAATGCGGATGTGAATTTGGCTGTGCCCGATCATGGATGATGCCTCCGTTCTCGCCGGCGATGGCCTCCACTTCGGGGCGGACGTGGCGCGGTTAGCCACCATACGACGCAGCGACGAGGAAATCGTAGCTGCGCAGAGGAGGCAACTCAAATCGACAAGGTCGTGTCATAGCTGTGTCGGGAGGAGCGTACGGACAGGCAGAACAGGCTTCTGCCCTGCGTCAATCACCAGCAGGCGAGCTTGGGTTCTTGCCCGGGCAGGCGAGCTTGGGCTCTTGCCCAGGAATGGCAGGCAACACCGATCATCGTTTTGCGGACGCGGCCGAAGCACCGCTTCGAGGCGCGTTCACCGCGTGGAACAACCGCCTGTTGGTGACCAGCGAAACCCATCGACATCCAATTTGCAGATCGGCTTCATGCCGCACCATGTATCCTGCCTTGGTTGGCACGCGTGACGTGGCGCTCGCGCTGGTGATCAGGGCGCCCGCCTCAGTGCGTGGTGTATTGTTGGTTGTAGCCGGAGGAGTATTGCGACATGAAGATTTCCTGTTGTCTCTTTGCAGCGCTGCTGCTGGCAGGCGTCGCTGTGTCGCCGGCACGCGGCGAACGGCTGGATCATGTTGATGCAGCTTGGACCATCGGAGATTCGCGCGGACTGTGTGACCTCGTCTTCGGAGCGAGCGATGGTCCGCTTCTGTGGTTCAACGCCGGGGTTGCGTTGGGCATGTACGGTCCCGGCACGGGGCGTCCTCTGACGGGATTGAGGCGCTACTGGCCACGACTTTGGGTGCACGCTGGACGCGGAGGACTAAGCGTTTCTGGTTACGGCACGAGAACCGGTGTTCTGATGAGGATGCATTCTGCTCGGTGGCATCGACCGGCGTCGGAGTCGTGGCGGACTCCCCACAGACGTTGGCATTTGCCGTCTCGGGCACGAACTACCGACGTTTCTTGGCGGAGGGAAACACACGGCCAACGGTGGACGTCACGATGACCGGGCCGGGGTGGGGCTCAGGTATCGGCCGCGCTGGCGAGTAGCAAGCGGTAGTGCTGCCGGTTCCGATCCATGGCCTCTGTGCCGGCGGTTCCCAACTGCCTCTCTTTGATGTACGGCGGCTGGGGACCGCGTTCCCGGGCGTGGTCTGAATGCTTGCTCCATCACGCGCGAGCCCACGCCACGCCAGGCGATGCTCGGTGATCCATTGCGATTAGGCGGCGGCCAGGCCAAGCGTGCCCGTCACAAGGCTTTGCAACACTCTTCCATCACGAATATGCGCTCGCTGTCAACAGTGGACTGCGATCGCAAAAACCGCAGCGCATGGATCGCGTCGTGCATCCGATAGTGTGACGCGGCAACCGCATCTTGCCCGGTACACCCGAGCGTGCGAAGGCGTCGCGGTGCCAAGCTTTCCACGATCAAGGTAACGTAGCCGGCATCGACGAGGTGCCATGCATGGTCCCGGAGCGACTGTCGCAGCATCGGGTCCAAGTTGTCGCACCCGTGCATCAGTACCACCGCAGGGAATGGGCCGGGGCCATCCGGGACCATGATCGAGCCGGTGAGCGAGAGTTGGGGATCGGCTTTGATTCGTACGGCCGTGCCCGTACCGGACGTGGTTTGGCAACCGCCGACCAGCATCGCAACAGCGGCGATGCTGATCCACCGAAGCGCACGACACATTTGACCCCGCTCCCTCTTGCTCGCAGTTGCCGGTAGGCTATGACGCTGGTGGCGGTGCCGCAACGAGAAGTCTTGCTCCGGCCACGGTACTGTGGCTAACCACCGTCCGGGGCGGACACCCCGCCCTTGGTCCTCCCAAGGCAGACCGAAGGACGCCGTCACGGAGCGGGCTGGGCTGGAACTGGACCAGCGTTCCGGCGCCCTCTTTCGCTTTCGCGCAGCAAGCCACGATGACGATCGAGGCACTCCCACGACCACGATCGGTGGCGCCTTGTACTGACCTGTCCCGTCTGCATTCGCCCCGGGGTGCCCCACGCTCTGAGGCGACGACGACATGCGCCTATCCGAACCTCGCTAATGCGGTAGATCATTCAAGCTGGCCAACGCGGAGCACGTTCAAGCCCCGCTCCGCAGCGCCTCCGAGCCGCTCATTTCCGAAATACCTGCGTCGGCAAAGGCGACGCCTTGGGAGAACTTGGCGACACACCAGATAAATTCCCGTAGGTGGCGTACGTCCAGGGCATGCCTGATTTCGCCCTTGCGATGTTCAACGACCCGGTACGCAAGGCCGCCACGACGGCACCCCCCAAAGGGCATGCCCTATCCACTGCAAGGTCGGAATCGACGACAATGGCAAGGCATGGAACCATCTGAAACGCAAGGCATGAACAGGCGGTTTGGGTAAACGGGGGTATATTGCCCCCCAAAAAAAAGCGGCGGCCCCAAGGCCGCCGCCCAAAGTGTTAATTAGACGCCGCCCCCCGCCGGCGCGCCGGGGATAGGGCAGCAGCC
>VXPS01000223.1:4463-4809 GCA_009839425.1 Chloroflexota bacterium
ACCCCCTCCCACCCCCCACCCCACACCCCCCCTTCTATAGTGTTGTGTTTTCTTCCCGGTTCTTAATCCCCCCACAAAACACCTGCCGCCGCCCCCCCCCCCCCCCCCAAAAGTCTTAATGAGACGCCGCCCGCGGACGGCGCTCCTGGATCAGGTCAGAAGCCGAGGGTGACGCCCGACATCAGGATCGTCTCGTCGTCAGAAACGCCGTTCTCCGTTGTCTCCATGCCGAGGTATTCGGCGAACGCGCTGAGCCCGCCACCGATAGCGTAGCTCGCGCCGATGACCAGTGCGGTTTCTTCCTGATTGTCGTCGCAGGAGTCGCATTCCAGGCTGCTGTAGGTGA
>VXPS01000021.1 GCA_009839425.1 Chloroflexota bacterium
TCGCTGGCGGACGACGCGGGCCGCCGCATCCAGGTCGTCGGGCGTCGTGATCTTCAGGTTCTCGCGGCTGCCTTCGAATACCCGCACTGGCAGACCTTCGGCTTCCAGCACCGAGACGTCGTCGGTATAGAGATCGAGCATCGCAGTCTGCCGTTCGTGAGCGCCCAGCAGGTCCGCAAAGCGGGCGAACTGCGGCGTCTGGGCATGCCAGACGGACGACCGCAATGGCGTGCGGATAACCAGACGGTCGCGATCGACGATCTTCAGCGTGTCGGTCGCGGGAACGGCCGCCACGGCCGCGCCGTAGACCCTTGCCATTCGCAGGCCGTCCTCGATCAGCATGGGCGTCACCAACGGCCGCGCTCCGTCGTGCACGGCCACGTAGTCTGGCGCTTCGCCGTTCAGGGCGCGCAGACCGTGCAGGACTGACTCTGCCCGTGAAGAACCACCGCGCACGAACGCTCGCACCTTGGCAAACCCAGCTTGCGCCACGGCCTCGCGAACGTTCGGCTCGTTGTCTTCGGAAGTCGTAACCGCCACGGCACGAATGCCCTGGCAGGCCTCGAACGCCCGAAGGCTCCACACAATCACTGGGTCGCCTTCCAGGTCCGCCAGCAGCTTGTCCGCGCCGCCCATGCGGGCGCTGGAGCCCGCGCCCAGCACCACCGCGTCGGCGCTCACGCCAGGGCCGCGTCCAGGGCCTGGCGCAGGTTGGCCACGGGTACAGCCGACGTCTGACTGCCGTTGGTCTGTGCGCCGGCGGGGACGACACAATGGCTAAAGCCCAGCCGCGCGGCTTCATCGACTCGCTGGGCGGCGGACGGCACGGCGCGCAGTTCGCCAGCCAGGCCGACCTCGCCCACCGCAGCCGCTCCCAGTCGCAGCGGCTGGCCGCTATGACTGGAGGCCACTGCCAATGCCACTGCCAGATCTGTGGCCGGCTCGCGCAGCCGCAGCCCGCCGACGACGTTGACGTAGACATCGTGCGCGGATAGTCCGACGTCGGCCCGGCGCGAGAGCACCGCCAGCAGCATGTTCAGGCGGTTCAAGTCCAAGCCGTTCGCCAGCCGCCGCGGCAGGCTGTAGGTCGTCGGCGCGACCAGGGCCTGGATCTCGACCAGCAGCGGACGCGTGCCCTCCATCGCCACGGCCACCGCGGATCCGGGCGCTGAAGCGTCACGTCCCGCCAGCAGCATGGCCGACGGGTTGGTCACCTCGCGCAGCCCGGTGCCATCCATCTCAAACACCGCCACTTCGAACGTGGGTCCGAAGCGGTTCTTGACCGAGCGCAGCAGCCGGTGCGCGTGGTGGTCGTCACCCTCCAGGTACAGCACCGCGTCCACGATATGCTCCAGCAGCCGCGGGCCGGCCACCATTCCTTCCTTGGTCACGTGTCCGACGATCAGAACCGGCGTGTGCGTGGACTTGGCGTATTGCAGCAGCCGTAGCGTTGACTCGCGAACCTGGGTCACACTGCCTGGCGCGGAGGCCAGACCGTCTGCCTGAACCGTTTGAATTGAGTCAACCACCATCACGCCGGCCATAAGTCGTTCGGCCTCCGCCAGCGCGCCGTCCATGGCCGTCTCGGCGTACACGAACAGGCCGTCGCCGCCGATTCCCATGCGCTCGGCGCGCATCCGGATCTGCGCGGCCGATTCCTCCGCTGCCACGTACAGGCAAGGACGCCTGGACGACGCCAGTTCGGCCGCCAGCCGCAGCACCAGCGTCGACTTGCCTACGCCAGGATCCCCGGCCAGTAGCACCAGCGAGCCCCGCACCAGCCCGCCGCCCAGCACGCGGTCCATCTCACCCATGCCCGAGGGCAACCGGTCGTCGGCCGACGTGTCGATCTGATCCAGGGCCACGGCTTGCGGCGTGGAGCGCGAACCGGCGGGCCCGTCCGTCACCCTGCGCTCGGCCAGCGAGTTCCAGGCCCCGCAGACGCTGCACTGCCCCATCCACTGCCGATGCTCCGCCCCGCACTCGGCACAGGCGAACAATCGACGAGGTTTGGCCACGGGCGGTCAGTCCGGGATCAGGCGCCCCGAATGGTAGCGCCGGACGACGCGTGGCCCGGGATCATATCCATTGCCGCAGCCGCATCTCGGGCGTTTGGGTTGGCCGCGCGCGTCGTTGGCCTGTCGTGGGCGGTGCGATGAGAGTAATCTCGCCGGGCGAGACCGATATGGCTCGGCGGTCGGGCGGGTCAAGAGCGTCTAAGAGTCTCGGAGGTCGTCGAATGCGGATTCTCAGGGTCGTCGCCCTGTTGCTTGCACTCACCATAGCTCTCGCGATCGCAGGTTGCGGTGAGGACTCCGGCGACTCCGCGACCGGTGCAACGTCGCCCGCAACGCCGGCCGCCAGCGATGCCGGCGCCGACGGCAAGCTCTCGGCCAACAACGCCACCGTGGAGGAGTTGGAGGCCGCGTTTGCGGCGGCCGGGATCAGCAATCCCGGCGCGTGGGCCCATGACATAGAGCACCACCGACCCTTCCCGGCGGACGACACGGAGTTCGCGAAGCTTCGGCGCGGGCTCGCGGAGCACAACGCCGCGCCTGATGTCGTGGAAACGATTATCGGGCTACTCAAGCTGCCGTGATTCGATCATTCGCCGCCGAGGGAGTAGCCGGGACGCTGCGAGGCGCCATGGCGCTGCTGGTCGTTATCAGCATCCTGAGCGTCGCCGTTGCGCTTGCTTATGAACGCCACTGGGAAGAGTTCTGGCAGGTGGTGCCGTGGGTAGCCCTGGCTTTGAGCGTTCTGGCCCTTGTCGCGCTCGTGCTTCGCACGTCGCGGGCGACGATCCGTATCGCCCGGATTGTCGCGGTGATCGTTCTGGTCACTGCTTTGCTCGGCATCTGGCGGCACTTTGACCATAACTACGTCACGGCCGTCATGGATCAGGACTACTCAGACCGCTGGGACGATATGCCGGTCGTGGAGCGCGTGTGGACGGTAGCCAACGGTTCCGTCGGCCATGTGCCGGTGCCCGCGGCCGGGGCCCTGGTTCCCGTAGGCGTGACGCTCTGGATGACCACGCTGGGCCTGGGTGAGCAATTCCGGCGAAAGCCAGAGGCCCGCCGCCAGACACCGTAGAGAATGAGCGGCACTCGGCGGCGCGCCGCTCAGCCCTTGGTCATTCCTCCGTGGTCAGGAAAGCTGAGGATTCAGGCTTCGACCGGTGACCGCGACGTGATGGCCACGTCGTCGCCATCCCGGTCCACGATCACCTGCGCGCCCGGCTCGAAGGCGCCACGCAACAACTCTTCGGCCAGCGGGTCTTCGATCAAGTTCTGGATCACCCGGCGCAGCGGGCGGGCGCCGAAGTCGGGATCGTAGCCCTGTTCGGCCAGCAGGCCCTTGGCGTCCGCGGTGACTTCCAGTTCCAGGTCGTGCTCGCTCAGTTGGAGCCGCACGCGTGCCAGTTCCAGGTCCACGATGTCGGCCACGTCGGCGCGGGTCAGCGCGTGGAAGACCACGCTGGCGTCGACCCGGTTGAGAAACTCGGGCCGGAACACCTTCTTCAGCTCGTTCAGCACCTTGGACCGCATGTTTCGGTAGTAGGTGTCCTCGGTGGAGGCGTCGTCACTGTGGAACCCCAGTGTGGCGTTGCGCTTGATGTGCTGCGCGCCCACGTTCGAGGTCATGATGACGATGGTGTTGCGGAAGTCCACCGCGCGACCCTTGGCGTCGGTCAGGCGACCGTCATCCATTAGTTGCAGCAGGATGTTGAAGACTTCGGGGTGTGCCTTCTCGATCTCGTCCAGCAGGATCACGGCGTACGAGCGGCGGCGGACGGCCTCCGTCAGCTGGCCGCCTTCCTCGTAGCCCACGTAGCCCGGCGGCGCGCCCACCAGCCGCGACACCGCGTGCCGCTCCATGTACTCCGACATGTCGATGCGGATCAGCGAGTCTTCGCTGCCGAACATGAAGTCTGCCAGCGCCCGCGCCAGCAGCGTCTTTCCGACGCCGGTGGGCCCCAAGAACATGAACGCGCCGATCGGCCGCTGGGGGTCCTTCAACCCGGCCCGCGCGCGGCGGACGGCTCGGGAGATGGACTCGATGGCTTCCTTCTGACTGACCACGCGGCGCGCCAGCTCGTCTTCCATGTGCAGCAGCCGCTCGGACTCCTCCTCGCGGATCCGTGTGACCGGAATGCCGGTCCACATGGACACGACCTGCCCAACTTCTTCCTCCGTCACCCGCGGCGACTGGCCCTCGTTGGACTTGGTCCATTCCTCGCGCAGGGAATCGGCCTTGCCGCGCAGCTGTTCTTCTTCCTGTCGCAGGGTGTTGGCGGCCTCAAAGTCCTCAGCGTCGATGGCCTTGGACTTCTCCGCCGCCACCTGGTCCGCGCGAGCTTCGAGTTCACGCAGGCCTTTCGGCGGCATGCCGTATCGAATCTTCACACGGGCCGCCGCTTCGTCCATCACGTCGATGGCCTTGTCGGGCAGGAATCGGTCGGTGACATAGCGTCCGGCCAATTCAGCGGCGGCCGTCAGGGCGTCGTCCGTGATCTCGACGTTGTGATGGTCGGCGTAGCGGCTGCGCACGCCGCGCAGGATGTCCACGGTTTCCTCGATGGACGGCTCCTGCACCATTACCGGCTGGAAGCGGCGTTCCAGGGCGGCGTCGCGCTCGATGTACTTGCGGTACTCGTCCAGGGTCGTCGCGCCGATCACCTGCAACTCGCCGCGCGCCAGCGACGGTTTGAGGATGTTGGCGGCGTCCACCGCGCCTTCGGCGGCGCCGGCGCCGCCGACCGGGTGGAGTTGGTGGGTGAT
>VXPS01000079.1 GCA_009839425.1 Chloroflexota bacterium
GGCAAGGGTGATAAGGGTTGGAGGGCAAATCGAAGCGATGGTGGGCTCGGGATGGTGAGGAGGTCGGGGTGGCACTGGTGCGCTGGAGTTGTTCGGTGCTGCTGGGTCCCGGCCGAGGACGCCGGGATGACGGGAGATGGCAGCCCTGAGGGTGGGGAGAGCGCGGTTTGGGATGTGTTCAAGCGGTTGGGGCGATGTGTTCAGTTTTTGGGCGAATGTGATCAGTTTCCGGCCCGATGTGTTCACTTTTCGGCCGGATGTGTTCACTTTGGCGAGGGATGTGTTCAGTTTTCGGCGGTACGCCCTGGTCGGTGGTGGGGCACGGAAGGAAGGCAAGATGCTCTCCTTCGGCAAGCTCAGGACAGGTCTTCGGGGACGCCGGGATGACGAGGATGTGTCCACCCTGTCAGGCCGATGTGTCCAGTTTTTGGCCCGATGTGTCAGCTTTTCGGCCGAATGTGTCCAGTTTCCGTGCGAATGTGTCCACTTTGGTGAGGGATGTGTCAGTGA
This sequence comes from Chloroflexota bacterium, assembly GCA_009839425.1. GTDB lineage: Bacteria > Chloroflexota > UBA11872 > UBA11872 > UBA11872 > UBA11872. The sequence goes on from VXPS01000079.1 coordinate 511, forward strand.
CGAAGGCGAGAGGGTCGGGGAAGGGCAGAGGGAAGAAAACCACGGTGATCGACGTCGCGACGCGGCGGGAGGATCGCCGCAACTCAACGTAACCCACTACCCGGCAGTCGTTCCCACTGTGAACCTCGGCGCCAAGTGCAAGCATGGACGTAGCGAACCGGTCCACGGGCGGCAGGAGACCACTGACCACGTCTATCGCGACCAGGCCCGGGACGCAGGACCGCCAGATCCCCGGGCTTGATCTCCGCCAGCTTGGCGGAGGCTCTGCGTTCAACCAGCGCCCCGCGGCCGATTGACCGGAAAAACTCGATCCGCCTAGACTCGTTCAGCGTGACGGGCGGCTCGCAGGCTTTCTTGTAGGCCCGGTGCTGCGGGAAATATGGGCCCCCGGACACGGAGGAGTCGATGACGGTAGACCTGACCGCTATCGAGATTGAACGTCGGTTAACCGCGATAGAGTCCCAGTTGCCGACATTCGCGACCAAAGCTGACATCCAGTCGATTAGGGCTGACATACAGGCCGTGCGCGCGGAATGGAAGTCGGACCTCGGCACCGTGACGGCCGAGCTACATGCCGCACGTGCCGAATGGAAGTCCGATCTGCACAGCTTGACCCGCTGGATGGTTATCGCCGTCCTCGGTTCCGTCACCGCCGCCGCGGCCGTCACCGGCCTGATCGTCCGCTTCTTTAGCTAACCCCCCGACGCCCAAGGCGGAACGCCTCAGGCTTGGCTTCGGGCCGGATCAGCCGACGATTCAAGGGATCGGACAGGTCTGCCCGCCTCCGCAAGACGACTGAGCCAGCAGGAACCTGCCAGCCCAGGCTTGGACTCGACTCGCGTGCGGCCTCCGAATCGCGACCCGTCGTTGCCGATCTGTTTGCCTCGGTTGGGTCGCGAACTATTGAGTCCACCTTTGCGTCCAGTCGCCTACACTCAACACATGTCCCGTTACTGGCCTCACCACTCGTGCCTGCCGTAACTGTCGCCGACGCCTTGGCCGCTTTTCTGGCCGCGCAAGGCGTCCGCCGCGCCTATGGCGTCACCGGAGGCGAAATGCTGCCGGTGCTCGACGCCCTCCAGCGTCACCGCGTCGAATTCATCCTGACCCACCACGAGGCGGCCGCCGCCTACATGGCCGACACTGAAGGCCAGCTGACCGGTCGGCCCGGCGTGTGCCTGAGCACCCTCGGGCCCGGCGCCGCCAACCTCTTCGCCGGCCTCGCCCAGGCCACCCTTGAGCGTTCGCCGGTCCTCGGCATCACGGCGGACGTCACGCCCGACGAAGCCGCCGGCCAGCGGCATCAGGTCTACAACATTCCCGGCGCAATGGCCCCTGCCGTCAAGTACACCGCCCGGGTCTCCCCGGACAACGTGGGCAGCGTCCTCCCCGCAGCCTGGTCGGCCGCCACCCGGGGCATGCCCGGCGCGGCTCACCTCGCCGTTCCCAGCTCCACCGCCACGCTTCCAGCCTCGGGAACACCTGACCCATCCCGGAACGGCGCGGCGCCCGCACCGCCCATCCGACCTGAGCTACACGACGTCGAGGCACGTCTGGCCCGAGCCAACCGCCCGGTCGCCGTCCTCGGCCTGGAAGCGCGCACGCCGGCCATCGCTGAGAACTTCGCCCGCCTGGTAGACACGGCCGACATTCCCGTCGTTACCCAGGTCAAAGCCCGCGGCTGGTTTCCGGGAAACCACTCCCTCCACGCCGGCACCCTGGCCTCGTACGGATCGCGCGGCGTTTTCGAACTCATCGCTGACGCCGACCTGGTGCTCGGCGTCGGCATGGACGGCGTTGACCTCATTTGGCCCTGGGACGGTCCGGGCGGCTACAACCTCACCGCCTATGACATGCCAGACGGCTCACTACCGCACACCCCAATCGTCGGCGACGTGGCCGTCATGTTGGAACGCCTGGCAGCAGTCGGCAGGCCTGACCACCGCGCAGACGGCGCTGCCGGGGCCGCGAAAGCTCGCGAGACGGCGCGTCAAGACCTCCAGGCCGGGTCAGTCGGTAGCGACCACCCAGCCGACGTCCCGTCCGACGGCATCGCCGTCGACCCACTCTTCCAGGCCATTCGCGCTGCCGCCCCTTCCAATACGGCTCTGATATCGGACGTCGGCATGCACAAGCTCTACCTTGCCCAGTACTGGGACGCCCCCGCGCCCAACACCTACTTCGTGGCCAACGGCCTTTCCGGCATGGGCTGGGCGCTCCCCAGCGCTCTCGGCCTCAAGCTCACCGACCCTGACCAACCCGCCCTGGCCGTCACCGGCGACGGCGGTGCGCTCATGTTTGCCGGCGAACTCGGAACCCTGGCCCGTCTCAAGCCGCCCGGCCTCGTTTACCTCGTGCTCGTTGACGCCTCCCTCGCCCTTATCCGCCTCAAGGCCGAACAGCTCGAACACGATCCGATGCCCAATGACTTCGCTCCGCCCGACTTCGTCGCGCTGGCCCGAAGTTTCGGCCTCGCGGCTGAGCGAGTTGATTCCCCGGCCGTCGCCGCTACAGTAGTACGTGACGGCCTGACGGCCGCGGAGCCGCTCGTAATCGAGGCGCCCATCGACTACGGCGCCTACCAACGCATGACCTAACCGCGCAGCCGCATGGATCACATCAACTCGTGAGCGCCGGCGGCCATCGTCGCCATTGCTGGCGCCGACCTCTTCGCCTGCTGGCGAGCGTGGCGGCATTGGCGCTCGTCGTCGCATCGCCATCCCCGTCCCAGGCCGACGTGCTGCCCCTCCAGACGGGCCAGACCATTCAGATCGAAGGGCAGGGCTGGGGCCACGGGGTCGGCATGTCCCAATGGGGCGCCCGCGGACGCGCCGAGGCCGGGCAGACCGCCGATCAGATTGTTCGCGCCTACTACACCGGCATCGACATCACCGACTCGCCGACCGATCAAACATCCATCCGCGTACTGATCGACCAGAACTACCGTCCGGCGTCCATCGACGGCGCAACGGCGTCCTCCAATGGACTGGCCGGGGACATCGTTGGCGTCGGCGGCCAGTGGGCTGTCACAGGGATTACCGGACCTCTGCCGCCCGGCGCGCGCCTGCGCCTGCTGGACCATCCGGGCGCCCACCGCATCACCGTCCGTCTGATCGACGCCGGCGGCGGGCACATGCTCGACGTCGATCTCCCCGGCCAGATCGAAGTCGTCCCTCTTGAACCCCACAGCCGCCTGCTGGTGCACTACAAGTACACCGACCAGGTTGTGGGATCACCGGGACAGTTCTACGACGTCTATCGCGGTTCGATTCGCGTCTACCTCGACGGGGAGGGACTTATCGACACCGTCAACGTCGTGAGTGTCGAGGACTACCTGCTCGGCGTGGTGCCGGCCGAAATGCCCTACCACTGGCCCGCCGAGGCCCTCAAGGCCCAGGCCCTGGCCGCTCGTTCTTACGCCCTCGTCAGCCTGATGCCCGGCAACCCGATCTGGGACGTCGTCGACACCACGCAGGACCAGGTCTATCTCGGCGTCAACCACGAAAAGCCCGAAACCAGCGCCGCCGTCCAGGCCACCGCGCGCCGCGTCATGACCCATGGCGGCCAGCCGATCCTGTCCTACTTCTTCAGCGCGGCCAACGGGCACACCGAATCCAACGAGGATGTCTTTGGTGGCGCTCCGCTGCCCTATCTGCGCGCCGTTGCCGACCTTGACCCCAACGGCCGACCCTGGGATGCCGATTCTCCCCTGAGCACCTGGTCCACGCCCGAGTTCCCCGCAAGTCTTCTGCAAGGCTTGTACCAGGACTCGATCGGCACGCTTCAGTCGCTGGACTTTAGCCGCCGTACGTCCACAGGCCGCCTCATCATTGTTGGTCTCAACGGCGACCGTGGAAGCCAGACCATCAGTGCCTGGAACTTCGCCCTGCGCTTCAACCAGCGCACCCCGCAGGAAGCCGGGCTGATCTACAGCACCCGTTTCGCCGTCGTGCGCAACTACCCCCTGATTGAGCGTGTGGCGCCCCTGAACCTGCCGGACGGGCAGTCCATCTACTTCGACGAGACCGGGCACAACGTGCGCCACGGCTTCCTCAAATACTTCAATGCCCGCGGTGGCGTGACAGCCTTCGGCTTGCCCCTCACGGAGGAGTTCTTCGAGAACGGCCGCGTGGTCCAGTACTTCGAACGTGCCCGTTTCGAATATCACCCCGAACTCGCGGGAACGCCCTACGAGACCCAGCTCGGGCTGCTCAACGACGCCCTCACCGCCCCGCGC
>VXPS01000128.1 GCA_009839425.1 Chloroflexota bacterium
ACCGCAGCTTCAGCGCGTACTGGAAGATCCTCGGTCCGCCGCCGCGGCCGATGTTCCCCGTGCGAGTGAAGTAGCCGCCGCCAACCCCATTGAACCGCCGGAACGCGTTGGTCATGATGAAGTTCGTCCGGTTGAGGAAGTTGAAGGACTCGATGCGCAACTGCAGACGCATGCCTTCGCGGATCTGGAAGTTCTTCGACACAGCCACGTTCGCGGTGAACAGGCCGGGTCCGTCTAGGATATTGCGGCCCGCAGTGCCGAGCCCGAAGGCACCTTCCGGACAGAACAGTTCCTGATCCGACTCTGGGTCCGCGTCCACGCAGCTAGGCACGTTCTGGAAGGCGCCGGTGTCGAAGAACGGGTAGTCGATTCCGCGCTTGATGCCAAGTGACGGATCTTCGGCCTGAGCGCCGTGAGCGAGCCGGTGGGGCCGCAGCGACTCGCCCAGGTTCTGGTCCGCGTTGGCCGCCATGACCGTGAACGGCGAACCAGAGTACGAGGTCTGGGTGCCCGAGAGCTGCCAGCCGCCAAAGGCCGCCTGCGCGACTCGGTTCCACTGCGCTCCCCAGCGCCGGCCGCGCCCAAACGGCAGGTTGAAGTTACCGACCATCGTGAACACGTGCCGACGGTCCCACGTGGAGCGCCCGCGCTCGAGCCGCAGGTTTCTGCGGTCCAACGCGTTCGCGAAGTCCGTCGCCCCCCCGCCATTGGTCCGCGACGCATCGTCAATCGATTTCGAGAACGAGTAGTTGACCCGCCAGAAGATCCCGCGCCGGCTGCGCTTGCGCCAAGAGATGTTAGCGGCGTTGTAGTTGGAGTTCGAACCTGTGTTGTAGAAGTTGATCGCGTTCCAGTCGGGATTCGGACGAAGTGACTGCGCGTTCTCGGTGAACCCCCCGGTCTCGGTGCGGTTAGCAAGGAACCATTCGCGCGTGCGGATCGCCTGGTTGTGGTCGTAGCGGCGGATGAGATGGGTTCCCTTCGAGCCGCGGTAGTCGATCTCCACGCTGGTGCCGCCCGGCAGCTGCCGTTCGATCGTGAAATTCCACGACTGCAGGTAAGCCTGGCTGGGCCGCTGAGTGATGCCACTCGCCGTGGGACGATTCCCTAGCCAGCCGCCGCCAATGACTACGTCGCGGCCCAACGTGCCCAAGGGGTCGCTGAGCAGCACTTCAGGCGCCCTGTTCGGGGTCGCGTTCCTAGCTACGTAGTTGGTGTTGATCGTGTACGGGAAGATGTTGCCCAAGTTGTTGCGGAACGGGTTCAGGATCGTGCCTGCCACGAACAGGCCGTAGCCCGAGCGCACAACCAGCTTGTCGGTCACGCGGTAGGCGATTCCAAGGCGAGGAGTGAGGTTGTTCCAGTCCGTCTGGATCACAGATCGCGGGTAGCCCGCCTCTGCGGCTGTCAGAAACCTATCTTGGAGGTTGAAGTCACCCAGCAGCTGGTCGAAATTGTCCGGGAGGTTCCGGTCGCTCGAGAGAACAATCTTGTTGTGTTCGGGCACGAAGCTGCCCATCTTGTCGTTCACGTCCCAAGGCATCTGGTTGACCTCCCAGCGCACGCCGAGGTTCATGGTCAGCCGCGGCGTGACCTTCCAGTCATCGTTGAAGAACGCGCCCATTGCGACCTGCCGCCAGTCTGGCGCGTTGATGCCTTCGCGGACGTTAACGTTGTGCAGCCAGCCCAAGTACATGTCCGCAATGGGGCTGCCCCAGTTCCTGCACCGGGCTGAGTTACAGCCGCCCGTGCGGAACCCGCGGAAACGGTAGACTCCCCGCGCTGCGTTGACGCCCGGCCGCTCGTAGATCACGTAGTTGTAGTTGAACCCGTACTTCACCGTGTGAGCGCCCTTGATGTTCGTCATCTTGACGCTCCATTGCGTGTCGCTCACGTCGGTGATGATCGGCAGATTGTTCGCCGAGCCGAGATTGGCGTGGTTGTCGGGGTTCACCACGGGGAAATCGTCGATGCCCGGGTAGAGCTGCCGGTCCTCTTCCGAGAGAAAGTTCACCATGCCGAGCTCTTCGATGATGTTCTGGTCCGTGAAGGCTCCGCGTCCGAACCGGTCGTTCCCGCTGAAGCCGAACCGAACCTCCATCAGGGCCGTCGGCGAGAACATGTGGGTGTAGTCAGCACCAGCCAAGTAGCGGTTATCGTCGATGGTGTTGCCGAACTGTGGCAGCGGGCTACCAGCGAACGGACTCTCGAGGTTGTTGGCGCGATACTGCACGCGCGCCGCCAGGTTGTTCTCGCCGAGCTTGTGGTCGATCTTGAAGATCGTGCTGTCGAAGTGGTCGTCGTCGTTGTCGACCACGAGGTAGTTCAACAGATCCCTGCGCTTGCCCAGATTCGGTGCCGGATACTCGCGGAATAGCCGCTGAGCCACCGGGTCGGCACGGCTCATCGGGATGACGTCGTTCGGGAAACACGAGTTGTTCCGCCCTCGCCTGACCAGATTCGCGTTGCAACCGCCGCGGGACGTCCGGTCACGGATCACGAACTGGCTCCGAAGCTGATCGAGGACAGCGTCATCCGTCACGTCGAGCTGGTTATCGATGTGGGACAGGCCGATCGACTGGCTGAAGTCTCCTCCTATCTCCATCGGCGTCGGAACGCGCGACAGGCGCGTCTGCTCCTGGTCACGGCGCTGCAGCTCGTAGCTCAGCATGAAGAAGGTCCTGTTCTTCTTGATCGGACCGGTTGCCGTCGCAGAGAACTGGTTCTGAAGCAGGTTGGTCTTCTCTTGCTCGAAGAACGCACGCGCGTCCAGCACGTCATTGCGCATGAAGTAGCTGATGTTGCCGTGGAACTGGTTCGTGCCTGAACGCAGGGACATGTTCAGGATGCCGCCGGCCATCCGGCCGTATTCCGCCGAATAGCCGGACGTCTCCATCTTGAACTCCTGCAGTGCGTCGATGTTGGGGCGCACCTGCGCCGCGCCGCCCTGGACGTTGCGATTGTCAAAGCCGTCGACGTAGAAGTTGGTGTTGGTTGGGCGGGCGCCGTTGATCGACGCGAACGAGCCCTGCGCACTGCCCCTCGGCACGACGCCGGGCACGAAGAAAGCCAGGTCCGTGAAGTCGCGACCGTTCAGCGGCAGTTCCTGGATTTCCTCCTGCACGATGACATCGCCCTTGATCATGCCGTTCTCGGTGTTCAGCGTCACGAGCTGGGCGTCGACCGTCACCGACTCCGTGACTTGGCCCAACTCCAGCTCGACATCAACGCGGCGATTGTCGCCAGTGCGCAAGACGATGCCCTGCTCGACGTGCTGCTGGAAGCCCTCGGATGTGACGATCAGCTGGTAGTCACCCGGGATCAGCGCAGGAAAGGTGAAGCTGCCGATCTCATTCGTGGACTGGTCGCGGGAAATCGCGGTGCCCGTATTGATCACGGTGACGTCTGCGCCGGGAATGACGCCGCCACCGCTGTCAGTGACCGTCCCGGTCAGGGTAGCCAGATTGGCCTGGCCGAAGCAAAGCGGTGCGAGCAGCGCCAGCGCACCAACGAGAATTAACGCTCTGTTCTTCACAAGACCCCCATTCCTTCAAGCGACCCCAGCCGGGCTCGGATCGACACCTCAACCCCCATCATCTGAGACTTTATACCCGTGGCCACCACAGCGCAAGCCTGCAAGTCTGATTGCGGGTAGATTCACGATTGTTCTGCGAATATCGAACCCAAGAGGCGTAGTCTAGCTTCGGAACTGCCCGCGAGACTCGGCGTCACCCAGTTGGCCAAAGCCTACAGCGGTGGCCGACTGTCGCCAGTGGACGTCGTGCGCCACACGCTACAGCGCATCGACAGGCCGGATCCGGTCCTGAACTCGTACCTGTCCGTAACTGCGGACCATGCGTTGGAGCGGGCCCGGCAAGCCGAGTCCGAGGTCCGCGCTGGCCGCCGCATAGGCCCGCCGCACGGCGTACCCTACGCGGCGAGGAACCTGCTCGACACAAGGGGGTCCGCACCTCAGTTGGCTCGCGGATCCTCTCCGACACTGTGCCCGAGGCTGACGCTGCGGTAGTCGAGAAGTTGTCCGTTGCCGGCGCGATCCTGCTGGGCAAGACCGGCATGCACGAATGGGCCTACGGGATCGCGAGCAACCACCCCCATTTCGGTCCGGTCCGTAACCCGTGGAACACCGAGCGAATTGCGGGCGACTCGTGCGGCGGGTCGGCAGCTGCCCTAGCAGCGGGCCTGTGCAGCTTCTCGCTGGGCTCGGACACGGGCGGATCGATTCGGATTCCCGCAGCACCGTGTGGCACCGCCAGATCCCGTTGATTGCGCAGTCTCCGGTTCCCAGAGACACTGCTCCAGAAGCACCCTAGCCCCCGCAAATGGAGCGTGTCCTCCCGCTCCGGCCTACGGCGTGGCTCTGGTACGTTCCTATCGGAGCTGCGATAACGATCGTGGCGGGCCTTGCCGGCCAGCGCGCCTTTCAACGCGGGCGGTAGATTTCAATCTTCGTCCCCGCCGCCCAACTGGCACCCCGGAGGAGCGCACGCACCGCGATTCAGGACAATTCGGGTGGAAACAGCAGGCAGGTCGAGTGTGCCCGCGATTGCGGGGACCGCGACAAGGCGCAGCCTGAACACGAAGCGCCACGAGGGCGATCGGCTGAATACGGCTCTTGGCGGGGGGGGGGGGCCCCACACCCCCGGGGCCCCCCCAAAAACGGAAGAAGAAACAACACAAAACCCGAAAAGAAGAGACA
>VXPS01000158.1 GCA_009839425.1 Chloroflexota bacterium
GGCGTCCGGGAGACCCGCGAGATCGCAGAGCTCCTCGATCCGTTTGAGCGTGACCGGACCGTCGGGCGCCGCCGGGCGCGGGGGTTGCGGTGTCGGGGATGTGGCGGATGCCGGCGCGGGCTCCGGGCCGTCATCGCGCACGTGGGTTGCGTCTACGTGGGTTGCATCGGTGGCCAAGGCGCACCTCCTTCATGGGTTGACGAAACCGGAAGGACGCCTTGACGGGCCTTGTCCGCTAGGGACAATGCCCGGTAATTCGCGGGGTGGCGGCGTCATCCCGGCGGGCAGGCGCTGGGGGTCGTGTCAGGGCCCCTGGCGCCGTTACGTGAAGCTGTGTCGTGTTACTGACGCCTACCGGCGAGCCCTCAACCGGGCTCCTTCCGACGGCGACGCAGCACCTCCCTCAAAAAACATCTTGTCAGACGGAAGCCCGGCTTCTGCAGGGCGACGTGCGCGACTGCTCTTCCATCACGGAGGCAACCTAAATATCATGGCCACTACCTCAGCGCAACCTAAACAGCGTACGAACAACTGCGTGGCACCACGGAGTGTCTCACAGTCGCACATTCCGCCCCCTGGGCGACGCGACGGCCAGCCGGAAGGGAAACGGGTGAAGAACCTGACTGAACGCCAGCTTGAGGTCCTGGACTTCATCCGGGGCTACGTGGAGGAGCACGGGTTCCCCCCGGCGCGGCCCGAGATCGCGAAGGCGCTCGGGGTGGCGCACGTCTCCACCGTCGACTGGCACCTCCTGGCCCTGATGAAGAAGGGCTGGATCGAGATGCGCCACGACACCCCGCGGGGCCTCCGCCTGCTGCGGGAGGACCTGCCCATCGTCTCCGTCGGCGCCATCGCCGCCGGCGAGCCCATCTTCGACGAGGCGCCATCAGTTCCGCGCATGCCCAAGGCGGTCGCGCGGCAGTTCTCGCCGCGCCCGGACTACTTCCTCACGGTCGAGGGCGACAGCATGAACCGTCTTGGGCTCACGGACGGAAGCGTCATTGCGGTCGCGACCGACCGGGTCCCCAAGGACGGCGACGTCGTGGTCGCCCGATTGGGCGAACAGGTGACGCTCAAGCGGTACAAGCGGGTCGACGACCGGCATGTCGAACTGCGTCCGGAGAGCACCAATGAGGAGCATCGGCTGCAGGTGGTCGACGCTGAGGCCGAGCAGCTGCACATCGAGGGCGTCATGGTCGGGGCGCTGATCGGGCCGGCCACCGAGCTGGCGTTCTTCGACTGACGGGCGGAACAAGAGGCGTACAGTCTTTCTGGCGCCGAGCCAACATCAAACAGCAGCCCGTTACCAATACGCGGTGCCGGCCATCCAGGCCCCTTGCGCTTCCATCGCCGACACATCCTCCATTCCGGCGAGCTTTCAGGGCCGACGCGCGTCGGCAAGATCAGGTCGGTGTGTGAAGTGCTTCGCGTAGATCCAAGACGCGCAAGGTTCCCAGCGCGTCGGAGGTCACGATTTCGTCCCCCGATTCCGCGTCAACCTCGACCGTCAGGTTATTGAGCTTCTGCGCGGCGAGGCACGGGTTGTGACCGACCGTAGCCTCCGGACCGTTCGCCGTGTGCGCCACGGTCACCTCGTACGGCCTCGGCTCGGCTTGGGTATACCGCTCAAGCCGGCTGCGCTCGCCGACTGAAAGGAACAGCAGGTCGTGCAGCCTTTGGAGATAATCGCAAATGTAGGTTTCGCCCCGTCTGGCGCTCACAATATCGACCACCGGGTGCGCGACAGCCGCGTGGTCTCCAAACCACTTCAATCGAATCACCCATGCTGTCATGGCTTGAACTCCCACTACCGTAGCCCCTTGGCAACGAGGATGTGCCGGCCAAACTAGCTGTGGAGCCATCATCCGCCCAACGGGATTCGGCGTGGCGCGCGGACGCCACAAACACGTTCAGCTCGATTCGGCTTGCCGGGCAGTGATCCGCCTCGGTGTCGCCGAACACGCCTCCACCATGGTCTTGCCCAGCGCGGTGATCTGCACGCGCCTGATCCCAGCGAGGCTGTCCCAGGTTCCCGCCCCCGTGATGCAGCCGAGCCGGACCAATTGCCACAAGCCGACCTGCACCGGTTCCGGAGGCAGCCCGGGATCAACCCTTTCGTCGCCGGGCTCCACGTAGGCATCGGGCAATCCCTTCGTCGGAACCTTGGGGTCAGGGGCGTCGTGAATCGCCTGGAGCAGTCGAACCTCCATGGGGCCGAAATCCTGCAGGATGCTGACGAGGGCCCGCTTGATCTCGACACCGCTGTCGGCGTCGACGGCGTTGACGAGAAGGTTGGCCCAAACATCCTGAAGACCGTCGTCTTCCTCCAGCGAGGCGGCTTCGAACACCGGGATAGCTACGTTCAAGGGAACTCGGCGCTCAGCCATCCGGCCTGCCCGCCGATCCATCAGCTCCTGCGCGCGGTCGATGAGCCGCAGGCTCCGCTCCCACCGCACGTATTTCAGCTTGTCGGTGATGATGCCCGACACCTGCTCCAGTGGCTCCTCCGCCACCCGCGCTAGGAACGATCCGATTTTCGCGGCAACAACCAGTGCCTGGCTGCCGGTTCGGGAAGTCTCGTTCGGGACTTCGCCGGCTTCTGCAGTTGGCTCGCTGGAATCGGAACTTTCCCCCATCGCCATGTCCTGGCCTCCCGTGCTTACGATTCATTCGCCGTGGAGGCTGCCTGCTGCGGGTTACCGATCGCGGCCGGGCCGCGCCGCGTCGGGGAACAGCCTTGCCACCGGCCACCGAGCTTGCCACAGGATGCTGAACAACGCCTCGATCGATGGCCGGTTCGCAGACCCGGACCAAGTCTCGACCTGCCCGGCGACGCCTTCCCAGTCCCCGTGTCTTTCGAGGTGGTCGGCCAGTGCCCGCAGACCCGCTCGTCGGGCGGCATCCAGCGACTCCTTCGAGACGCCCAGCAACTCCACCGCCTCGGCGGCGTGCACGAGCGCGCTTGCCTGCTCCGCATACCAGAGGCGGCGCGCGGCCTCCGAGCCCGGACCTGGCGGCCGGAGCGCCAGGGGGGTGATGACGAGGTCGCGGCCGCACAGAGAGCACACCCCGACCCGCACGTCGGAAGCGATCGCCGGCTGCGGCAGGCCGCATCCGGGGCAACGTTCCTGCAAGGCCACCCGATGCGCCGCGCATGCGTCCACCACCGACAGATTCCAGAGCTTTCGCTCGTAGCGGTCCGCCGTGTTCCCGTCGTCGGCCCAGCAGTGCGGGCACCACCGCTTGCCCCGCGCGACGATGCCGGTGCTCGCGATCTTCCCGACCTCCGCGACCGTCAGGAAGCTGAGGCTGGCGAGGTCCCCCCTGCCGGTGACTTGCGACAGGGTTTCGACTGCGGCGCGGGCATGCTTCCCGGCGCCGTTCATGGCTCGCGCGTGATGCCGGACGATGTCGCGGTCATGTCCGCGGTAGAGATCCCGGTCCCGGAACGCCGGCAGCAGCTCGTCCACGAACATGTTTGAAGAGGGAAGGGCGTGGGCGTTCGCGACTCGCTGCAGGTAGCCGGTCAGGCTCTCCACGTACGGGGTGCCGAGTCCCTTCGGTTCCGGAGCCCCCGGGAACCGCGTCATTCAGCGAATTCGCTGTACGGATCCAAGTTCCTGCCGGACCCCTTTACGCCAGAGGCACGAGCGTCGCCACCCAGCTCCGCGAGCGCGTCGAGCGCCTTCTTGAACGCCGAATACCGTTCCGAGAAATCGTCTGGCCGACTTGTGGCCAGCTGTCCGACAGCCTCGTTGACAGCGGCGGTAAGCTCCAGAATGGCGTCGGCCTCAATGGGCGCCTTGCCTTCCTTCTTGGCTCGCACTGACAGACCCGCTTGAGCGCAGTGGCTCATGACGGCGACCAGCTCACGTGCCGTTCCCACGAGCGCGGACGTCGTCCGCCTGATGCGGGAAAAGCCTGGATGCAACGTGTCTTCGCGCGCATTCTCCACGCGGCGCAGGCACCGGGTCAGCTCCTCGTGCGGAGCGCGCTTGCCCCATGGGTAATCGGGGCGGGTGCGTGGACTCGAGGCCATGGGTGTTCCTCCTCCCGGAAGGGTTTGTGGCCTCGTCAGATGGTGACCCCGGGCTGAATTTGCAAAGCCGCCGGGCTGCAATGCCAATAGTCACGATGACCTGCCGCCGGGATAATCGGCCGCAGCAGCGGGCGGCAGCCTCACAGCCGATCCGAGAATGTTGTCGCAATCCGTGGTCCGGTCTTCGGGGAACCGGCCAGCGACGGCATTCCGTCGAGGGCGATGCGATGGACGCCTAGACTCCGGCACACACCGAATTGCGGCGCCACATTCCAAGCCCGCCATAAACGAACCACTGATCGCGACGGGCTAGCTGGTGCCCCACGACGGCCAGAACACTGCTTGGCACGGCTACCAGCGTTACAGCGACCGGAGGATGACGGGCAAGCGCCTCACGGAAATCCACACCGTGGCAAACCTCATCAGCGTCAGCACGTACGGCAAGACGCTCGCGATACTTCTCGGGCTGGCAAAGCAGTCCCTGACCTAGAAGAACATCCTCCGGCCGGATCGAAACGCCATGCGGGTCTTCGTTTCAGGCCATTGCCGGTCTTACCAGCCTCAGCAGGAGCTGCTCCGACAGATTGCCGGCCATCACGCGGTCATGCCCGACACACACTCGTACTTGAATTGCAGCAAAAAGGAATGGGCGGCATAGGAGAGCCGTGCAC
>VXPS01000352.1 GCA_009839425.1 Chloroflexota bacterium
GTGTTGGTGTCGGCGTCGGTGACGGTGTAGGTGAGTGTCGTCGTCCCGGTGGCGGTCGGGGTGCCGCTGAGGGTGCGGGTCGCCGCATCGAAGGACAGGCCCGGAGGCAGCGCGGGAGTGCCGGTGCATCCGGTCGCTCCCGACCCGCACGCCAGCGCGTAGGTGAGCGTCCCGTTCCCGTCCGTCGCCTCGGGGAGCTGGAGGTCCGCGATGGCGAATTGCGCCACCGCGGTCTGGTCGTCCACCGTCTCGGTCCCGAACGACGGCGCGGCGTCGTCCTCCACCGTGATGTCGAAGGTGAGCGAGTCGGCGTCGGTGTCGGCGGTGTTGGCGTCCGAGTCTGTGACGGTGTAGGTGAGCGACGTCGTCCCGGTGGCGGTCGGCGTCCCGCTGAGGGTGCGGGTCGCCGCATCGAAGGTCAGGCCCGGGGGCAACGCCGGGGTGCCGGTGCATCCGGTCGCCCCCGATGCGCACGCCAGCGCGTAGGTGAGCGCCCCGTTCCCGTCCGTCGCCGCGGGCAGCTCAAGATCCGCAATGGCGAATTGCGCCACCGCGGTCTGGTCGTCCACCGTCTCCGCCCCGAACGACGGCGCGGCGTCGTCCTCCACCGTGATGTCGAAGGTGAGCGAGTCGGCGTCGGTGTCGGCGGTGTTGGCGTCCGAGTCTGTGACGGTGTAGCTGAGCGTCGTCGTCCCGGTGGCGGTCGGCGTTCCGCCGAGGATGCGGGTCGCCGCATCGAAGGCCAGACCCGGGGGCAACGCCGGGGTGCCGGTGCATCCAGTCGCCCCCGATGCGCACGCCAGCGCGTAGGTCAGTGTCCCGTTCCCGTCCGTCGCCTCCGGGAGCTGGAGGTCCGCCAAGGCGAACTGCGTCACCACGGTCTGGTCGTCCACCGTCTCCGTGCCGAACGATGGCGCGGTGTCGTCCTCCACCGTGATGGCGAAGGTGAGCGTGTCGGCGTCGCCGGCATCCGCCTTGCCGTCCGCGTCGGTCACCGCGTACTCCATGGCGTACGTGCCGGACGTCGTCGGCGTGCCCTCGAGTTCCCGGTCGTCGGCGTCGAAGGTCAGGCCCGGGGGCAGGCCGGAGTCGGTGTCGCACCCCGTGGTCCCCACGGCGCAGGCGAGCGCGTAGGTGAGCGTGCCATTGCCGCCCGTCGCCTCGGGCAGCGCGAGCGCAGCGATGGCCTCGTCCTTCACGTAGGTCGGGTCCGCCACGGCGGCATCGTCGGCGAAGGCCGGCACAACGTCGATCAGGATGGTGAACGTCAGGGTGGCCCGGTCGGGGTGGCTCGCGTCCGGCGTGCTGTTGTCCTGCACGACGTAGGTCATCTCGTGCTCGCCGGCGGTGGTCGGCGTGCCGGTGAGCTTGCGGGTCGCGGCGTCGAAGGTCAGGCCGGGCGGGAAGGTGCCGGTGGTCAGGGTGTAGGTGTACGGCGTGTCACCCCACTCCGCCGCCGGCAGCGCCACGTCGAAAATGGCGGTGTCGGGCGCCCAGGTCCGGTCCGATATGGTCTCGTCGTCGAACGTCGGCACGTCCAGGGTGTCCAGGCCGGTTAGGTCCGTCAGCGATATGCCGGGGTACGGGGCAAAGGGGTTGCCGCCGAGGTACAGCTCGTCGATGCGGCCCTTCGCCGAAGCGCTCAGCCCGGTCAGCGCGGCGGGGAGCGCCGTGAACGCGTTGTCCTGAAGGTTGAGGTCGGTGAGGGCGGAGAGGGGCGCGAACAGGTCCGATGGCAGGCCGGACAGGCCGGAGTTCCCCTTGACGACCAGCTCCTCGAGCCCCGTCATGCCCGCAAAGTCGCCCGACTTGAGCGCGCTCAAGTTGCTGTCGGGGCCGACGGTCAGCGACGTGATGGCGGCCAGCTCGTCCGGATCGACCCACTGGCACGGCTCACCGGCGGGCGTTGCGGCGAGGATGGCCGTCTTCACCTGGTCGGTCCGGGCGCAGATGTCCGTGAGGCCGTCATCGTCCCGGATCCTGCCGATGCCCTCGGCGTCGGTGATGGCGGCGTCGGTCGGGGTGTGCAGCTTGACCGCGAGGTGCTCGTCGTCCTCCTCGGCCGTGTCGTCCTTGACCTGCACGGTCACCTTCTGCGTCAGATCGTCGCCAGTGGCGTTGGCGGCGAAGGTCAGGGTGGTGTCGGAGACGGCGGTGTAGTCGTCGCCGGCGATGGCCTTCGCGAGGGAGGTGTCCGAGGGATCGCCGGTCCGGTACTTGACCGTGACCGCCCGCTTGCTGGGCGCGCTCTGGGTGACGGTGAACTCCAGGTTCTTCGAGGCGCTCTCGCCCTCCCATACCGCGGACGCGGCGTCGGAGACGCTCAGCTCGGGCCGGGGGTAGATGTCGCGGACCCACCAGTTCAGGAGGGTCTTGCCCTCGCCGTTGAAGGCCCAGAGCTCGCCGAAGTACCTTTGCCCGTTCTCCAGCCCGTCCAGTCGGCTGGAGGTCTCGGGCAGCAGATCCGGGCAGTTCTTGTCCTGCCCAGTCACCGTGACCGGCCCGGTCTTCGTGACCTCGTACCGGAGCCGGCCGTTCCCGGCGCTCGCCGGTGCGCTAAGGGGAATGATGACGCAGGCGGTGTCGTCCAGGTCGCCGTTGTGGTCCCAGACCCGGGACGCGTACTGGGTGAGGGGACTGCCGTTGGGGTCCGGCGGGGTCCATACGACGGTGATCGACCGGTCGCCGGGGCTCCAACCGACATGGGGTGTCCGCGAGATCGGCTTGCCGGCGGGGGAGGCCTTGACGGTCGGGTAGGGAAGGTTCGAGCCGGAGCACGGATCGCAGGCGGGACGGCTGGGCCCGGCCGCGTTCACGGCCCGGATCCGGAACTCGTACTCCTTGCCGTTGGTGAGGTCGGTGACGGTGTAGCTCCGGTGGGTCCGGTTGTCGTCGGTGGTGTAGTCGGCGAGGGCGGTCAGGGCGATGTTCGTCCAGGTGGCGGGCCAGGCTGGCCAGGAGGTGGCAGACTTGTTCCGCGACCGCTGCTGGATCTGGTACCCGGTGATGGCAGCCCCGTTGCCCGCGGGCGGCGCCCAGTGCAGGAGGGCCCGCTCGTCGTGTCCGGACGGGTCGTGCTCGGGCACCGGCCGGTCCGGGGTGGCGCGCGGCGTGCCGGTCCTGGCGTCGGTGGGCGGGCCGGCGCCGCGGCCGTTCTTGCCGCGTATCCGGAACTCGTACGCCGTGCCCGTGGTCAGGCCGGACACGGTGTAGCACTTCCGGGAGTTGCCGCCGCCGTCCGTGCACGTGGATACGTCGGCGGCCGTGATGGCGGTCCAGCCAGGGTTAGTTGCGTCGACGGTGTTCGCCGCGTAGTCGTAGCCCGTGATGGCAGCCCCGTTGCCGCCGGGCTCGCTCCAGGTGAGGGTCACCCCGCCGTCGCTCTCCAGGGTGATGCCGAAGTTCCCCGGCACGTTCGGGGCGCCGGGGATCAGGTCGTAGTAATTTAGGAACTCGCCGTTGAACCTGCTGTTTTCCGCCCGCACGCCGAACCGGTAGGTCGTGCCGTTGGTGAAGCCCCAGCGCGTGTACTCGTAGGGCTGAGAGTTTCCGAGATCTCTGAAGACCCCGCCGAAGGTCGTCTGGGACTCACCGTCCGCCTGCCACTGGAAACCATATGCGACGATCGGGTCACCGCCGTCGCTCAACGGCGCGTTCCACCGGATGGTGATGCTGCCGTCGCCCACGTCCACCGGGTTCGATGCGGGCGCTCGCGGCACGCCGGGCGGACCCACCTCCCGGAGGGTGCCGGTGGCGGCGGTCTCGGGGTCGGTGGGAACACCGGCGCCGCGGCTGTTCAGGGCCCGCATCCGGAACTTGTACGCGGTGCCCGCGGTCAGGCCGGACACGGTGTGGCAGTCCGTGAAGCTGCCCTGGTCGTCCCTGCACAGGGCCACGTTGCCAATGGAGGTCCAGGAAGGGGTGCCGCCCCCGACCGCGGGGGCCGCTTCGTACTCGTACCCGGTGACCGCGGCCCCGTTGCCGCCAGGCGTGCTCCACGCGAGGATCACCTCGCCGCCGCTCTTCCGGACGACGCGGAAGTCGCCGGGCGGGTTGGGGGAGCCGGGGATCACCGGGTAGTAGTTGAGGTAGTCGCTGTCGTGCTGGCTGTTCTCGGCCCGAACCGCGACCCGGTATTTCGCGCCGTTGGTGAGGTTATCGAACGTGTACGCGTAGGGCTGGGGATCTCCGACATCCCTGAAGGCCCCGGCGAAGGCCGTCTGGGCTTCAAAATCCTTTTGCTGCTGGACGCCGTAGGAAGTGATCGGAAAACCGCCGTCGTCCAACGGCGCGTTCCACCGGATGGTGATGCTGCCGTCGCCCACGCTCACGGGCATGGACGCGGGCGTCCGGGGGATGCCGGGCTTGTCGTCGTCGTGGGCGGACGCCGGCAGAGCGAGCAGTCCCCAGGCCACGATGCCCGCCACGCAGAGCAGCGCCCGCCGCAGCCCGGCCGGCGCACGGGCCGATCCGCCGAACTGCCCGCGGTTCATGGCGCGCTAGGCCACCGCATGTCCGTCACGCGCGAAGAAGTCGGCTCCGTGGGCCGGGAGACGTGAGGATCACCCTCGACCGGCCAACCCACGCGACGAAGTCGTTTCCGCTCGGGGTGCGGGGGGGGGGGGCAACGGAACCGAACCAAATACGAACCAAAGT
>VXPS01000411.1 GCA_009839425.1 Chloroflexota bacterium
ATCCTGCTCATTGTCGCCGATGCCGAGTGATCTTCTGGAGGCCAGGGGGCTAGCCCGCGGGGTAGCGGTCAAGTATCTCGGCACCCAGGGCTTCCTCCAGTGGTCCGAGGTGCTTCTCGTAGCACCGCCACCGGTCGAGCCCATCGCGGAATATGGGCTGGCGCACTTGCTCGGAACTCGGCGTGCGGATGTTGCGCTCCGTTGTGTGGAACTGCACGCAGTTTTGCTCGAACGGCAGGCCGCAGAAATCGAGGATGCGCCGCACTTGGGATTCCAAGTCGTCCACCACTTCCTCGTGCATCACGCGCAGCACAAATCCGGGCAGCACTTCATCCCAGTGGTCCATCAAACGCACATAGGTGCGGTAGTAGCGGCCAACTTCCTCAAGACCGTAGGAGAAATCCTGCCCTTCGCCAAACAGTTGCTTGAAGCAACTGAAGCAGCAGGCCATGGGATGACGCCGTGCGTCGATCACCTTGGCGTTGGGCAGGATTAGGCGGATCAGCCCGACATGCATGAAGTTGTTGGGCATCTTGTCGATGAAGAAGGGCGCTCCACCCCGGTAAGTGCGGGTCTGCTCAATGTACTGCTCGCCGAAGCGCCGGAAGTAACCATGGTCCAGTTCGTGAAGTATCTGTGGGTAACGCGAGTTTCGTTCGGCCTGTCGCCCCCGGAGCCGCTGCGCGAGGGCTAGGATGTTGTGCAGTTCCATGGTGCCGTCCACTAGGCTGTGGGAGGCGAGGATCTGTTCGAGCAGGGTCGAACCAGCCCGCGGCAGCCCGACGATGAAGATGGGGTCGCCGCTCTCGAAACCCACTCCGGCCCGACGCTCGAACAGCTTCTTGGCGCAGGTTTCCATCTGCGTGCGGGCGCGCTCCTCGTTGACCTCGGCCCGGTACCGATTCTCCTTAATTTTCAGGGTGTTGCCCCGTTCGTAGTATTCGAAGGAGGCGGCGTAGTCGGCTCGGTCCTCCAACGCCTTGCCAGCGGCAAAGCAAAGGTGAATACGGTCATCGGCCGCAATGTTCGGGGCTTGCTCGTAACGCCTGATGTGCCGAATCTCCTCGTCGCTGAACCGGTAGGTCTTGGTGTTGGCTAGGCTCCAAAAGGCGTCGCCAAAGTCCGGACGGTGACGATGGGCCTGCCGATAGGACTCAATGGCGTCGTCGAACGCACCCAGGGTCTTTTGCGCGTGGCCGGTCAGCAAGTGCAACTGGCTCCGCGTGGGGTCCGCATCGAGAAGCTCGCGGTACAGAGCGATGCCCTCGTCGAACCGGCCGAGTCCGACCAAGGTGGTTGCCAAGGTGGTCTTGAAGCTCGGGTTGTCGGGCTGCAGATCCACCAGCCATTGAGCCTGCTCGTTCGCCTTCTCGAAATTGGTTTTCCGGATGAGCAGATTGGCGTAGTCGATCCTTGCTGGAATGTAGTCCGGCGCGAACTCCACACAGCTCTCCAGCAGGAACTCCGCATCGTCGTAGATCTTCAGGTGCGTCCCGATCTCGGCCAGCAGCCGCATGCCTTCCACGTGGCGCCGGTTCGACTCGAGGAACTTGCGGCAGAGTTGGTCGGCCTTTTGAAACTTTCTCTCATGGATCAAGTCGGTAACCTGAACCAGCTCGGGTGGCAGCCGTTTCAGGAACTCCAGCCGCTCGCGGGCGCGCCGCGCATTCTCCCGGTCCCCGTTGCGCTCGTGAAGTTCTGCGAGGGAACGCCAGCTCGCGGTGAGCGCCGGATTCCGGTCCACTGCCCGTGAATACGCCGCGATGGCTTCCTTATGCCAACCCTCGGCGGAACAAATGTGCCCGCGCTCCTGCCAAGCCCGGGCGTACCCCGGATTCTCCCCGTGCAGGCGCTGCAGCGTCGCCAAGGCTTCACGGATACGGTTGCCGAACCGTTGCGCAACGGCAAGAAGGTACAGGGTCTCGGTGCGCTGCTCATCCTCGATCTGGGAATCGAGAAGCTCCTCGGCGAGGGCGGCCGCCTCGCTGAACTTGGCGGCCTCGATCAGTTTCCTGGCGTTGTCGGCCTTAGTCGGCAAAGTCGTAGGAGAAGCGCAGCCCAATGGTGCGTGGTCGGTTGGTTACGACCTTGGGCACGTACTGCAGCGTGTCGACGTGCAGTTCAGCCCGCTTGTCCGCGAGATTGTCCACGAACAGTTCCGCGCTCCAATTGTCTCGCTCCACGCCGAAAGCCACGTCCAGGAAAACGTAGCTGTCCTGGACGTACCTGCCGTTCGAGCAGAAGCTCGGGGCATCGTAGGTGCCACAGTTGCCGCCCGCAAAGATGCCGCCTTCGTCGGATATGGACAGTCCGGAACCACGCCCCCGGCTGCGCACAAGCGTGTCCTCCACAAAGTAGGCGCTGCCGGCAATGCCTGACTTGCTGCTCCCGGAATAGCTGATGCTCCCGCTTAGGTAGGCGTTGGTTTGCCCGTCGAACGCGCCATGGAAATCGTAGCGGGCGCGCAGGCTGCCGGCAAAGTCGGGGCTGAACGGGAGTTCGCTGCCTTCGGGCACCGAAATCTCGTTCAACTGCGGGTTGATGCGGGTGATTTCGCTGTCGATCAGGCTCACGGCCCCGGAAATCGTGAGATTGGGTGTCGCCAGCCAAGTGAAGTCGGCATCGAGCCCCAGGATTTCAGCGTCACCCACGTTTTCGATGAACACGAGAAAGGCGACGTTTGCCGGGTCGAACCGCGAAACCTGCAGATCCGTTATCTCGGAGAAGTAGGCCGTCGCGTTAAGGCGCAGCGTGTTGTCCGCAAAATCGCCCTTCATGCCGATTTCCCAGGTTTCCATCTCGTCGGTCTCGGCAATTGCCGGCACTCGGTAACCGTCGTAGGCCGACAGGCCTCGAGGGTTCCTGGCGCCGACGCCGGCATTGCGGTTGGTCACCCCATGGCGGAATCCCTCTCCATAGGTGGCGAAGACCATGAGCTGGTCGTTGACACGCCAATCGAGTGAAGCCCGCAGAATGACGTCGGATTCGTTCAGGACGCCATCATCGTTCAGATCGTCAACATTGAACGAGCCGTCCTGAATGTCCGCGTAGAGGGCTTCAGCAGTGCCCGGGAAGCGGGCGAACACTGTGCCGCGGCAGGCGGGGGTATTTGCCACTTCAGGCCGGCAATCGCCCCTGCCAGCAGCCTGCAAGGCTTCCAGCGTTCCGACACCCAGCGCCCGCAAGCGCTCGGTTACGTTATTGCCGGAAGTTCGGCTCGTCGCGTCGAAGCCGCCCCTTCTGACACTGGAGTCGCACACCTCATCCAAGGGGGCGTACTTGCATCCGAAGGAAAAGCTGCTCGCGCCCTTAAATTCGAAATCGAGGTCGTACCAGCGGGCGCCGAGGCTGGCGGTCACGTTGTCGGTGAGGTCGAATTCGAAGTGGCCGAACACGGCGATCTGCTCGATTTCTCGAGTGTAGTCGTTAACGAACGTCACCTTGGGGTTGTAGGGCGTGCCGGGCGAGTTGGTGCCTGGGCCAGCATCGCCAACCAAGGCCATTGCCGGCCAGGAGCCGTCCCCGTCATCAAAGGTGGCCGCATCCTCGAAGGCGCCGACCCCTTCGGTTTTCTGGTCGTCGTAAAAGACCCCGGCGGTCAGGCGCGCCCGGTGCTCCTGGGGCGTGGAGATGCGGAACTCGTGGGTCCAGCGCCGGTTGTCGGTGAACTCCTGGTACTGCGCCTCCGGATCGTGACACATGACGGGCGTGCTGGCCGCACCGGACCGGGCCCAAGTGCCATCATCCGCATATCCTGGGCAGAGGTAATACACCTGGTAGCCACCGCCGTTGGTGTAGTCGGTGTAGTCGACGTAGGCGTCCACTTCCCGGTCCAAGTAGCCTGTGGCATAGATCAGGTCGAGCATGCCCGCCCGGCCCTCGACCGTCAGCATGGTCAGGCCGAAGTCGTCCTCCGTGCTGTCAAGGGTGAAGCGGTTGGCGCTGCTCTTGCCGTCGAGGTTCGGGTCATAGGCGAACACCCCATCGGTCTCCAGCGATTGCTGGACGTGCTGTACGACGGCGCTCCAATCGTCGTTGAAGTCATAGGAGAGGCTCACCCGCCCGCCGACATAGTCGGCATCGTTGAAGTCGTTCTCGACCAAGTGACTGTTGTCTGCGGCTTCAAACGTGCTCGCGGGGTTGACGGGTGATGCGGAAATGTCGTTGCGATTCAGCAGGTCGATGACTGGCGAGAATCCGCCGTTGGCGGGATCGTTAAGGATATTGTCGATCCAGCCAGCTTGGTGGTCTCGATAGCCGACGATGCGCAGCGCCGCCCGGTCGGACAGCGGGATGTTCGCGAACGCTTCCTGGGAATTGCTGATGTCGCCGCCCTTGGTGGAAGAGGCGCCGATCTTGACCCCAGCGCTGTATCTGGTGGGATCCGGCTTGTTGGTGATCAGGCGCACCGTCCCGGACTGGGAACTGGCGCCATACAGGGTGCCCTGGGGGCCGGGCAGCACCTCGATGCGGCTCAGGTCCGTGGCATAGACATCAAGGTTGCGGCCGCCGAAGGAAACCGGCTGCTCGTCAACATACAGTGCGGTCGCGGGATCTAAAACACAAATCAGACCCCACGAGACCAAGAGGAATATGGGGTTGCCCAGTACGAAGGAAAAAAAATAAGCGCAGGGGTGGGGGGG
>VXPS01000349.1 GCA_009839425.1 Chloroflexota bacterium
TGCTTCGCCGCCCTCGGCCACCTCCCGCCCTCGGCCACCTCCCGCCCTCGGCCATCCCCCACGCGCTGACCGAATTCCACCGCGTCCTCAACAACGGCTGGCTCTACATCGTCGTCCGCCAGGGCGCCGGCGTCCGAACCACCTCCTGGCAAGGCTCCCTCCCCCGCCACTTCACCGACCTCACGCCCGAAACCCTCGCCGCCGCCCTCCAAACCGCCAACTTCACCATCCACCAACAAAACACCTGGCCCGCCCCCACCCAAACCCCCTGGCTCCACACCATCGCCTGGAGCGGCTGAGGCCTAGGTCGTCTAGCCGGGCTGTTGTCCGGTTCTGCGTGCAGATGGCCTATTGGGGCAGTGCGCGAGCTGGCCTAGAGACGGTGGAGAACCGAATCCGTCAGCCGACGACCGGTCCTACCTGGGAGGCGGCCCGTCCCGGCTGTTCAGCACGCCCTCGATCACGCCCTCAATCCTGGCCACGCGCTCGGTCAGGCTGATCACATCGCGCCACAGCGCCATGATCATGGCGCCGAGAATGCCCCCAAGCGCAACCCCGACGCTGAGAATCCCGATCAATTCTGGCGACATTCCGCACGCTCCCTGTGTCGTCCTGGTCCGCCGCCCGTCGGACTCCAAGTGGCACCCGACCGCCAACCACTGTAGCCGCCCTGGTCGGAGCAACCAATCCCTCGTGAGCGCGCTCTGTCCCGCCCTGCAGCCGCGGAGCACTGCGATCCAAACGCCTGTGGCGAGCCCCTCAGTCGTTTAACCACGCCTCATCCGGCTCCTCGCGCGGCCTGCCGCCGGCAGCGCTGTGGCGCTCGATGGCCGCCACCACGGCTCGCAGAAAGCCGTCAAGTTCCTCCAGGTGCCCTTGCAACGCCTCGGCCACCGGCGCTCGGCCAATCGGCCCCGGCACGCGATCCGATCCACCCTCCCGAAACGTCGCCGGCGACTGGCTCACCCGCCGCCCGATTCCCGCGATATCACCCAGCCAGATCCGCCGCTCCTGCAGCGCCGAGCCCAGCGCCGGGTCCAGGAACATCAGGCGCCCGGTCAATTCGCGACCTCCCGGGTCCGGTCGCACGCGCGGCGAGAGCCGCAGGTCAAAGGCCTCGGCCAGCCAGCGGCCGGCTTGCCAGACGCTGTCTGCCACATGCCGCAGGGCCGCGCCCGCCAGCAGGTCGAACTCCGCCGTGGCCGGGTCGACCTCGGCCGCCCGCGCCGCCGCCACCGCCGCCAGCCGGTAGTGCCCAAACACGCTCCACGCGCAATCCGACGCCGCCGTGCCCGGTTCCCCCGCATGCGACTCCAGCAGCGGCCAGGCGAACGCTAGATCGACGTCAACACCGTCCGGCAACGGCCGCCGCAGCGCCCCCAGGTCAGGTGGCTCAGCCGCCGGCCGGCCTCCGAACAGATTGTCCATGCGACTCCATCTCAGCCCCTGAGGCTCGTCCGCAGCCTATCCGCGACCGCCCAGCCCGGCGAACGCGACACGCCGCCTCCCCAGCCTCCACCGCCGGATGTTTCACGTGAAACATTGCCGTCAGAATCTCTGCCGCACCACGGGCCGCGGATACACTGAGCGGCCTCTCGACCCCCCTCCTCCTGGCCCCGCTCCCATGCAACGCATGTCGCGCCTCTTCGCCCGCACGCTTCGGGACGACCCCGCCGAGGCCACGATCGTTTCCCACCGCCTGCTCCTGCGCGCCGGCTACATCCGGCCGCTGGGCGCGGGCATCTACAGCCTGCTGCCGCTGGGCTGGCGGGTTCACTGTCGGGTTGTGCAGGTCGTTCGCGAGGAGATGGATCGAATCGGCTGCCAGGAACTCCTCATGCCCGTCGTCCACCCCTCCGACCTCTGGGAGCGCACCGGCCGTTTCCACTCGGTTGGATCGGAAATGGCCCGCCTCAAGGACCGCTGGGGCCGCGACATGGTGCTGGCCATGACCCATGAGGAAGTCGCCACCGAACTCGGCCAGTGGGTCGCCTCCTCCTACCGCCAGCTCCCCGTCTGCATCTACCACTTCCAGACCAAGTTTCGCGACGAACCTCGCCCCCGCGGCGGCCTGCTGCGCGTGCGCGAGTTCACCATGAAGGACGCCTACAGCTTCGACACCGATCTGGAGAGCCAGGAGGCCACCTACCAGGACTTCATGGACGCCTACCTGCGCGCCTTCCGCCGCTGCGGCATCGAGCCCGCCATCGTCGAATCCGACGCCGGCGCCATGCAGGGCTCCGGCGCCCACGAGTTCCACTGCCTCACCGAGGCCGGCGAGGACACCCTGGTCGTCAGCGCCTCCGGCCGCTACGCCGCCAACATTGAAATCGCCACCGCCCAGAAGCCCGTCTTCGACCACGGCGAAGCGCAGCCAATCGAAAAGGTCGCCACCCCCGGCCAGGAAACCATCGACGACGTCGCCGCCTACCTGGGCGTGGAGACCCACCAGACCCTCAAGGCCGTCTTCTACTGGACCGGCGACGCCCTGGCCTTCGTCGCCATCCGCGGCGACCTGCAGGTCAACGAGGCCAAGCTCCGCAGCCTGTTGCAAGCGCCCGACCTGCGCCTCGCCGCCGCCCAGGAACTCGAAGCCGCCGGCCTGGTCGCCGGCTACGCCTCACCGGTCGGTCTATCCAACGTCACTGTCGTGGTCGACGACTCCGTCGAGTCGGCAACCAACCTCGTCGCGGGCGCCAACGAGCCGGGCTTCCACCTCGTCAACGTCAACTACCCCCGAGACTTTCAGGCCGACCTGCGCGGCGACATTGCCCAGGTTCAATCCGGAGACCGCAGCGTCGAACACGACGAACCGCTGGAGCTCATGACCGGCATCGAGATCGGCAACACCTTCAAGCTCGGCACCTACTACAGCGACAGGCTCGACGCCCAGTACCTCGGTGCCGACGGCCGCCGCCACCCCTTCGTCATGGGCTCCTACGGCATCGGCGTCGGCCGCCTGGCCGCCTCGGTGGTGGAGCGCTATCACGACGACGCCGGCATCATCTGGCCCGTCAGCGTGGCCCCTTACGACGTCCACATCGTCCAGCGGGGGACCGGCGACGTCGCCGCCGACGCCGAGCGCCTGGCCGGGGAACTGGAAGAAGCCGGCCTCTCCGTCCTGCTGGACGACCGCGGCGACAGCGCCGGCGTCAAGTTCAACGACGCCGACCTGATCGGCCTGCCCTTCCGCTGCACCGTCAGCCGCCGCACCCTGGCCGCCTCCGCCGTCGAGTTCAAACCCCGCGCCGCCACCGACCGCCAGTCCATCCCCCGCAACCAGATCGTCCAGACCGTTCTCGAAGCCCGCACCGCCGCCCTCGCCGCCCTCACCCCCGACGCACCCGTGACCATGCCAACCATCAGCGCATCCTGAAGCAATCCCTGAGCGCCAGCATCAGGCTGCCCGCAGAAGTCCACGGCCGATGAAGGTCCGGCTGTCAGAGCGTTGCTTCCGGAGTCCTAGGGGTGCGGATCAGCGCGGCGGTTTGTGGGCGATGACCTCGCCGTAGGCCACCGCGCCAAAGGCGCCGGGGTGGCTGATCCACCGCTTGAGCGCCTGCTCCAGGTTGTCGAGCTGCTGCTGCGTCGCTACGCCGTACGCCGTTGCCGAGGCACGCACGTCGGCCGAGAAGAACCAGTTTTCGATGACACGTGAGATGTAACCAACGTCTTCGGCTGTGGTGTAGGACGTGAACGAAGCTGCTGGCATCACGTCTGTGAATCCCGCCTCGAGCAGATGTCGCTTGAGGTCCCGCCCGATATTGGGATGCCCGTCATCTGCGGTAATGAGTTCCGCCAATGTGGCCCAGGCGTCGTAAATCACTTCAAAGTCGGGCGCGAGAAACGATCCGTCGAAGATCCATTCCCGGAAGGCGACGAGGCCGCCGGGTTTCAGAACTCGCTGCGCCTCGGTGAGCACGGCTTGAGTGTCAGGAACATGTGCAAGGATCGAGTGGCCGTGAACGACATCGAACGAATCGTCGTCGAATGCAAGCTCGGTCACGTCGCCAACCTGGAACGTCGCGTTGTCGTGGCCGCCCGCTTCGGCGATCGACGTCGCCAGGTCCACCTGCGACTGCTCCATATCGACGCCGTATAGCTCCCCGGGTGCTATCGCCTCGGCCAGACCAACCGACAGGGTGCCCGGCCCGCACCCCAGGTCCAGCACCCGCAGGCCCGGCATGAGATAGGGGAGCAAATGCGCGGCATGGGTGTCCGCCGTGTGCCGCCTCAGGTGCTGGAGGATGCTCTCACTGAAGCCGATCGTGTAATACGGCGTGGCGGACGTCGCGTCGGTCATCAGTTCCCTCGGCCCCGACGGTGGTCGTTTCGCAAGTCTTGGGGCAGTCCGCGATTGTTCAGCGACTGGCGTCGAGCGTCAATTCCACCGGCTCCCACCTGACCGCCCACCCCCCCACGCCCCGGATGGCCACGCCTTCACTCGAACCCTCCGGAGATGCGCAAACCCCCCTCGTCTCTTGGGCGAACCGGACCGAGCATCCGTCAGTTCGTTGAAGCTCGCGGGTCCGCGCCTGATCGCCGGACGTCAGACACCCCCTAGACTGTCCCCGCCCCCCCCCGCCGGCCGCCGCGCGCGCCGCGGCGGGGGGGT
>VXPS01000399.1 GCA_009839425.1 Chloroflexota bacterium
GATGTCGACGATGCCGCCACGGTGGGCGAATTCGCCGGGCCGCTCGACGAGCGGCGTCGATTCGTACCCAAGCGCGGACAAACGGCGCATCACGTCCGGCAAGTCGGCGGCGGCACCGGGCGTTAGGGACAGGAAGTGGGTGCGAAATTCATCAGGCGGGACTAGGCGTCGCAACAGGGCCCGAACGGAGGTGACGACGATGGGCGGGGAGGAGCCGCCGGACTCGCGGGCGCGTGCCAGTTGCCCGAGCGCCGCGACGCGCTGGGCGAGCACGTCGCCGGCGATGGCCAACATCGAGTAGGCGGGTTGATCGGGGTCAGGGAAGTGCAGGACGGGACGCGCGTCTGACCACATGCCGATGTCGTGGGCAAGTTCGGCCGCGCGGCCGTCCTCGGCCGTGACGACGATTAGCGGTCGGCCGGCCTGACGACCGAGCAAGGCGAGTACCGTGGACTTGACGCCGTCGCGGACTTCAACCGTGAGCGGATGCGGGCCGTTCAGCGCGCGCGACGCGGCGGCGGCCAGAGACGGCTCTTCGGCGAGCAGTTCAAGCAGGCCGGTGAATGCCATTGGGTTGATTGAATTGCTGCATCGTCGAGTCCAGATCGGTGGTCAGGAGCGCACGAATGGCAGCGGCCGCACGTTCCACGGCCCGGATGGCGTCGTCGCGCTCCGCCGGAGCAAAGGGTGAGAGTACGTAGTCGGCGGGATCGACAGCAGGCGGCGGGCGGCCGAGCCCAATCTTGACGCGCACGAATTGGTCAGTGCCCAGCGTACGAATGATCGAGCGCATGCCGTTGTGGCCGCCGCTGCCGCCAGAGGGTCGAATACGGATACGAGCGAAGGCCAGGTCGAGATCGTCGTGCACCAGGATGAGACGCGACGGGTCCAGGCCGAACGTGCGGAGGGCGGCCTGGACGGCGGATCCCGACCCGTTGACGAAGGTCTGCGGCTTGAGCAGACACACGGGCAAGCCTTCGATCTGACCGGTCCAGACTTCTGCTCGGTAGCGAGCGGCGCGCCAGCGGGCCTGGCCTGGCGTGGCCAAGCGGTCGCAGACCAGGAATCCCACGTTGTGGCGGGTGCCGACATAGGCCGCGCCCGGGTTCCCTAGACCGACGATTACGCGCTCGGGATTGAACGACGGTCCTGATTGGAGACGCCAGCGGCGCATCCAGCGCTTCACGTGGCACCGCTTCCCGAATGTTCCGCTGGCTGCCCGACACGTAGCGCGGCGACAACCTGGTCCCACTCGCCGAGTGCGAGCGTTTGCGGTCGTCGACCCGGGTCAATACCGGCGGCTTCAAGCGCTGCGCCGACCTCAGGCTCGCGACGGCCCAGGCCAGCTGCCAGGGAGTTTCGAAGCTTCTTGCGGGTCTGGGCGAAACCATGTCGGGCAACGGCGATGCGGGCCTCCGCTGACTCGATGTCGAGGCCGGTTCGTCGAACCGGGTCAATTCGTACGAGGGTCGAGATCACCTTGGGCCGCGGGCGAAACGCTTCAGGCGGCACGTCGAAGAGACGGCGAGCGCGGGCGAAGGACTGGACGATGACGCTGAGGAGCGCCATATCGCCCGGCTGGGCCGTCAGACGGCGCGCGACTTCCCGCTGCAGGAGCACGGTGAGACTGCGGGGCGGTTTGGGGGCTGTGACGAAGCTCACGACCAGCCGGGTGCCCACGCTGTACGGCAGGTTCGCCACCACGTGAAACGGGCCTCCCGCCAGTTGGTGCAGGTCAAGCCGCCGGGCGTCCCCTGACACGATCTGGACATGGTCACGATTGCGAAAGCGGTCGCGCAGGCGTGCCACGAGCACGTCCTCGATCTCCACGGCGGTCACACGCAGACCGTGCGCGAGCAGCGCCTCGGTCAGGTTGCCGGTCCCCGCGCCGATCTCGACGACGGTGGCGCCGGGCGGAAGGGCGGCGGCGGATGCAATGCGCCGTTGCACGGCCCGATCCACAAGGAAGTTCTGGCCGCGCCGGCTGGACGGGCGAAACGGCGCCCGCGGGGCGGTGCTCACAGCCCCAGTATCCCACCGGTTACTGACTACAGGGCCAGGATTTTGCCGTTTGGATCAGCCAGCGAACCGGCAGTTTCACCACTTCCGCATCTTGCCCAACGCGGCCAGATAGCCGCCGTCGGCATAAAGGGTCGTGCCGGTTACGTAGGCCGAGCGCGGGGACAGCAGGAAGGCGACGCAACTCGCAATCTCGGCGGCGGACGCATAGCGCCCGAGGGGAACGGTGGCCTTGCGCTGCTCGTATAGCTCCGGAGTCGCACGGACGTCGGCGGTCATGCGAGTAGCCGTGAGGCCGGGGCCGACGCAGTTGACTCGAATCTGGTGCGGGGCCAGTTCCTGGGCAATAGCCCGCGTCACCGTCCGCAGAGCACCCTTGGCGGAGCAGTAGTGGGCCTGGCCAGGCTCGGCCGATTCGGACCGAATGGAGCTGACCTGGACGATCGACCCTGGTTCGCCCCGGCGAATCATATCCTCGGCGACGGCTTTGGTCAGGAAGACCGGTCCGCGCACGTGCACGGCGAGCATGTCATTCCAGATCTGGGTGTCAATCTCTTCCAGCGACAGGCGCCTGGTGTAGCCAGCCACGTTGGCTAATGCGTCCACGCGGCCGTGAACGGCAACTGTGTCTGCAACGAGGGCCTGGCCAGCGGGAACGTCGGCAACGTTTAGCTCCCGGGCTTCAACCGAATCATTTAGGCCCGATTGCTCGACCCAGTCAGACAGGGCCTCACCATCGACATCCGTCGCGACTATCTGGTAGCCATCGGCGGCCAGGCGTTCGACGCAGGCTCGCCCTATGCCGTGGGCGGCTCCGGTCACGATAGCCACCGGTTGCATCAGTGCGTCATCTCCCCGCCGTCCACGTAGAGCGTGGCGCCGGTGACGTAGGCGGCGTCGTCGGAGGCAAGGAATGCGGCGACCTCCGATATGTCCTCGGACTGTCCGAGCCGGCCCATGGGAACTCGGGACAGTTGATCGTCCAGCGCCTCGGGGCTGGCCAAGAGCGATTCCGTGAGCGGGGTTTCGGCCACTCCAGGTCCGATGGCACAGACACGCACGCCGTAAGGCCCAAGTTCTACGGCGGCGGCCTTGGTGAGCATGCGAACGCCGCCCTTGGAGGCGCAGTAGGACGTATGAATGAAGCCGCCGACATTGGCGCGGATGGACGACATGTTGATGATCACGCCGCCGCCCTGCGCCTTCATCTGCAGGCCCGCGGCGCGAACGCCGTGGTAGACGCCGGTGAGGTTGGCGGCCATGACCTTGTCGAAGGCGTCGACCGTGAGGTCTAGAAACGCCTCGCGAATCGTGATGCCGGCGTTGTTGACCATGATGTCAAGCCGGCCCCACCGGTCGGTCACGGCTTGCACGGCGGCTTGCATGGCGGCGTAGTCAGTGACGTCGGTTTGGACAACGAGCGCTTTACCGCCGTCGGATTCGATTAGATTGCGGGTCTCTTCGGCGGCACTTGCGTAGAGTTCGGCCAGGCCCAGGTGGGCGCCATCCAGGGCGAGACGCTGGCTGATGGCACGGCCAAAGCCGGAGCCGGCGCCGGTTACCAGCGCCGTGCGGCCGGCGAGCGGCGGCGGGGCGTTCGCATCGTCCGTCATGGGGTAGCGAGACTATCAGAGGCCAGGTCAGAGCCAGCCGTCCGGCACCCGGCATCTGGCCAGCGCCGAAGGGATGAGTGTCGGCGGGAGTTCAAGGTTCAGGGCTCGCCGCGGACTCCTACGCGTTCCAGGAAAGCGCGCGCGGCGCGTCCGCCCTGGCCACGATCGCCGATGACGTCTTTTGCCACTCCTGGCAGTTCCGCCATTGTCGTAGTGCCGGGTCCGACGACGAATAGCGGGTCGAAGCCAAAGCCGCGCTCACCCTGCAGCGAATGGCCGATGAAGCCCTCCACCGTCGCTTCCGTCTCGTAAGCGATGGCTCCGTTCGGATTGGCTATTGCAACAGCGCAGCGGTAGCGGGCGGATCGATCACCGTCTGTGACACCGCGAACCAGTTCGATCACCCGGCAATTCCGATCAATGTCCGTGGCATTGGGTCCGGCAAATCGGCTAGACCGGACGCCCGGTATGCCGCCCAGCGCGTCGATCTCCAGGCCGGAGTCGTCGGCCAGAGCCCATTGTCGGCACGACCTTGCGTATGCGATGGCTTTAAGGCGGGCGTTCTCGGCAAGGGTGGCACCAGTCTCATCCACATCGATGCCGCAGCCCAAGTCCGTCGGCGAAAGCAGCCGCACACGGGAACCGGCGAATATGCGCCGAAACTCAGCGATCTTGCCCGCGTTAGCGGTGGCCAGCACTACACGGATGCAGTCTGGAGGATTTTCGTCGTCGGTTCGCTCGCTAGTCGCTTGAGTTGCCCTGTTGTCGTGTGATGTTGGTTCGAATTGACGAGATGTTGATAGTCACCCCGCCGCCTTTCACCGGAACCCATAGGGCAGGGGTAAAGGTCAAGCACCCACGGCGCCCGCCTGATGGCGCCTGGAGAGTGTCTGAAGCCGGCAATTTCAGGACTCAGGCTCCGGCGCGGAGCAGTACGCGTTCCAGGAATGCCCGGGCGGCTCGGCCGCCTTGACCGCGGTGGCTAATGACGTCCTTAGCCACTCCGGGCAACTCGGCCATCGTCGTGTTTCCCGGTCCCACGATGAACAGTGGGTCGTATCCAAAGCCACCGTCGCCGGACGGCGCGTGGCCAATGACGCCCTCAACAGTGGCTTCCATCTCGAAAGCGATGACGCCCTGGGGATCAGCGACGGCAACCGCGCAGCGGTACCGGGCGGTTCGATCATCTTGAGCAACGTCGGTCAGTATCTCCAGCACCCGGGTGTTCCGGTCGTCGTCCGTAGCGGCCGGACCGGCGAAGCGGCTGGAGCGGATGCCCGGTGCGCCGTTGAGTGCGTCGATTTCAAGCCCGGAATCGTCGCCGAGCGACCACCAACGACAGGCCCGCGCGTAGGCGACGGCCTTGAGGCGCGCGTTTGCGGCGAAGGTCTCGCCCGACTCGTCAACGTCGCACTGGCAGCCCAACTCAACGGGCGAGAGCAGGCGCACACGCGAACCTTCGAAAACTCGCCGGAACTCGGCCAGCTTGTGGGAGCTGCCGCTGGCGAGCACGACGCAGGCACCGCGCGAGGCTATTCGGCCGTCAATGCACCGGTGAATTGCTAGAGTTATTCCGTGGTTGTCGCGCAACGTCGCCCGCTAGTATCCCCGCCAGAGAGTCGGCGGCACACCAGAACCCGGGTTTGGCGTCCTGTCGGTTGGCCTAAGGAAGGGCGTTGATGTCCAGCTTCGACGTGGAGCAAGCGTTCAAGGACCTTGGCAACGCCATCATTCGAGGCGATGCCCCGACCGTGGATTCCACGGTTCGCACGGCGCTCGACGAAGGCGTGGAAGCCTCGTCGATCATCAACGACGGGATGATTCCGGGCATGGATGTGGTGGGCGAGCTTTTCCGCACCAACCAGTACTACGTGCCCGAGGTGCTGATCTCGGCGCGGGCAATGAAGGCGGGTATGGCGATTCTTCGGCCGATCCTGGCCGCGTCGGGAATCGAACCAGTGGGCCAGGTGGTGATCGGTACCGTGCGGGGCGACCTGCACGATATCGGCAAGAACCTGGTGGCCATGATGCTCGAAGGCGCCGGATTCGGCGTTCACGACACCGGCATCGACACCCACCCGGACGAGTACATCCAGAACGCGGTCGCACAGAACGCGAACATCATCGGCATGTCGGCCCTGTTGACGACCACCATGACGAACATGCGCAACACGATTGAGGCCGTTGAAGCGGCGGGGCTGGCGGACCAAGTGCACTGCATCATCGGCGGGGCGCCGGTCACACAGCGCTATGCCGATGAGATCGGCGCGGATGGCTATGCGGCAGACGCGGCTTCGGCGGTGATCCTGGCGAAGCGCTTGCTGGGTGTATTGGCTGACGAGGACGAAGGCGAAGACATGGGGCGGTCGTTCTACCTGCGAGCGCGCGACGCGCTGCAAGTGGCGGTGCGTGAAGAACCCGGAACCGAGACGCACGCCGACGGTCTCATGGAAGCCGAGGGCCTAACGGAGCAGGCGCGCGCGGCGGGCTACAACCCAACACACATCGAGCGGCTAATGGCCGAGATCGAGCGCGAGAAGGTACGGACGGTCTAGGGGGCGGTATCGCGGCAGGTCTCACCGAGTCCCAGACTCCGGGCGTTGCCGCCCAACAATGCGCCCAGGTCTTGGCCCGCCAAGCCAGCCTGGCTAGCCAGCCGAATGGCTCGCGTCTGACGAATTAGCGGGTAGTCGCTGCCGAAAAGTACGCGTCCCGGAGCAAGCTGGCTCATCACCTGGAACACCTCCGGCCGATAGAGCAAGTGGCTGGCCGAGGAGTCGTAGTAGACGTTTTGGGCCTGCTGGTGGATTTCGGGCATCAACTCGTAAAAGGCGAGACCGCCGCCCCAGTGCGCCAGGATGATGGGCACCTCGCCTTCCGCGGCTTCGATCACGGACCAGATCGCGTCTGGAGTGGTGCTGTCCTTGCCGGGATAGGTATGGCCGACAGGCTCGCTGGTGTGGACAGTCAGGATGAGCCTCAAGCTTCGAACTGTGTCCACGAAGTATCGGACGGCGGACCGGTCGTTGAGATTCCAGCCCTGACCCTGGGGAAAGATCTCGCCGACACCAAGCGCGCCGAGGGCGCGGCAGCGCTCCATTTCCGCGGCGGCAAAGTCCAGGTCGCCGGGCGGGACGACACAGAATGGAAGAATCTGTCCTCCGCCGCCGTTGCTCGCAGCCGCCGCATCCAGCACGTAGTCATTGTTGGCCCGGCACAGTCCCGGATCGCGCCAAGCGAACCCAAAGGCCACGCTGGCGGCAAGGTCCGCCCGTCGCATGCTGCGGCGCAGATCGTCCGTCGAGGCGAGCACGCGACGCTCGTTTCGATAAAGCCGCCCGAACCAGAGGTCGGCCTGGCTGTAGCGCCGGCGGCCGAGGACCACGTCCGGCGGCACGATGTGCGTATGCACGTCGATCCGAACGGAGGCGGGCAGGCTTGCTTCGTTAGCCCGGGGAATGAGTGAGACTCCTGGCGTAAGGCTTCGCGGCATTGTGCCGCCCGGCGCGGCCCGGATCGTCAGGCCGGGCTCGGCGCCTCAGGCGTGAGAAACGTCCAATGCTGGTTGGCGTCGGCCACCCGGAAGGCCTCGGACCATCCGCCATGGGTATGCGGATCGATCCAGGCGAAGCCTGCCGCGCGAAGAGCCGCCTGCACAGGACAGCGGAGCCCCAGGCGACGGGCTGCGCAAATGATCGTCACCGGGCCGTCGCGATGGCGAGGCTCGGCGGTTAGGGCCGGCAGGGCGGATTCCAAGCTGGAGTCGCCGAGAACCACGATCGGTCGGTAGCCCTGCGCGGCCAGGCTGCCAGCAAAGGACACGGCGTGTGATCCACCCAAGCCAAGGTCGAAATACCGCTCGGGAGCCTGCTCGGCCACTAGGGCGGCATCCAGCGCGCCGTGGGTGTCGGTCGCGATCAACAAGCGTCGCTCGTCACCCGCCATTGCGTCCGCGAGGGCCTGCTCGAGGTCACCCAGGTCGGCGACGGCGTCGTGTGACGTGGATCGGACCGGTGCGCGCCCTTCAAGCGTCACATGCAGGACCACCGGACGCCCGACCCGGAGCGCCAGGCGCAGCAGTTCGCTCAGAGCCTCCAGATTGTGCGCGTCAACCGGTCCCAGGTACATGAAACCCAGCAACTCTTCCCACATCTCGGTCGGGATTAGCAGCTCACGAACCGAATTCTTGAGCCGCCGCGCCACTTCCACCGCCTGTTCGCCCGCGGGCATGCGTCCAAGCGTCGTTTCAATCAGGTTCTTGGCGTCGGAGTAGCGGGCGTGACCGCGCACGCGAGTCAGATAGCGAGCCATGGCTCCGGCGTTGCGTCCACGCGGCGTCTGGGCGTCAACCAGAATCAGGACGAACGGAACTTGCAGGTGACCAACGTGGTTCACGGCTTCGAAGGCCAGACCAGTTCCCAGTCCGGCCTCGTCCAGCACGGCTACGACCGGCTGGCGTTCGCGACGCAACGTGCGGGCTACAGCCACGCCGGCCGCCTCAGAAGCCGCGCGGCCGGGTGACTCCGTGGCCTTTACTTCGGCCAAGCCCTTCAGCAGCAGATCGTGGGCGAGCGCGTGGTCGGCCCGATCCCAGAACACGTCGTTGGCGGGATCGTCCACGGTTTCCGCGACCATCACAGCCAGTTCGGCGGTGCCGCTGAGTGCCAGGACGTTTGACGGCAAGTGTTGCGAGAGCCGTTCGCGCAGCGCCTCAATTGTGGCGGCACGCTCGGCGGGAGCTGCCGGATCGGCTGGCTGGACCGCAAGGCGCTCTGGAATCGCGGCTGTCATTTGGTATTCCCAAGGTCGGCCGACGCTCGCGGGTGCGCGAGCAATCCGAGGCCCATCAGTAGATGGTTAACCTCACTATACTGGCCGCCTATGCGGGCATTCGTGGCTGTCACGATCCCCAAGCCGTTTCGGGACGCGCTGGCTGCCGAAGCGGCGTCATTGGCTCGCGTATCGCGGCACATTCGAACAGTCACGCCCGAGAACCTGCACCTTACGCTGGCTTTTCTGGGAAACATTCCGGCACAGAGCACCGATAGCGTTCGGTCCGGGATGCAGGCGGCCGTGCGGGGCCGACACCCGTTCAGCATTGGGTTCAGCGGTGGAGGCACCTTCCCGGAGAATCGCGAGCCGCGGGTTGCGTGGGCCGGGATCAGCGGCGAATCCGAGGCCCTGCGCGACTTGCAGGCGGCGGTGCTGGAGGCGGTGCGCGGCCTAGGACTGCGGGTGGA
This sequence comes from Chloroflexota bacterium, assembly GCA_009839425.1. Taxonomy (GTDB): domain Bacteria; phylum Chloroflexota; class UBA11872; order UBA11872; family UBA11872; genus UBA11872. The sequence continues at coordinate 8,873 of VXPS01000399.1, forward strand.
CCGGCGGCCGTTCAGTCCGCACGTCACCCTCGCGCGCATCGGGCGAATGGCCGCACCAACGGCGCGCCGCTCGATCAGCCGCGGGTTCGAAGCAATGGAACTCGACCGGCTAGGACTCTTCACCGTGTCGCAGATCAGCCTGATGGAGAGCGATTTGACTCCGACCGGGGCCATCCACCACGAGGCATTCTCCGTGGAATTCACTCCGGATGAGGTCAGCGTGGAGGCCCCGCCGAAACGGCGGTTCGGGTTTTTCTAGGCGGGTTCGTCGGGTGAACGTGACGCACCCCAGCCGCCGCCGCCGGGCGTTTCGATTCGGATCACGTCTCCCGCGGCCAATTCCAGCGAGGCCTTGCCGGGCAGTTCGCGCACGCTCCCATCGATTGTTCCGCGGTTGACGCCGGGGTTTCCCGAAGCGCCGCCGCCAGCACCCCACGGTCGACGCAAGCGTCGTTCGGTCACGATGGTGACGACGGAGGGCACCAGGGTCTCGATTTCGCGAATCACACCATCACCGCCACGATGGCGGCCGTTGCCGCCTGATCCGCGACGGACCTCGTAGCGGCGGGCGGCCAGGGGATAGGCCAGTTCCATGGCTTCGATGGGTGTGTTCAGCGTGTTCGTCATTGCCACCTGAACGGCGTCGGCACCCGAGCCCTGCGGGCCGGCGCCAGCGCCGCCGGCGATGGTCTCGTAGTAGGTAAACGCACGACGGTGTCGAGGGTCTATGCCGCCGATGATCAGGTTGTTCATCGTGCCCTGGCTGGCGGCGGGGACTACGTCGGGCAGCGCGTCGGCCAGCGCGCCCCATAGGACGTCAACCACGCGCTGCGAGGTCTCCACGTTGCCGGCCGCCACGGCGTGCGGCCGCGGCGGATTGAGGACGGTGCCGGCCGGGACGATGACCTCAAGCGGCGCGGTTGCCCCGTCGTTGGCGGGCACGTCGTCGCCCATCAGACAGCGCGCGACGTAAATGACCGCTGAGCGCGTGACGGCTTCGGGCGCGTTCAGCGCGCCGGCCGCCGCGGGTCCAGTGCCGGTGAAGTCGAACCTGAGTTGCCCGCTTCGCGCCTGAATGGTGACCCTGATCGGTATCGGAGCCCCCCCGACGCCGTCGTCATCCAGGTAGTCGGTAAAGCTGTATGTGCCGTCGGGAACTACTCGTAGACGCGCCCTGGCCAGTTCTTCTGAATAGGCCAGCAGCGCCTCGGCTCGCTGGCGCAGGGGCTCGGCACCGTAGCGACGGGCGAATTCGGCCAGGCGTGCTTCGCCCACCCGATGCGAGGCCAGCTGCGCTTCAAGGTCGCCGCGGCGCTCCTCGGGTGTGCGGACGTTGCGGCAAATGATTTCCACGAGCTGCTCGTCCAGCGTGCCCGCGTCTACGAGCTTGAGCGGCGGGATGATCAAGCCTTCGTGATAGAGCTCGGTCGAGGGAGGCATGGAGCCTGGCGCCAGGCCGCCCACGTCGGCGTGGTGGGCACGGGTTGCCACCCATCCCCAGTGCGCGGGCCGGCGCTCCGAACCCACGAAGACGGGTGAAACGGTGGTGATGTCGGGGAGGTGGGTGCCACCGAGATAGGGGTCGTTCACGATTAGCACGTCGCCTCGGATTGGCGCCTTGCCTTCGTAAGCCTCGATCGCTGCCGATACGGAGGCGGGCATGGATCCGAGATGAACGGGTATGTGGGCCGCCTGGGCGATCATGCGGCCGTCGGCATCGAACACGGCGCACGAGTGGTCGCGCCGCTCCTTGATGTTGGGCGAATGCGCGCTGCGCTGAACCGTGACTCCCATCTCCTCGGCGACCGAGGCGAAGAGGTGACGGAAGACTTCGATCTCGAAGGGGTCGGTTGCGGGCGTCGACATGGGGGAAGCATAGCCAGCTTGTTGACGCTAGATGGACGCCGCTACTGGGGGCCACCGACATCAAGCCGGATTCGTGCTACGCCACGAACATTGGCGCGACGATATACTCGAAGCACAGCCCTCCACGAAGTTGTATATGCCCAAAAGCTGGCAGGACGAGGTCAAGGAAATCCTCGATCGAGCCGAATCCACAGCGCCACCGCCGAAGCGAAGAGTTTCGCGGGCGCCACAGCCGAATCAACCTGGTCGAAACTACATTGAGCTTCTCGGCCAATGGATCAGGAACCGCTTTTCGACGACTGGGGAAATGCTGGTCACGGCGGCCGTGCTGGTCGTTGCGGCGTTGTTTCTTTCGATCTTCCTACGGCAGTTTGCATCGATCGTGGCCGTTACGGGCGCCGTTGTGTTCGCGTCGGCCTTGGTGCGCGGGATCATGGAGCGACGATCGGCCCGTTCGCCGGGTGGCCGCGGCACCCCAGTCATGTGGCGTGGGCAGGTGATCGAGCTCCCGGACCAACGCCCGTCATTGAGGCAGCGACTTCGCGACGCACTTCGCCGACGTCGCTGACCACTTCGAGGCTTGGGGCGCAACCCGCGGGGCGCCGGCCAGTAGGATGAGGTGTCCCCCAACGTCCACGGTAAGCCTGCGCCTTTGAACATCGCTGAAATTACTCCGGGCAGTTACGTCCATGCCGTGTTCCTGGTTGCATCCGTCGAGGTTCGCGAGGCTCGTACCGGGAATCGCTTTCTACGAATGACCCGGCGCGACCGCGCTGGCGCCACGATTGACGCCGTGCTCTTCCAGGTCTCCGAGGCCCAGATCGCAGCCGTTAGGGCGGGCCAGCCTTACGAGGTGGAGGGTCGCGCCGACGAGTTTCGAAACCGCGTCAACATCAAGATCGACAGGCTGGAACCCTCCGGTGAGACCTGGGACGCCTCTGAATACCTGCCGCGCTCGACCCGGAGTGCCGAAGCGCTCACCGGTTCAATCCGCGACGCCATTGAATCTATCGAGTCGCCCGAGTTGAAGGACGTGCTGCGCGCCGTGATTGCTGATCCGCTGGTTGCCGAAAGGCTTCCCCAATGGCCGGCCGCCAAGACCCGGCACCACGCCTGGATCGGCGGGTTGGCGGAGCACACGGTGGAGATGTTGCAGATTGCCGACCGCGTGGCCCGCGTCTATCCGCAGCTGGATCGCGACCTGCTATTGGCGGGTGTCGTGCTTCACGACCTGGGCAAGCTGGAGGAACTGGACTTGCAGGCGAGCATTGTCTACACCGACGCCGGCAACCTGGAAGGCCACATGGTGCAGGGGGTACGGATCCTAGACCGCGCCCTGGCGGCCACGGGATGTGACGGCGAAATCGCGACCCTGCTGCGGCACCTGGTGCTCAGTCACCAGGGCCTATTGGAGTTTGCCGCGGTGACCGAACCGATGCTGCCGGAGGCCATCGCGCTGCACTACATCGACCAGCTCTCGTCGCAGGTTCGGCCGGCCATCGAGGACGTGGCGGCTGCCCGCGAACGCGGCGTGCGGGGCGCGATGATGCGTGGACCAACGGCCATGCGCGAGCTGTACGTTCGAGCGGAGGACTAGCCGCCCGCGACCGGATCGCCCGAGCGCTGACTGACGCGTCGAACTACGGCGACTCGACCAGCGCGGCCTGACGTTCCTTGACTTGAGCGACCCGCTCGCTGGCGGCCCGTGCCCGATCGCGCTCCTTGGCCACCACGGCCTCCGGTGCGCGCTCCACGAAGCGCGGGTTGGCCAGCAATTGCTCGGCCCGGCCGAGCGTCGCTTCGGCATCGGCTAACTCGCGTGCCAGGCGCTCGCGCTCGGCGGTGAGATCGACCATCCCGGCCAGCGGCAGGAAGATTTCCACGCCGCCGGCGCGCGCCGTGACGGCGGGTTCATGGAAGGTCGTATCGGCCACGTGAAACGTGAGCGGATCCACGCGGGCGAGTCGCTGGATGAACACCGCCTGGGATTCAAGCCCGTCGTCGCCACCAATGACGCGCGCCTCCACCTGCCGGCCGGCCTCCACGCCTGACTCGTGCCGGGCGTTGCGAATGCTCTGGACAATCTCGATCAGCGCTCGAACTTGTGCGATCGCACCCTGGTCGACGTTTGGGGAAGCCGAAGGGATCGGCGTCTCAATCAGGAGCTCGGGGGAGTCGCCCGCGCCGCCCGCGGCGCGGAAATGGCGCCAGATTTCCTCTGTGACGTATGGCATGAACGGGTGCAGCAGCCGCAGGGAGCCGTCCAGGACGGTCGCTAAGGTGAGCGCCGTACGAGCGGCGGCGGCCGGGTCATCGCCGTAGAGGCGAATCTTGGCGGCCTCGACGTACCAGTCGAAGAACTCGGTCCACAGGAAGTCGTGGAGGGTGCGACCGGCTTCGCCGAATCGGAACCGTTCGACGTCCCGAATCGCGTCGGCGTGGACTTGGTTGAAGCGGCTGAGGATCCAGCGATCGATCAGGGACGGCTCGCCGGCCGCAGCGCCGGACGTTCGTTCCATCGCGCCGATGACGAACTTGGCACCATTCCAGATCTTGTTGGCGAAGTGACCGCCCCGCTCCACCTGGCGCAAGTCGAGCCGCATGTCGTTGCCGGGCGCGGCGGCGGTGACGAAGCTGAAGCGCATGGCGTCGGCGCCGTAGGCCTCGATGGTTTCGAGCGGATCGTCGCCGGGTTGGTAGTTGGTCTTGCTGACCTTGGAACCATCGAGATGCCGCACCAGGCCGTGGAAATACACGTCGTGAAACGGCACCTCGCCGACCAGCTCGAGTCCGAGCATGACCATGCGGGCGACCCAGAAGAAGATGATGTCGTAGCCCGTTTCCATCACGTCGGTCGGGTAGAACCGGCGCAGGTCCGGGGTGTCGTCCGGCCAGCCGAGGGTCGAGAAGGGCCACAGGCCTGAGCTGAACCAGGTGTCGAGCACGTCCGGGTCCTGCCGGAGATTCCGCCCGCCGCACACCGGGCAGGAGCTCGGATCCTCGCGGGCAACGATCACGGCGCCGCAGTCCTGGCAGTACCAGACGGGGATCCGGTGGCCCAGCCAGAGCTGGCGCGAAATACACCACGGTTGAATCTCGTCCAGCCAGCGCAGGAACTCGTTCTTGAATCGGGCGGGATGGAATCGGATGCGTCCATCGTTGACGGCGGCTGCGGCGGCATCGGCCAGTGGCCTGGCGTTCACGAACCACTGCTCGGATACCAGCGGCTCAATGACCGCGCCGTCGCGCGAGCAGTGGCCGACCGAGTGCGTGTGCGGCTCGACGCGCTCCAGCAGGCCCTCGGCTTGCAGAAACTCCAGGTAGGCCTCCCGGGCATCGAATCGGTCCCGGCCGGACCAGCGTCCGGCGTTGTCGTTCAGCGTGCCGTCACCGTTCATGATGTTGATCACCGGCAAGTCGTGACGTTCGCCCATGGCCGCGTCGTTTGGATCGTGCCCTGGCGTGACCTTGACGGCGCCGGACCCAAACTCGGGATCGACAAAGGCGTCGGCGATGATCGGTATGCGGCGGCCGATTCCGGGAACCAGAGCTTCCTGGCCGACCAGCGACTGGTAGCGCTCGTCGTCCGGATGCACGGCAATGGCGGTATCGCCCAACATCGTCTCGGGGCGCGTAGTGGCCACAGTCAGGTGGCCGCCGTCAACGAGGGGATAGCGGATGTGCCAGAGGGAGCCTTCGACGTCCTGGTACTCGACTTCGAGGTCGCTGATGGCGGATTGGTCGTCGGGGCACCAGTTGACCATGTAGCGGCCGCGGTAGATGAGGCCCTTTTCGTAGAGACGCACGAAGGCTTCGCGGACGGCGCGCGAGAGCTGCTCGTCGAGCGTGAAGTGCTCCCGGGTCCAGTCGACGGAGGCGCCGAGACGGCGAAGCTGGTCGTTGATGCTGTTTCCGACTTCGTCCTTCCACTGCCAGAACCGCTTTTCGAAGCCTTCGCGACCCAGGTCGTGACGTGACAGGCCTTCCTTGGCGAGTTCGCGCTCGATCACGTTCTGGGTGGCGATGGCCGCGTGGTCGGTGCCGGGCAGCCACAGGGCAGCGCGGCCGTGCATGCGCTGCCAGCGAATCATCAGGTCCTGGTAGGCAACGAAGAGGACATGGCCGTTGTGCAGCTGGCCGGTGATGTTGGGCGGGGGGATGGCGATGGTGAACGGGCGCCGCCCGGGGTCGCCCGACGGCTGGAAGGCGCCGGACTCGTCCCAGGTGTCGTAGAGCCGGGCTTCGACAGAGGCCGGATCGTATGGGCCGGCCATGGCCTCGAGGACTGAGGAGGAACGCTGGGACGTCATCAGGTCTTCAGATATGACGGCGCCGCACGTCGGTACCGGAGTCTCATCGTACCGTTGAGCGGGCCTAGGCCGGTGTGGGTCCGGATTCCGGTGGGTCGTCGAATTGGGCGGCGTGGAGGTCGCGGTAGGGGCCGGGTTGGGCGATGAGGTCGGTGTGGGCGCCGCGCTGGACGATGCGGCCTTCGTCGAGGACCACGATGAGGTCGGCGTTGCGGATGGTGGAGAGGCGGTGGGCGATGACGAAGCTGGTGCGGTTGCGCATGACCTGGACCAGGGCCTGCTGGATCTCGTATTCGGATTCGGTGTCGATGTCGGAGGTGGCTTCGTCCAACACCAGCACGGCCGGATCGGCGAGGATGGCGCGGGCCAGCGCGACGCGCTGCTGCTGGCCGCGTGAGAGGCGGAGTCCGCCGTCGCCGACGATGGTTTCGTAGCCGTCGTCCAACTGCTCGATGAATTCGTCGGCTCGAGCCAAGGCGGCCGCCGCCGCGACCTGGGAGTCGCCGGCGTCAGGGTCGCCGTAGCGAATGTTCTCGGCGATGGTGCCGCTGAAGAGAAAGGTCTCCTGGGGCACGAAGGCAAGGCGCGAGCGGAGGCTTTCCATGCGCAGATCGCGGAGATCGGCGCCGTCGACCAGGATCTGGCCCGACGTGGGGTCGTAGAAGCGGGCGATGAGGTTGACCATGGTGGTCTTGCCGGAGCCGGTGGCGCCGACGAGGGCGACGGTCTGGCCAGGCTCGGCGGTCACGGAGATGTCCTGGAGCACCGGCGTCGTGCCGTCGTAGCTGAAGCCGACATTGCGAAACTCGACTTGTCCGCGCGGCTGGACCAGGTCCACGGCGGAGGGCCGGTCGACGATGTGTCGCGGTACGTCCATGAACTGGAAGATCCGGTCGGCCGCGGCCAGGCCAGACTGAATGACGTAGTTGACGCGCACCAGCTCCGTCATCGGCTGGTGAAAGATCTGGACGTAGGCCAGAAAGGCGATGAGGGTGCCGGGCTGCATTTCGCCGATGGTGATTTGCCAGCCGCCGTAGGCCAGCAGGGCCGCCACGCTGAGGGTGCTGAGACCCTCGATTACCGGCGTGGCAATTGACTCCACCATTGTGGTGTTGAGGTTGGCCTGCAGGTTGGCGCGGTTCTCGGTCTGGAAGCGGCGGGCATCGGCTTCCTCGCGGGCGAAGGCGCGGCTGACACGCACGCCGCTGACGTTTTCCTCGATCGCGGTGTTGATGTTGGCGATGGATTCCTGCACGCGGCGGTAGCGCACGCGCAGCATGCGGGCGGTGATGACGCTGGCGATGAGCATGAGGGGCACGACGGACAGAATGACCAGGGTCAGACGCCAGTCGAGCGTGAGCATGACGACCAGGTACAGCAGCATCGTGACGATGCCGGCGCTGGCCGTGAGGACCTGGCCCTGCATGGCCTGCTGGACGGCGGTGACGTCAGCGGTCAGGTGCGAGACTGTCTCGCCGGTTCGCTGGCTCTCGAAGAAGCGCATGGAGTGACGGACCAGCCGCGTAAACATGTCGCGCGAAACCTGGTAGACGATGGTCTGGCTGCTGCGCGCGAAGAGGTAGAAGTTCAGATAGTTCAGGGCGCCGCGCGCTAGGTAGACCAGCAGCATGGCTCCGGCTATTCGCACAGCCCCGGCCGCGTCCGCCTGCGGGATGAAGTCGTCGACGGCGATCTTCAAGGCCCAGGGCGGCACCATGTTCAAGAGCGAGGCGACGGACAGCGCCGCGAAGGCGATTCCGATATGGCGCCGGTGCAGACCGACGTAGTAGAGCAAGCGCCGCAGGGTGCCGGCGACGGTGCGGCCGCTGAGGTTGGAGGTATCGACGTAGGTCTGACGCATACCCATCAGACGTTGACCTCCCCGCCAGCTTCAATCGCCAGGGACTCTTCCTGCAGACGAAACTGCAGTTCGTAGATGGCGCGGTAGTCGTCGCTGGTTTCCAGCAGTTCCTCGTGGGTGCCGCGGGCGACGATCCGTCCGCCGTCAACCACGATGATCTGGTCGACCCGGCGAATGGTCGAAAGCCTGTGGGCGATCACGATGGTGGTGCGCTCCTGCATCAGCTGCTCCAGCGCGCGCTGGATGGCCCGGTCAGTGCGGGTGTCGACACTGGAGGTGGCCTCGTCCAGCACCAGGATGGCGGGACGCACGAGGAGGGCGCGGGCGATGGCGACTCGCTGGCGCTGGCCGCCGGAGAGGCGCACGCCGCGATCGCCAATGAGCGTGTCGTAGCCCTGGGGCAATTCCGTGATGAATTCGTGGGCTGCGGCCATGCGCGTCGCCGCTTCCAGGTCCTCGTGGCTCGCGTTCTTGCGTCCGAAGCGCAAGTTGTCGGCGACGGTCATGTTGAAGAGGAAGGTCTCCTGCATGACCATGCCGATGCCCGACCGGAGGTCTTGCAGGCGGATGTCCCGCAGGTCGTGCCCATCAACCCGGATGGCGCCCTGGGTAGGGTCGTAGAAGCGGGGCAGCAGGTTGGCCAGGGTGCTCTTGCCCGAGCCGCTGCGTCCGACAATGGCGAGCGAGCCGCCGGCCGGCACATGGACCGAGAGGTCGCGCAGGATCGGGTCGCGGTCGCCGTACTGGAAGGTGACCCGGTCGAATTCGATTTCGCCACGCACTTCGGGCAGCGGATGGGCATCGGGCTTCTCCTGCACGTCCAGCGGCGTATCAATGATCTGGAAGACCCGCTCGCCAGAGGTGACGGCCTGCTGCGTGATCTGGACGGCAAAGCCGAGGAAGCGCGTGGGCGCCAGCATCAGGAGCAGGTAGCCCTGGAAGGCCACCAGTCCACCGAGGGTGAAGTCGCCGTTGACAATCCGCCAAGCTCCCAGGCCCAGAATCAGGGCCGTCGCGGCGCCGGCGATCAGCTCGATACCCTGGGAGTAGAGGGCAAAGGTCCGCAGCACGCGGGTGCGCAGATCGCGCAGTTTCCAGTTTTCCCGGTCGAAGCGTTCTTCCTGGTAATGCTCGCGGCCGAAGGCCTGGATGACCTTGATGCCGGAGATGGCCTCGCGAATTTCGACGTTCACCACGCCCATCTGCTGATTCGATTGTCGAAAGAGCGGCACCACGCGCTTGGCGACGGACTGCATCGCGACGAAGAAGGGGACCAGCCCCAGGATCGCCAGCGCCAATACCCAGTCCAGCGCGAACATGAATATCAAGTTCATGGCCGTGAGCGCGATCGAGGACAGGATGACGGTGCCGGCCATGTTGAAGAAAAACTGGATCATGTTGACGTCGTTGGTGACCCGCGACATGAGATCGCCGGTCTGGTGGCGGTCGAAGAAGCTCATGGACTTGGCGCTGAGGTGGGTATAGAGATCGTTGCGAATGTCGTGGATGACCTTCTGCGCGCTGTAACGGGCGGCGTAGAGACGCCCAGCCATGGCGACGTTTGACAGCACAACCGCCCCGACGAAGAGGCCGATCGTGACGAACAGCACGCCCAGGTTGTCGGCCAGTACGCCGTCGTCGATGGCGATCTTGCTCAGGGTGGGCGGCAGGGTGCGCAGCAGCGAGCCGAGCGTGAGCGTGACGAGCATGCCCGCAAGCAGCAGTTTTTGCGTGCGCAGGTAAAGAATCAGCCGCCAAAGGATTCGGATAGGTCGTGGTCCGCTGGTGAGGGCCGGCCGGAGCGCGGCGCCGGGTCCGCCGCCCGGTGGTCAATTGTCCCACGCGCGGCGACACCGCCGCTTCGCCGTTAGTGGCAAGTCTGATTTGTGAGGGGCTTCGCCCCTCACCTCAAGCCTGTCCCAGCGAGACCTTTACGTAACCCGAGGGAGGGTACCCGGAAGACCCTCATCCCAACCCTCCCCCAGAAGAGACCCTTGCGTAATCTGAGGCTGGTTGCCCGGAAGACCCCTCACCGATTTCCGGCGAAGACGCCGGAATCTGCCTCTGCCCTCGGAGAGGGTGAAGAGCGCCACGCCCCTTGGAGATCGGAGTCCGCCCGCAGGTGCTGGCGCATCGATCAAGACCGGAAGCTCCCGCACCTTCGAGCACGAGGGGCGTTTTGCAAAGGTCTCCACGGGGAGAGGGAGAAATAGCCGCTGCGCCTTCGAAGAGCCTGGACATTTCGCAAAGGACTGCCTATGCGGAAAGAGCGGGAGCAACACGACCGCTAGCTCAGCCAGAAAGGTCTTGACCCGCTAATGCGACTTGACAATAATCTCCACACGCCCGGTCCGCCGCTGGGGGGCGCCGGCGGGGCTGTTGGGCGTTTGTTTTCACACACGCGGAGAAGCGCTCACGGACGAACTCAGCGCCCTCGACCTGGCCCGGCAGATCTACGAACTGGGCGGTATCCAGTTCGGCAGTTACACGCTGGGCCGGTCCACGGTGAACTCGCCGGTCTACGTTGACCCTAAGCGCCTGGTGGCGGTGCCCGCGGCGCTGCGGACGGCCGCGGCCCTGGTGCGTGACGCGGCGAACCTGGCTGAGACCCGCCGGCATCAGCGGGCGGAGCCCTTCGAGCTGGTGGCCGGCGTGCCGATGGGCGGACTCCATCTAGCCACGGCGTACTCGCTGACCTGCGACATGCCGCTGATTTATGTCAAGCCAGAGTCCGATCCGAGCAGGCTGGAGATCGTCGGGCGATTCCTGCCGGGCCAACATGTGTTGCTGGTGGATGACCTGATTACGTCCGGCGGCTCGGTGATTCAGACGGCGCAAGCGCTGCGCGGCGAAGGGCTGCGGGTGCGGGACGTGATCGTGCTGGTTGACCGTGACGTGGGCGCCGCGCGCCGGTTGGAGTATCACGGGCTGCGCCTGATCTCGATCGTGACGCTGCCCGCCATGTTGAATCTCTACATGAGTGAGCGTCTGATCAGCGAGGACGAATACCGGCGCAGCCTGGAATTCCTCGAAGCGCAACGGCCATGAGCCGCCGCGCTCCGCCCCGGCCCGAGCTGGACGACGACTGGTCGCAGGATGCCCTGTTCGCCCGACCGGTGCGACGCCGACCGGCCGATATTCCGCCGCCGATCTACCACACGCGGCTGCGGGACCGCTCGGCCGTGGCCAAGGCACGCCACGCCCAACGAAACCAACTGCGGCACCTGGCCAGCATCGTGTTCATGGGCCTGTTGCTGATAGCGGGGATTTTGCTGGTGGTGCGGTTGCTGTCGTCGTTTGAGCCACCGCCGCCGGACTCAGGTCGCGTTGTCAATCTCCTGTCGCCCGAGGTCTCGAAATCCGGCGTTCAGCGCGCGCCGACGAGCGCCCCATTTATCGACAGCCCCTCTACGCGGCCAGTGGAAGCGCCACCGATTTCAGCGCGCTCAGCCCTGCTGGTGGACATGGGCGAGCGAACGGTGGTGTTCTCCAAGAACCCCGGGGAGCGTCGCCCTCCGGCCAGCCTGGCCAAGTTGGCCACGGCGATCGTGGCGCTGGAACAGGCGCCACCGGACACGCGGATTCAGGTACCGGAGAGCGCGACGAGTGAGCCTTCAGCCCTGGCTGGTCTCTGGGCAGGCGATGTACTGACCCTGGAACAGCTGCTGTACGCGCTGCTGTTGCCGTCCGCCAACGACGCCGCCGCCAGCATTGCGGACGGCATTGGCGGCCACGATTACACGGTGGCGCAGATGAATGACCTGGCCCGCCGGCTGGACCTCAACGACACCCACTTTGCCAACCCCAGCGGCCGGGACGCGGACGACCAGTACAGCACGGCTTTCGACATGGCGGTGCTGGCGGCGGACGCGATCGATCGGTTTCCGCTGCTCGCGAGAGTTGTCGCCACGCAGGTCTATGTCATTCCCGGGGGGGGCGCAAACCGGGCATACAGCGTGCGGAACCTGAACGGGCTGCTGTGGACCTACGAGGGCGCAATTGGCGTCAAGACCGGGCAGACTGAAGAGGCCGGCGGCAACCTGATCGTGGCGGCGCAGCGCGGGTCTCGGCGGCTGATGGTGGTGTTGCTGGGAAGCGAGGACCGTCTGGCCGACGCCGAGACCTTGCTGGACTTCGGCTACCGGGCGCTGGCGGCGCGGGGCTGAGTCATGCGGAATTGCCGGTGCAAGGCCGGTTGGAATGGCACAATCGCGTATCGTTACGGTGACCGGTGCGCCGCTTCGGGAACCGGACCTTCGGGTGCAGGGGCATCCGACGGTCCCGCGACCCGAATCGTTGCGGTCCGCCAGCCTGCACCGCGCAGGCGGGACCGGCGGGTTGCCCGGCGGCTAATCGCTCACAAGAAAGAGGAGGGACATGCCCTTCAACGTTGGACCGTTCGAGCTCATCATCATTCTGCTGATCGTCATCGCCGTGTTTGGCGCTGGTCGGATCGCGGGCGTCGGCCGCGCGCTCGGCACGAGCGTGCGCGAATTCCGCGAAGAGGCGCGCAATGAGGAGGACGAAGAAGGAGAAGGAGATGGCGAGGACGAGGCGAAGTCCACGGACGGCGAGACGACTGCCACCGCCGACGCGGAGATGCCTCCAGCGAAGAAAGAAGGACCCACCAACTAACCGTTGGTCGAGTGGCCCGTCCGGCTGGATGGCCGGGCGGGCCATTTGTGTTGTTCTGGCACTGGTGGGCGCGTTCGTTTTCGGCTCGCCGCCGTCCGCCGCCGCCCCAATCTTGCCGGAGACCATCCGGGTCCAATTGACGGTGGCGCCCGGCGCCCTGCGACTGATCCCACCGCCGACGGCGACGGTAAAGGTGGACTCGCACCCGCTGCCGGCCGAGACATCCCGAATGACTGTCGGGTGGGCCCTGCGCTACCTGCGGCTTCCAGACGTCGACACGACGCCGATGGTCGACGCGCTGGCGACTCGGACACCGGATGGATCGCGGCCGGACGGGCAGCTCTTGATTGGGCCGTATGGCTGGGACGGCCGTGTTTACCGCGACCGCCGGGTGGTGCGCTCGGAAGTCGGTGTCGCACCCGCGCTGTCAACACCGCGCGCGGGCCTGCATGTCGGCGCTCGAGTCCTGGCGCCTCTTCCACAGCTGATCGACATCCAGCCGAGCAATTTGGCCGACGTGACGACCATCAACGACCGGCCGTATCGCGGCCGCGTTCGGGTCGACTTCAGCGGCGGCGACCCGCAGGTCGTGAACGAATTGCGGCTGGCCGACTACCTGGCATCGGTGGTGGGGTCTGAAATACCGCCGACCTGGGAAGTCGAGGCCCTTAAGGCTCAAGCCGTGGCCGCGCGCAATTACGCCCTGCGGCAGGTGGATCCGTCGGCCGACTATGACCTCTGCGATTCGCAGTTTTGCCAGGCCTATGGCGGGGTCGCGAGCGAGCACCCGTCAACGATTAAGGCGGTGCAAGAAACCTCGGGCGTCGTGGCGATGTATGAAGGCGATCTCATTGCCGCGTACTACGCCTCGAACATGGGCGATCACACCACCAGCGCGGTCAACGTTTGGGGACGGGACGTGCCGTATCTGCGCGGCGTGCCATCGCCAAGCGACGTGGAAGCCCTGAGCACCAGTTGGGGGGCTGAGGGTTACCGCTGGACCAGGACCATTCCGCTGCAGCGGCTGGCCGATATCCAAACTGCCAGCGGCGTCCTTGGGGAACTCAACGAGGTTCGCGTGCTGCGCGCGGACCAGAGCGGGCAGCCCGCGGAGGTGGAGTTGCTCGGCAGTCAAGGCGCGGTGACCCTGTTCGGAGATGACATTCGAATCACCCTGGGTCTGCCCAGCGGATTTGCCGAGTTCCGAACCGTGCCGGGCGAGCGCCTGGTGTTGCTGAACCCAACGCCCCGGCGCGTGGCCGCGTTGCAAGCCGACGGGTTCGAATTGGAGCAGCAGCGTCGCAGCGTGGCCTTCGCCGAGGCGCCGGCCGGCGTGCAACTTGTGCGCGGGTCGCTGGACATCGCTGAGTTTCGTCTGCCGCCGCGTCTCATCGTCAACGGACGCGGCTTCGGGCACGGCGTGGGGATGAGCCAGTGGGGCGCACAGGGCATGGCCCGCGCCGGACATTCGTTCGACGAGATTCTGACGCACTATTACTCGGGCGCAGTGGTCGAGCGCGTGGGCCAGGGAGCGGGCTCGCCTACGGCCACACGGGCAGCGGCTCAGACCTCCAACCGGCGGCCCGCCGATGGAGCGCAGGGCTAGCGGCGGAGTCCAGCGCCAGGAACGACCTGGGTTCGGGCGGGTTGCCGCGCCTCGTAATTTAGGTCGCCAGCGCCGCAGCCGCCTTGCGCGCGTTGTCCGACGTGGGGTCCCGGCGAACAATCCGCTCGAGATGGAGCCGCGCCGCCGGGTCGCCCTGGGCAGCACGCTCCACGGCCTCGGCGAATCCGCGCTCGCCGTAGCTGAGGTCACGGGGAACGGTCGCCTGGTCGCGGCCGGTCCAGTAGAACTTGAGCGCGTCGTCCGACCAATCGGCGTATACGTCGTCCCAGTCGTAGGCGTTGTCCTGCGACAGGTGGGGCGTGAGCATGTGTTCGGCGATCGGCTCGTGGACGGATTGGTAGCGGTTGTCCAGCGAGATGCGCATGCGGTCTTCGGTGACGTTGGGCAGGGCCTTGTGGACCGTGAGGCTGTGGAACAGCAAGGCGTCGCCGATTTCGTAGTTGGTTGAGTGCCAGGGGCCTTCCTGGACCTGTTCGTCCACGACCAGCGAGCCGGCGCCCAGGGAGAAGTGGTGATCGACGACCTTTCCGACCTTGTGGGTCCCGGGTACCACGGCAAGTCCGCCTAACTCTTCCGGACAGTCGCCGACTGGGGCCCAACAGGTGTAGGTATCAAACGTGCCCTGGAAATGGACGAAGTCCTGGTGGGCCGGCGTGGTGTGGTCGGTGTACTGGGGAAACCAGATGCGGGCGATCTTCATGGGATGGGAGAGCACCGGCGCGTCGATGATCTTCTCCATGGTGTCCATGATCACGGGCCAGTGCCCGGACTCGTGGAATGCCTGCAGCTTGTAGACCTGGTGGTAGACGTCGGTGTATCCGACATCGCCTTCGGTGCACTGGGCCTCGATGACGGCAATGCCATCCATCGGGTCGGTGCCGGCCTGGAGCCAGCCGTGCTCCTGGAGGACCTCAGTCATAGCGCGTCGCAGCGACCGCATGTTCTCGGGGTTGAAAAGGCCCTTCAGGAAGACGTAGCCCTCGGTGTCCATCCGGGCGCGGAGTTCGGGCGGGTTGTCCAGGGCGTCGTTTGAAACTCGGAGTTCCTGCCACTCGTCAGCCATATCGGGCCTACCTTCGCGTCGGCGTTCGTCTCACCTTTTCAAGTACGAAGCTTACTCGAAAGCCAATCCGCAGGGGTGGTCGCATGCCAGCGCGGGTTATGCTCGCGGGCGCAGGACGAAGCCCCAGGCCCGGACGGGCGGAGGCGGCAATGACGACTGAGCAGTTGGTTCCCAGCGCGGCGGCTCGACGCCTATTCGATTCGGCCGTGGTGGTTGACGGCCTCGATACCAGCAACTGGGGCGCGGAGCAGATCTTTCGTGAACTGCGGGATGGCGGGGTCACGGCCTGCAATGCCACGTCAGCCATCTGGCACAACTTCCAGGAGACCCTGGACAACATCACGACCTGGCTGCACTGGTTTGAGGAGTTCAGCGAGTACATCAGGCCGATTCACTCGGTGGCCGACATTCACGCTGCCAAGGCGGAGGGACGCACCGGGATCATCCTGGGGTGGCAGAACGCGACGCCGGTGGAGAGCGACGTCCGGCGTTTCCGGCTCTTTCACGCGCTGGGCGTGCGGATTGTCCAGCTCACCTATAACGAGCGAAACCTGTTCGGGAATGGATGCTGGGAGCGCACGGACGAAGGCGTGAGCGTCCTTGGCCTGGCCGCGATCCGCGAGATGAACAAGCTCGGGATCCTGATCGACCTCTCACACGTGGGCGACCGCACGGTGCTGGACACCATCGAGCACTCGGAGCAGCCGGTGGCCTTTACCCACGCCAACGCGCGTTCGCAGACGGACTATCCGCGCAACAAGACTGATGAGGCCATTCGCGCCCTCACGGCCAAAGGCGGCGTGGTGGGCGCCAACGCCTTCCCCAACCACCACCGGCACGGCTATGACTCAACGCTGGACGACTACCTGGACGCCGTGGACTACCTGGTCGACATGGTCGGTCCGGATCAGGTCGCGATTGGAACAGACTTCTGCATGGGTCAAACCCGCGAGTGGTTCGCCTGGATCGGCGCCTCGCATGGCCACGAGCCGTTTCTGTCGTCGGGCGAGGTCCCCCAGCCATTCCGGCTCCTGCATGGCTTTGCCGGGCCGCTGGAGTTCGTGAACGTGGCGGAGGGGCTGCTGCGGCGGGGTTACGGGGAAGACGACGCTCGCAAGATCCTGGGCGGCAACTGGCTGCGGCTGTTCGGCGAGGTGTGGCGCGACTGATCGCCAGCAGCTCGTCGCCTACCAGTGCTGGCTTACGGCCGATGTCTCGCGGCTTAGCCGGAAGCGGTCCAGGTCCCAGGACGTGGCGCCGCGGGTGGCCAGGTCGGCCATGATCTGGCCGATCAGGATGCCGAACTTGAACCCGTGGCCCGAGAACCCGGCCGCTACCAGGGCGTTGTCGAGGTTCGGTACACGGTCGATGATGAAATCCGAGTCGGGGGTCATCGAGTAGGTGCAGGTCTTGCTGTAGACGATTTCGGCGTCGCGAAGTCCCGGCAGGTGGCGGGCCAGGAAGTCCCGTAGCTTGGCCAGGGCGACGGGGTCCTCGTGCTCACGGTCGCGGTCGGGATCGAACGGCTCGCCGATCATGTCGTCGGCGACCTTGACGCAGCCGCGCCAATGCACGGGGAATCCGTAGAACTGGGTGTCCATGACGGAGAACGGCGTCAGTCGCGGGTACTCGTACGCCGCTGGATCTCCTGGTTTCAAGTAGTGCAGGCGCGCGGCGGTTGGTTGCACGCGGACGGGAAGATTCGGGAGCAGGCGAGCGGTCCAGGGGCCGGCCGTGATTACGAACGCTTCGCCTTCGAAGGCGCGTCCGCCGGCAGTCGCCACGGACGTGACGCGCCCACCGGACTCGCTGAGCTCGACGACTTCAGCGCCCGTGAATACATCCGCGCCCTGTTCGGCCGCGGCGTCGGCCAGCGCGCGCGTTGCCGGTCCCGCGGCTATGTAACCGCCAACGCCCTCCATGATGTAGCCGGAGTCCACGTTGGCGAACTGCGGAAACTCTCGCCGAACGTCGTTGGCGTCCAGCCAGCGCGGCTGATAGCCCAGGTCGCACAGACCCTGGTAGCCGTCGAGCAGCGGTTCGAAGTCCGGCCGGGTTTGCAGGGTGAGCGTTCCGGTTTCCCGGTAAAAGTCGGTGCCTGACTGGCGGTCGAACTCCTTCCACAGCTCCACGGCCCCGGCCACCATCCGGGTATAGGCGGCCTGGCCGCGGTACTGGTACCTGATGGTGCGGGACTCGTCGGCGGACGACGCCCGGACATGGGCGGGGCTGAACTGTTCGAGCAGGGCCACGCGTTTGCCGGCCCGGCTCAGCCAATAGGCGGTGGCGCTGCCCATGACGCCGGCGCCGACGACGACTACGTCATACATGACTGCGATCTGCTTTCGGCGTGTCCGCGAGTCCCCATGCTAAGCGGCTTTGACCGCGACGAACCACTGCGTCAGGGCAACTTCTCGAACTCGGCCATGAGGTCAGGCTCATAGCGCAGCGCGCCGAACGGACCCGGGCACTCGCGCTGCATAGCCTCGGACAACTCCGACTGTCGCATGCCCTCGTTTTGAGCAAACTGCAGCGCCCCGAGGAAGAAGGCCGGTTCGCCGACGAGCAGGGTGTTTTCGAGCGCGTCGCAGACGCGCAGCGCGGCGTCCCAGCGCCTGGCCTCGAGCGCGTCAAGCGGCGTGGGTTCGGGCGTGGCCTCCGGCGGTGGTTCAGCGGTGAGCGTGGGCTGAAATTCAGGAGTGGGCGTAGGTTGGGCATCGGGCTTGTCAGCTCCGCACGCGGCGAGCAGCAGCACGAGGATGGCGGCGAGCGCGACAAGAACTCGGAGGCCAGGTACCCGGTCAGCGCGACGAGGCACGCTTCCCGGCCAGGCTGCACGTTGCGGGGCGAGTCCCTCGCGCTTGCTCAGGCGTCCGTGATCGGCAGCTGAACGCGAACGTTACCGCTGGCCTGTGATTGGAGCGCAGCCAGCAGGACTTCCAGCGCCTGCCTGGCCTGCCGACCGTCGCAGCTGGGCTCGCCGCCGTCGCGGATCAGGCCAACGAGCTCCGTGACCAGACCGGCGATGTGGCCCTGGGTGTAGTGCGTCGGTGTCAGTTCCCGGCCGCGCAGACCTTCCTCGGGATCGTCGTAGAGCACGGCGTAGTCATTCGTGAGATGAATGCGGCCCTCGGTGCCCCAGATATCGAAGGGACCGATGTAGCGTCCCGGCATGGTCTTGCAGGCGTTCCAAAATGCGCGGACGTCGTTGTCATACTCGATCATGATGCTTAGCGCGGGGTCGGTGTCCGGGTCGTGTCCGCCGTCGCTGGCGTAGCGCGGGCCGTAATCCTCGAAGCCCTTCTCGGCCACCGCGTAGACAGCGGTCGGATTGCCGGTCGAAAACCAGTTGATGGTGTCGCAGACGTGCGTGCCGTTGCGGAACAACATGGCGCGGGGACCGCCCTGGTTGCACATGACTCGAACTACGTCGCCGATGGCGCCGTCGTCGATCAGCTTGCCGACATCGGCCCAGGGGAACCACCAGCGGTAGACGTGGTCGATCAGCATGGGAATGCCCGCCTTTTCGACGGCCTCGATCATGCGGTCAGCGTCGGCCAGGGTGGTCGCGATCGGCTTTTCGCAGACGATGCCCTTGACTCCGGCCTCGGCCGCATCGATCACGATCTGGGTGTGCACGTGGTCGCTGGTGACCACGCTGATCAGGTCCAGGTTTTCCCGGTCCAGCATTTCGCGGTAGTCAATGTACGAGTTGACTTCGGAGACGTGGGAGCGCCAATTGACGTCGAACTCGTCGATTGCCTCCTGCCGAAGATCGCAGACCGCCACCAGTTCTGTGTCCTCCACGAAGTGGTACGCGGAGGCGTGCGAGTGCGGCATGGAGATGCCCCAGCCGTGCTTCGGGGCCGGAATCGGCGGACGTGCGCCAATACCCGTCAGCCCCACAACGCCGGCTCTCAGTGTGCTGCCCATCAGATCCTCCCTCGTTGTGCCAGTGGCCCCGGCTTACAACTCCACCGCGATTCGCTCGGAGCTCGAGCGGATGATGGCGTCCAGGACACCAATCGTCACTAGATTGTTGCGCCCCGAGCACGGATTGTCCTGGCCTTCCATGACGTGCGACCAGAAACCGTTCCATATTTCCTTTTCGATATCGGCCCAACGGCCGCTGCGCTCGGCCTTTCCGATGGGGAAGACTTCTGAGCGGGGATAGCGCTCCAGGGGCTGTCGCGGCGTGATCTTGAGGTCGAAGTCCGTGTTATTCATGCTCAAGCCATGCAGCTTGACTGCGGCCTCGGAGAACTCAAGCCGGAGGTACATCTCATAGGCCTGGGCGTCGGAGGTGGCCGTGTAGCTGATGATCACCGGGCCATCAAAGGTGATGATGGCGCAGACGTGCGGCTCGGCCGTCCAGTTGCTGTTCGCCGGGATGGCGTTCACGCCCCAAACGCGGCGCGGCGGCCGCTGGACCAGCGACAGCAATGAGTCGACCTGGTGCGAACCCTGGTGCCAAAGATGCATCGGCGGGTCGCCGTTCTCGAAAGGGCGCCCGCGGGCGTTGTGGTGAACCATGGTGATGGCGCCCAACTCGCCGTAGCGCCTGTCGGCGATCATCTCGCGCAGCAGCGGATAGGGGTGAAAAAGGCGGTCGTTCTGGGTGACGACCACGCGCACGTCGTTGGCCTCGGCAGCAGCGACGACGCGTTCGGCCTGTTCCAGGCTGCACGTAAAGGGCTTCTCGACGATCACGTGCTTACCGGCGGCGATGGCCTCTTCCATAACGGACGTATGGAGATGGCCGGGGGTAAAGACGCCAACGGCATCGCATGGCGTCGCCGCCATGGCCTGGGTCAGGGTCTCGAAGCAGGCCGAGTCCGGCAGGCCGGTGATTCCGAGGGCGCCTTTGAACGCCTCCGGAAGGATATCGACGAGTCCGACGGCCTTGAATTTATCCGGTAGCGCCATCTGAGCACGCAGATGCTGTTGCGCACGAATGCCCAATCCAACCGAAATGACTCGCAGCGGGGCCGCGCTCATGGCTGTCGCCCCGGTTGGGTCTCCGTGGGCCGCGCCGGGACTGCGATCACGAGCGCCTGCCTGCGAGGCCTATACCTCCGGGATCGAGACTGCAAGCATCTGACCTGAATCGGACGACGCGTAGGCGGCGGTCGTAACTTCGTTCACCCACATGCCGGCTTCCGGCTCGATGGGCGGCGGACCTTCGTCCAGGCAGGCGCGGAAGAATTCGCCGGTCAGGACGCGGTAGGGATTGTTCAGGGCGCCGGCCTTGTCGAACGTCCAGGACTTAAGTGGCGCGCTGGCCTGCGAGCCACTGTAGGAAGCCCACTGCATGGGTTCCTGGTTGGCTTCGCCGTTCGGGTTGAACTTCAGCCAGCCGTCGCGTCCCCAGATGATGAGCCCGTTATGCCGGGACGAGCCGTACTCGGCGCTGCTGGTGTAGTAGCCGGAGTTCAGGTTGCCGACCATGCCATTCTGGAACTCCAGGTTCACGACCGCGGCGTCCT
This sequence comes from Chloroflexota bacterium, assembly GCA_009839425.1. GTDB lineage: Bacteria > Chloroflexota > UBA11872 > UBA11872 > UBA11872 > UBA11872. The sequence goes on from VXPS01000399.1 coordinate 29,721, forward strand.
CGACCGTGATCGCCTCCCCGCCGACGTTACGGCAGAACGCGCTGACCGACTTGAAGTCGGACCCGGCAATATGCCGAATCAGGTCAAGGTAATGGCAGCCGAGAATCGTCAGATGTCCGCCGCCGCCCAACTCCTTTGAGAAGAACCATCCGCCAGCGGCGACGTCGTATTGCGGGCGGGCCGCAGGGTTCTGAATCGTGCGCTCCTGGTCGGCAACGAACCAGGCCTGGAACGACAGCAGGTCGCCAAGAAAGCCCTCCGCGATCAGACGCCGCGCTTCCTGGACGATGGGGTAGGCGCGTGAGATATAGGCGATGGAGAGGTGGAGATTCCGGCTCTTCGCCAACCGGTAGATTGCCCGGTAGTCGTCAATATCCACGTAGCCCGGCTTTTCGTGGAACACGTGCGCGCCCGCATCCAACGCCTGGGTGATGACCGGCGGCATGCGCCAGGGCTCCATGGTCACGAGGGCGACCTGTGGCTTGAAGTCGCGGTACAGCGCGTCCAAATCGGTGTACGTGGCGGTCACCTTGCCGGCGCTACCCTCGCTGACTTCGTCGAACGTTCCGCCGGTGACATCGCCAACCGCGACCTCGCCGACCTCATCGTTGTGGAGTGCGTCGATGAGTGCGCCCAGATGCCAGGCGGTCGGTTCGGTAATCACCGCAACTCGCAGTTTGTCGCTCATGGAGCGGGTGCCTCTGTGACTGCGGCTTGGTTGCCGCGTGGATGGCGGGATTCTGCCTTGCGCGACTCCTAAAGGCCAGTGTCGGGCTTGGCAGAGTGTTCATGGAATCCTCAAAGATGCCGCTTGTGGGTTTCCGTTGGAATCGCGCTCGGCGCTATACTTCCTGAAGCTGTGAATTCGCGACATCAGTAGCGTGGGTTCAGGCGCATGCATGCACGAATAATCGGCGCGCGACGCGCGATGCCGCCGACCCGAGTCTTCGGGCTGGCGCCGGAAGGTTGCGCCGCCCTGCTATGTCTTCGGACCGGCAGTGGCCCGGCCGTGAAAGGACCGAGACGATGAACACCCCACAGCTCCCGCGACGACGACTGTTGGCTGGCATGGGCGGCCTGGGGGTGGTCCTGCTGGCCGCCGCCTGCGGCGAGGGCGGGCCGGAGGCTGCGCCCCGCGGCGACGCGGGTGAAGGCGCCGAGGTTCCAGTCGGCGACGCCGGCGAAATCCTGGTCTTTAGCAACAGCTCCCCCCACGTCACCGCCATCGACATCCTCACCGAGGAAGTCACCCGCACCGGCGACCTCGACGGGCTCGTGACCTGGGCCTGGAACGACGACAACAACTTTTTCGATGGCCGCCACCTCTGGCTCGGCACGCTCAACGCCGGCAGCGCCGAACTGATCACCCTCGACGTCGACACCCTCACCGTCACCAATCGCGTCCCCCTCGGCAGCGAGGCCGAGGGCGTCTTCCTCGGCAAGGCCCGCCAGGACGGCACCCTTCTCGTCAGCAAGATGGGCGCCGGCGAGGTCCTCACCGTCAACACGTCTACCCACGAGGTCACCAACACCTTCAGCGACGTGCCGCTCCACGGCGGCGTCCTCGCCGACGCCGACCTCAGCATTGACGCGGAAGGCGTCGAGCGGTTCGTCTATCCCACCGGCGAAGGCGACCGCGTCGTCAGCCTCGACCCCTCGAGCGGCGCCGTGCTCGCCACCGCCGAATCCAAGAAGGGCGGGAATCCCACCAGACTCACCGCCTCGCCCGACGGCTCCATCTGGGTGCAGGAGTCCGGCAAGCACACCGTGGCGGTCTACGAGCCTTCCGCACTCGAACTGGTCAAGCGTTTTCAGACCGGCACGGAGCCGATCCTCGGGACGTTCACCTACGACGGCAGCTATGCCTACACCGGCCACGCCGACGACAACTTCGTGCAGGTCGTCGACACCGCCCAATTGCGCGCCCTCGCCCACATCCGGGTCGGCCTCACTCCACAGATGGTGGCCGTGCGCCCGGACTTCAGCCGGATCTACGCGATGCTGACCGACGACCAGGCCGTGGCCGTGGTGTACCAGCAGGATTGGGAAGTCAACAGTTCCACCATCACCTCGACCAAGGAGAACACCATTGCGTTAGAGTCCCCGCCGGTGGGCATGTTTCTGCGCATGACATCCGTCGGTGGCCGACTGCGAGACTCCGCGGAACGTGCTGAAGCCTGCAGGATTTCGTATGCCTGCGGCACACAAAACCTGGGTACCAAGCGCTAGCCCCGCCCGGCCGGCCTGCGCCGCCGGCAGGCCATTGGCAGCCCGGCTGTGAAAGGACCGAGGCAATGAACTCCCCACAACTCCCGCGACGACGACTGCTGGCCGGCATGGGTGGCCTTGGAGTGGCGCTGCTTGGCGCCGCGTGCGGCGAGGGCGGCCCGGAAAGCACACCGGGTGGCACGGCGGGCGACGTCGCCGAGGCTCCCGTTGGCGACGCCGGCGAAATCCTGGTCTTCAGCAACAGCTCCCCTCATGTCACGGCCATCGACATCCTCACCGAGGAAGTCACCCGCACCGGCGACATTGACGGTCTCGCCACCTGGGCCTGGAACGACGACAACAACTTCTTCGACGGCCGGCATCTCTGGCTCGGCACGCTCAACGCCGGCAACGCCGAGCTCATCACCCTGGACGTTGACTCGCTGACCATCAGCAACCGTGTCCCCCTCGGCAGCGAGGCCGAGGGCGTCTTCCTCGGCAAGGCTCGCCAGGACGGCTCCCTGCTCGTGAGCAAGATGGCCGCCGGCGAAGTCCTCACCGTCAACACCGCGACCCATGAGGTCAGCAATACCTTCAGCGACGTGCCGCTCCATGGCGGCGTGCTGGCCGACGCCGACCTCAGCATCGACGCGGAGGGCGTCGAGCGCTTCGTCTATCCCACCGGGGAAGGCGACCGCGTCGTCAGCCTCGATCCCAGCAGCGGCGCCGTGCTCGCCACCGCCGAGTCCAAGAAGGGCGGGCATCCGACCCGGCTCACCGCCTCGCCCGACGGCTCCATCTGGGTGCAGGAGTCCGGCAAGCACACCGTGGCCGTGTACGAGCCCTCGGCCCTGGAACTGGTCAAGCGATTCCAGACCGGCACCGAGCCCATCCTGGGCACCTTTACCTACGACGGCAGCTATGCGTACACCGGCCACGCCGACGACAACTTCGTCCAGGTCGTGGACACCGCCGACCTCCGCGCCCTGGCCCATATCCGCGTCGGCCTCAACCCGCAGATGGTGGCCGTGCGCCCCGACTTCACGCGCATCTACGCCATGCTGACGGACGATCAGGCCGTGGCCGTGGTGTATCAGCAGGACTGGGAGGCCAATAGATTCACCATCACCTCGACCAAAGAGAACACGATCGCGTTGGACTCCCCGCCCGTCGGCATGTTCCTGCGCATGACCTCCGTCGGCGGCCGCCTGCGTGACGATCAGGAACGGCCTGAAGCCTGCAGGCATACGTCGGCGTATTGCGCCACGCAGAACCTGGGTACCAAGCGCTAGACCCAAAATAGCCGGGCTGGGTTGTTAGCAGACGGAGGGTTCCCCGGCTGCGAAAGGACGAGGACGATGAACACCCCACAACTCCCGCGACGACGACTGCTGGCTGGCATGGGTGGCCTGGGGGTGGCGGTGCTTGCCGCCGCGTGCGGCGAGGGCGGCCCAGAGAGTGCACCGGGCGGCACGGCGGGTGAAGTCGCCGAGGCTCCAGTCGGCGACGCCGGCGAAATCCTAGTCTTTAGCAACAGCTCCCCCCACGTTACCGCCATCGACATCCTCACCGAGGAAATCTCCCGCACCGGCGACCTGGACGGCCTGGGCACCTGGGCCTGGAACGACGACAACAACTTCTTCGACGGCCGCCACCTCTGGCTCGGCACGCTCAACGCCGGCAGCGCCGAACTCATTACCCTGGACGTTGACTCGCTGACCATCAGCAACCGTGTCCCCCTCGGCAGCGAGGCCGAGGGCGTCTTCCTCGGCAAGGCCCGCCAGGACGGCTCCCTGCTGGTGAGCAAGATGGCCGCCGGTGAAGTCCTGACCGTCGACACCGCCACCCATGAGGTCACCAACACCTTCAGCGATGTGCCCCTGCACGGCGGCGTGCTGGCCGACGCCGACCTCAGCATCGACGCGGAGGGCGTGGAACGCTTCGTCTATCCGACGGGCGAAGGCGACCGTGTCGTCGCCCTCGACCCCTCCAGCGGGTCGGTGCTGGCCACCGCGGAGTCCAAGAAGGGCGGGCATCCGACGCGGCTCACGACGTCGCCCGACGGCTCCGTCTGGGTGCAGGAGTCCGGCAAGCACACCGTGGCGGTCTACGAGCCTTCCGCACTCGAACTGGTCAAGCGTTTCCAGACCGGCACGGAACCCATCCTCGGCACGTTCACCTACGACGGCGCCTACGCCTACACCGGCCACGCCGACGACACCTTCGTGCAGGTCGTCGACACCGCCAACCTGCGCGCCCTGGCGCACATCCGCGTGGGGCTTACCCCCCAGATGGTGGCTGTCCGCCCGGACTTCAGTCGCATCTACGCCATGCTGACCGACGATCAAGCCGTCGCCGTGGTCTATCAGCAGGACTGGGAGGCCAACAGTTCCACCATCACTTCCAGCAAGGAGAACACGATCGCGCTGGAATCGGCACCGGTCGGCATGTTCCTGCGCATGACCTCGGTCGGTGGTCGCCTCCGCGACGATTCGGAACGAAAGGCCGTGTGCCAGATCCACTATTCGTGCGTGCAGCAGCGAGGAACAAAGCGCTAGCCCGAAAACTGGCCGGCCTCGCTCGGTTGCACGATTGTTGCCAGATCACCGGAGAGCGCGACGGAGCGAATATGGCCTGTCATTTGACAGGCTTCAGGAGCCGGTGTTACATAGTGCGCCCTTGGGTGGCTTGTCGCGCTGAACCGCAGATGGCGAGTCGCCCAGCTTTTGGCGTGTAGAGGACTGGTGACACTTGGTTGTGAGTCGCCTGTGTCCACCGATATGGGGAGGTTTCATGAGCGGACCAGTGACTCGACGTAAGGTCATCCGCGCCCTTGGGGTTGGTTCCCTTGGCGGCGCGACGGCGGCCATTCTCGCCGCCTGTGGAGAGACCCAGGTCGTCGAGGTCGAGAAGATTGTCGAGAAGGAAGTTCCGGTCGAGCGAGTCGTCGAGAAGGAAGTCCCGGTCGAACGGGTCGTAGAGAAGGTCGTTGAGAAGGAAGTCCCGGTCGAAGTCCAGAAGGTCGTAGAGGTCGAGAAGGTCGTCACCAGGGAAGTCATGGTCGAAGCCCAGCCCCAGATGGCGCCGACGCCACCGATCCAGTTCATGAATTACTGGGCGGCGGGGACGCGCTGGGAGACGATGAAGGCCGGCCTGGAGGAATTCGACAAGCAGTTCCCCAACGTCAAGTACGACCTCATTCCAATCCCGCCCGGGTTCTACCGCGACAAGGTGAACATCATGTTCGCGGCGGGCACGGTTGGTGACGTCGTTGTGCTGAACGGCGCGCGGATGCGCGAGTTCGCGCCGGGTCTCGTGCAGCTCCAGGACCACGTCGACAAGGCCGGTATCGACCTTGACGACTTCCTCATCCTGTCGCGCGAAAACCCGGACGACCCGAGCCTCCAGAACCTGGACATCGATGGCGTGCTCTACGGCATGCCCTTCATGTCAGCGGTCAATGGCTACGTCTACAACATCGACAAGTTCGATGCCGACGGCGTGGACGCCCCAACGGCTGACTGGACCTGGGACTCGCAGCTAGAGGCGGCCCGGCAGCTCACCAACGCTGACAAGAACGAATACGGTCTGCACCACGGCACCGGCGGCGAATTCCGCTGGCTGCCCCTGATCAGCGCCAACGGCGGCTGGCTGTTCACCGAGCGGACCCGCCCGGCGCCGGCCTCCGGTTTCGCCACCGAGGGTGGGCTCGAGGCGTTCGAGTGGTACGTAGACGCCACCTACGAGGAGGGCGTAGGCGTTCCCCTCGGCGAGTTGTCGCAGCTGCTGAGCGAGGGCATCACGGCGCCATTCGCGACCGGCAAGATCGGCATGGAACCCGGCGGCATTCACGGCCCCGGCGGCCGCAAGCTTCGAGTGGGCGGTCGGTTCGAGTGGGACAACATGCCGTCGCCACGGTCGCCGACCGGTGAGGTCGCCTACTCCACCAATGAGTTGGGGCACTTCATCACCGTCAAGGCGCTCGAGCACGGCACGGTCGAGGCCTCGGTCATTCTCACGTCGTTCATCGCGGGTGAGTACTTCCAGGGCCTGGTCGCTGACGGGCGGGGAGCGATTCCCATGCACCGCGCCGCGATCAACAGCGACCGATATCTTGGCTTCCAGCCAGGAATGCCCCGCAGCATGGAGCTCATCCGAGACCACTTCCTGAGCCCGCACGCCTACGGCCTCATGTTCTTCAGCGGTTGGGCGCAGTGGTGGAACATCCTGCACGACGAAGCAACGCCAGCGATCACCGGCGAAATTCCGGCTCGCGAAGCCCTGTTGAACGCGCAGGCCGCGTGCGACAAGCACCTGGCAACGCTGCAATAGGCACGATTCGCGCTCATTCAAGCCATTGAATGACGGCGATGTGTCGGGCGAGCGCCACACTATGG
>VXPS01000002.1 GCA_009839425.1 Chloroflexota bacterium
CCACGATGGGCCCCATGCTCTCGACGATGGCGCGGTCCTGGTTGTTGACGCCGGGGATGCCGGTCGCGTTGCCGGCCCGCTGCGAGGCGCGGTCCAGCATGTAGTCGTTGCCGCGGTTGACCTCGGGCGCGAAGCCGCCCGGAAGGGTGCGCGGCGCGGCGCCCAGGCCCGTCTCCAGATAGTCGCGGTCCTCCTCCGTCATCGGCGCTTCCGGGTTGTAGGAGGTGCCGAAGACGAAGGTGTTCTCGTCGTCTATGGGGATATAGGCGCGCGAGGAGATCGGGTATTTCGGGTGCGGGATGATCGAGTTGCTCGGCAGGATCCACTGCGTGATGCGCCAGTTGAACATATTGTCCACTGTGCCGCGCTGCGAGCCGTAATAGAAGCCGTAATCCGTCGGGCGGATGTGGATCGACGGCATGCCGTCCCGCTGCCAGTTGCCGTGCGCCGCCGCCAGACCCGGCGACAGGGTCGAGACATCGACGAAGCGGTGCAGGAAGGTCGTGTGGCGGGTGTCCATCTCGCCCTCGAAGCCCTGGAAGTAGTTGGCGCGCAATTGCCACTTCTTCTGCCAGCGGTGCTCCGGCGCCAGCATGGCCCATTCGAATTCGGGGAGCGGCGGCTGCCGGTCCTTCGGCCCCATATAGGCCCAGATGTAGCCGCCCCACTCGGCGGCGGGATAGGCTTTGGTCCGCACTTTGCGCTTGAAGTCCGTCTCGGGCGGCTCGTTCGGCATCTCGACGCAATTGCCGTCCACGTCGAATTTCCAGCCGTGATAGACGCAGCGCAGGCCGCATTCCTCATTGCGGCCGAAATAGAGCGAGGCGCGCCGGTGCGGGCATTTCTCTTCGAGGATGCCGATCCGGCCGCCCGTGTCCCGGAAGGCCACGAGGTCCTCGCCCAGGAGCCTGAGCCGCACCGGGTCGCAGTCGGGCCCCGGCAGCTCCTCCGGGACGAGCGCCGGAATCCAGAACCGGCGGAACAGCTCGCCCATCGGCGTGCCGGGGCCGACGCGGCACAGCAGCTCGTTGTCTTCCGGTCTCAGCATTGCGGGGCGCCTCGCTCCGGGCCGGTGTCCGGAGAAACATGCCGCCGCCCGCCCGCCCGATCAAGCAGGCGCGGTGCTCTGCCCTGTCCGGCCGGGGGCGGGGTCCGGAACGCCCCTCAATCCCAGGCGGCGAGTGGCGGGAGCGACATGAGGATGGCGTCGATATTGCCGCCGGTCATCAGGCCGAAGCGGGTTCCGCGGTCGTGGAGCAGGTTGAACTCCACATAGCGTCCGCGCCGGCGCAGCTGGTGCATGCGGTCGGCCTCGGTCCAGGGCTCGTCCACCCGCATGCCCACGATCCCGGGATAGACCTCCAGCACCGCCCGCCCGACATCCTGCACGAAGGCGAAATCCGCCTCCCAGTCACCGCTCGCCAGATTGTCGAAGAAGATGCCGCCGAGACCGCGCGGCTCGTCCCGGTGGGGCAGGTGGAAATACTCGTCGCACCCGGCCTTGAAGCGGGGGTAGTAGCCCGCGTCGTGGCGGTTGCAGGCGTCTTCGAGCGCGGCGTGGAAGGCGCGGCCTTCCTCCGCCGCGCGCTCCGGGAACATGGGCGTGAGGTCCGCCCCGCCGCCGAACCAGGCCTTCGTCGTTTCGATGTGGCGGGTGTTCATGTGCATCGCCGGCACGAAGGGAGACCTGTTCTTCCCCTAAAGGGTTGCCGCCACAAAGGAAACCGGTCAGCGCCGAGACCGGCAGACGCTGCGATGATCCATCGAGCTTCCAGCTTTCCAAGGGCCCCCTCTCGCCGATTCAGGTCGTGCCGGCCGCGATGCAACTCGCACAGGTGCCATCCACCTCTACCACGCGTCGCGTCACGCGGTACCCAAGGACGGCGGCATCCTCCGCAAGCAGCTGCTCGACCCGCAAATCCTCCAACTCGGCCGACGCCCCGCAGTCGCTGCAAATGAAGAACAGGCAATCATGCCGACGCTCCGGATGTGCGCAGGGGACGTAAGCATTCCGGCTTTCGATCTTCGAGACGAGCCCCTGGGACATCAGGAACTCAAGCGCCCGATAGACGGTGGGCGGCCCGACCGAGCGGGAGTCCCGAAGCCTGAGGGCTTCGATCAGTTCATAGGCGCCCGTCGGGCGACCGCTCTCCCAGAGCAGTTCCAGTATCTGGCGCCGCAGCTCTGTAAGCCGCACCCCGCGTTCGCTGCAGAGGGACATCGCCAGCGCAACCCGTTCAGCCGGCACATGCTGCCCGCGGCAGTCGGGATCGGTACAGGGCTGGGGCTGGATCGACTGGGGGATCGACTGGGGCACCATAGCCTTGTCCCTCCTTGCGTTAAGGTATGAAATGTTATAACATTTCTATCTTGATTGCTGCAACCAGGTGCTCCTGAGCGCCGGGCGTGGCTGCAGGAGAGGATTCGAACATGGACGTAGCGGTGGCCAGAAGCCGGCATACAGAATCGGTGCTCGCCGGGCCGGGAGTCGGCATCGTGGCCAGCCGCATGCCCGGCTCCTTTCGAGACGACCCGCCGACCCGCCGGGAGTTTCCCGCAGCGATTGAAAACCCCAAGGGCGGTTCCAATGGCGTCTGACAAGTCCATTCCGGCGGCCGCCGCCCCTTTCGCTTCCCGTGTGACGGTCGAGCAGGTCGAGGAAGGCCTCGCCCTGGCGCCTAGCTTCGACGCCGACGGACTGATTCCCTGCATCGCGACCGACGCGAACTCGGGCGAAGTGCTGATGCTGGGCTACATGAATGGCGAGGCTCTACAGCGAACGATCGCGACCGGCGAGGCGCACTACTGGAGCCGAAGCCGCCAGTGTCTCTGGCGCAAGGGCGCGACCAGCGGCCTCGTCCAGGAGGTTGCCGAGATGCGCATCGACGACGATCAGGACGCCGTCTGGCTGCGCGTCCGGGTCGCTGGTTCGGGCGCCAGTTGTCACGTCGGATACCGTTCCTGCTTCTACCGGTCGGTTGAGCTCGGCGGCCCTCCCGGCGGACCCGCCCGGCTCGCGTTCATGGAATCCCGGAAATCCTTCGATCCCAGGGCCGTCTATGGCGACGCGCCGAATCCGACGCAGCTTTGAGGGACGGCGAGATGCCCCCAAAGTCGAACTGCCACGCCAAGTCGCCGGCTCGCTGGAGCATCTGCGCGCCGCAATCTCACATTGCGATCGAGTCAGCATCCCCGGCGATACGCTGATTGCCGCGCCAATGACGGAACTGAAGACGCCCACGTTCAACGTCAACGAAGGGAGATCCAACCGATGAAAGACGCCAGCCTAAACCAGCGCTTGACCAGTGCGTTGAGCCTCACCGTTCCGCCGCTGGCAATCACCTTCTCGAACGAGCCAGGCGATGCTCCCACGTCCGAGGCGCCCGTGCCCGCCGGCTGTTCGTTCTGGGAATTGGGTGCGAGGCAGGGCCTGACGACGTCTGCTGCCGATCATCGGTTCTGTTCGATTGGTGTCCATACGCACAACCTTCGCGATGCAGTGGCAAGCCATGGCGCCGAACTTGAGGCAGCTCTCGGGGCGATGACCGGGCTGGGTTATGTCAAGCCCGATGAAGTGGCCGGCATTCCCGTGATGACCGAGAGCTACGCGTACGTGACTTACAGCCCGCTCGCCGATGCAAAGGGTCCCGTGAGCGTTGTACTCGTCGTTGCCGACGCCAACAGAAGCCTGACGCTGACTGAAGCAGTTGCGCGCGTGGATGGCGGCGCACCCCCGGCCATGGGACGACCCGCCTGTGCGCTGGTGCCGCAAGTCGCCAACTCAGGCGCCGCCGCGGCGAGTCTCGGTTGCTGTGGCGCCCGAGCGTATATGGATTCGCTCACCGACGGCATCGTTCTGTGGGGCTTTCCGGGCGCGCGGCTCGAGGCCTATGTCGAGGCCATCGAAGTTCTTGCCGAGGCGAACGCCGTCTTGAGCAGGTTTCACACGGAGCGCCGCCGGGCGGTCGAATCCGGGGCATCGCCGACGGTCGAGGACTCACTGGACGCGCTGGGGGCGGGATGAACGGAACAAGGACCGGAGCATCCTGCTCATGATCTACGACCGATATGCTGTACGTCGCAAGCCGGCCGAAGGCGCCCTCAAGCAGTGCGGCAAGGGCGGCGTTAAGGCGAAAGGCATGGTTGCCGATGTCCAGGCCGGCGGCTTTCCCCAGCTATACGCCGCGATCGCACCCAACGCCCCCGACTTTGCAATCACGCTTTGAAGACTTGCCATGACCCAGACCCTGGAACGACCGAACCTGCCCGTCACCGTACTTTCCGGCTTCCTCGGCGCTGGCAAGACCACGCTGATGAACCACATCCTCAACAACCGCGAAGGCAAGCGCGTCGCGGTCATCGTCAACGACATGAGCGAGGTCAACATCGACGCCGATCTCATCCGTGACGGTGGCGCAGATCTGAGCCGCACCGAAGAGACTCTGGTCGAAATGACCAATGGCTGCATCTGCTGCACCCTGCGCGATGACCTTCTCAAGGAGGTGCGGCGGCTCGCGCAGGATGGCCGGTTCGACTACCTTCTCATCGAATCGACCGGCATTTCCGAGCCGCTGC
>VXPS01000362.1 GCA_009839425.1 Chloroflexota bacterium
TCCGTGCGCGGCGCGGGCGAGCAGATGAACTTGGCGCCCTCGAAGCCGTCCCGGTCCATGTCGTCGGCGGTGAGCGTCAGATATTGCGGGCAGGTCTCGCCGAACACCTTGATGCCGCGCGCTTGCGCCCGGCGGATTTCCTCGGCCGCCTCCGCGCAGGTGACATGGAAGACCTGGATCGGCAGGTCCAGCAATTCGGCGAGCGCGATCACCCGGTGGACGGCCTCGCGCTCGACGACCGGCGGCTTCGACCAGGCGTGGTAGCGCGGCGAGGTCAGCCCCGCCTCCAGCAGCCGGTCCGTCATCCACATGATGGCGTCGTGGTTCTCGGCGTGGACGCAGACGAACGCCCCGTGCTTCTTCGCGCAGGCAAAGACCTTGAGCAGTTGCTCGTCGTCCATCCGGTTCGACGGGTAGGTCATAAAGACCTTGATCGAGCGGTGGCCCTCCGCGATCAGCTCGGGCAATTCCTCCTCGATCACCGCGTCGGAAGGGTCGTTGACGATGATGTGGAAGCAGTAGTCGATGACCGACTTGCGCGCGAGCGCGGCATAGCCGTCCATCGCTTCCCTCACACCCCGGCCCCGGACCTGCGGCGAAAAGCTGATCGTGGTAGTGGTGCCGCCGCAGGCTGCGGAAATCGAGCCGCTGGTGAAGGTGTCGGCATTGGTGCCGCCCGTCGATCCCGGCTGCTCGATATGGCAATGGCTGTCCACCCCGCCGGGCATGACCAGCCGGCCGCCGGCGTCGATTTCATGCGCGCCTGCGTCGAGGCGCTCGCCCAGCGCCGCAACGCGCCCGCCGGCAATACCGATATCGGCCTGGAACATGTCGGAGGCCGTGACCACCGTGCCGCCGCGAATAACCGTGTCATATGCCGCCATCTGCGACCTCCCGCCTTCAGCTTGCCCCAAGAATAACCGAACGCGCGCGAAGCGATTCCCCTGAATCGACGAAAAGCGTCTCGCCGGTGACCGAGGGCGTTTCGATCAGGTAGGTGAGCGCTGCGGCGACCTCCTCCGGCCGCGCCGCGCGCCGAAGCGGCAGCCGCGCGCCGATCGTCTCCAGCCGGCCGGGTTTCATGCCAGCGCTCTCATAGACGATGCCGGGTGCGATGGCAGTGACCCTGAGGCGGGGCGCCAGGTCCGCCGCCAAGGCCCGTACGGCTCCCTCCAGCGCGATCTTGCTGAGCGTGTAGGACAGGTAGCCCGCTCCCGGATGGCGCACCTTCTGGTCCACGATATTGACCGCAAGCCCTTTCTCGCCCGTTCCGAGCGAGGCCGCGAATGCCTGGATCGCCAGCAGCGGCGCGCGCAGGTTTGTAGCCATGTGCGCGTCGAAGGAAGCGGCGTCGAACGTGTCGATCCGGTCCGGCTCGAACCGCGCGGCGTTGTTGACGAGCACGGAAAGCCCGCCCAGCCGCGCCCGCGCCTCATCGACGATCTGCGCGGGGACCGAAGGGTCGTCCAGGTCGCCGCGCAACACGACAAGGTCGAGATCGGACGGCGGCTCGGTGCGCCGCGTGTGGATCGCAACGCGATGTCCCTCGGCCGCCATCGCCCGCGCGAGCGCCAGCCCCAGGCGTTGCGCCCCGCCGGTTATCAGAATGCGTTCCGCCATGCTCCCGCCCCGGCCGTTTCCAGCCGCCTATCTTTACCGCATAGCGGCACCGACGGTCAGAAGCCCCGGAATCGTTGCGACCAACCGTCCCGCCGTCTTCTACCTTGCGCCTCAATGCTTTATATCGGCTTTCCTTTGGGCATCGCTCGACCCGGCTTGAGAGGCGGCGGCTCTTTGCGAACGAAACCTGCGGAGGTGACATTCCTTGTCTGCGTTGCCGCCAAAGCAGGGACTCTACGACCCGCGCAATGAGCATGACAGTTGCGGCGTCGGGTTCGTCGTAGACATCCGGAACCGCAAATCCCACCGGATTATCCGGCAGGGCCTCGAAATCCTGCTGAACCTCGACCATCGGGGCGCGGTCGGCGCGGACCCGCTGGCCGGCGACGGCTCCGGCATCCTGATACAGAAGCCCGACGCGCTCTTCCGCGCCGTCGCGCCGGAAGCCGGCATAGTCCTGCCGGACGAGCCGGACTACGCGGTCGGCTCCGTGTTCCTGCCCCGGGCCGAGGGGCCGCGCGCCGTCTACGAAGCGCTCGTCGAGCGCATGGTGCGCGAGGAAGGCCAGAAGGTCGCCGGCTGGCGGACGGTACCCGTCGCCAGCGAAATTCTGGGCCCCACGGTCTCCGCCACGGAGCCGATGGTGCGCCAGATCTTCGTCGCGCGCGGCGGCGGGACCGAACAGGGAGACGCCTTCGAACGCAAGCTCTTCGTGATCCGCAAGCGGATCGAGAACGAGGCCGCGGGCGAGGGCGCGCCGGGCCTCGACGACTTCTACATCGCCTCGCTCTCCTGCCGCACCATCGTGTACAAGGGAATGCTGCTCGCGCCGCAGCTGGGCGACTACTATCTCGACCTCCAGGACGAGCGGATCGAGTCCGCGCTGGCGCTCGTGCACCAGCGCTTCTCGACCAACACCTTCCCTTCCTGGCGGCTGGCGCACCCTTACCGGATGATCTGCCACAATGGCGAGATCAATACGGTGCGCGGCAACTACAATTGGATGGCTGCCCGCCGGCACGCTACCAGTTCGAAGCTGTTCGGCGACGACATGGAGAAGCTCTGGCCGCTGATCCCGGCCGGCCAGTCCGACACGGCCTGCTTCGACAATGCGCTGGAACTCCTGACCCGGGGCGGCTACTCGCTCGCCCATGCGATGATGCTGCTCATTCCGGAGGCGTGGGCCGGCAATCCGCTGATGGATGAGGAACGCCGCGCCTTCTACGAATATCACGCCGCGCTGATGGAGCCCTGGGACGGGCCGGCGGCGGTGGCGTTCACGGACGGGCGGCAGATCGGCGCCACCCTCGACCGGAACGGCCTGCGCCCGGCGCGCTACCTGGTGACTACGGACGGGCTCGTGGTGATGGCGTCGGAAGTCGGCGTGCTCGACATTCCGCCCGAACGCATCGCCCGGCAATGGCGGCTCCAGCCCGGCAAGATGTTCCTGATCGATCTGGAGCAGCAGCGCATCGTGGACGACGGCGAACTCAAGGCGGAACTGGCGCGTTCGCATCCTTACGGCCAGTGGCTCGCCCGCACGCGCTTCAGGCTCGACGACCTCGAGGCCCCGCCGCGGGCGGCCAGCAACCGGCCGCCGGCGGACGGTCTGCTCGACCGCCAGCAGGCCTTCGGATACACGAACGAGGACCTGGAGGTCTTCCTGCGGCCGATGGGCGTGGACGGGGACGATCCGGTGGGGTCGATGGGCACCGACACGCCGATCTCCGTGCTCTCCGAGCGCCCGAAGCTGCTCTATACCTATTTCAAGCAGCTGTTCGCGCAGGTGACCAACCCGCCCATCGACTCGATCCGCGAAGAACTGGTGATGTCGCTGGTCTCCATGGTGGGGCCGCGCCCGAACCTGCTCGACCTGGACAGCGGCGGCGCGCATCGCCGCCTGGAGGTCTCGCAACCGGTGCTGACCGACACGGACCTCGACAAGATCCGCCATGTGGCCGATCTCGTGGGCGGGGCGTTCCTGACCGAGACGCTGGATACCACCTGGGATGCCGCCGAGGGCGTGGAAGGCATGGGACCCGCCCTGGAGCAGCTTTGCGACGAGGCGAAGCGCGCGGTCGAACAGGGCTTCAACATCCTCATCCTGTCCGACCGCGCGGTCGGGCCGGACCGGATCGCGCTGCCGGCGCTGCTGGCATGCTCGGCCGTGCACCACCGCCTGATCCTGGAAGGATCGCGCACCGGCGTCGGCCTCGTGCTGGAAACCGGCGAGGCCCGCGAGGTGCACCACTTCTGCGTGCTGGCGGGCTACGGGGCGGAGGCGGTCAACCCCTATCTCGCCTTCGAGACGCTGGATGCGCTCCACGAGGAGGGCGCCTTCCCCGACGGCTACCCGCGCGAGAAGGTCCGCAAGAACTACATCAAGGCCGTCAGCAAGGGCCTGCTGAAGGTCATGTCCAAAATGGGCATTTCGACATACCAGTCCTATTGCGGCGCGCAGATTTTCGACGCGGTCGGGCTTTCGAGCGAGTTCGTCGAGCGCTACTTCACCGGCACGGCCACCACCGTGGAGGGCGCCTCGCTCGCCGAGGTGGCGGCCGAGACCGTGGCCCGGCACCGCGCCGCCTGGGGCGATGCGCCGATCTACCGCAACATGCTCGATGTCGGCGGCGAATACACTTTCCGGCTGCGCGGCGAGCGCCATCAGTGGGAGCCGGACTCGGTCGCCAAGCTCCAGCATGCCTCGCGTGCCAACAATGCGGCGAGCTACGAGGAATATGCCGCAATCCTGAACGACCGGAGTCGCAGGCTGATGACCTTGCGCGGCCTGTTCGAGTTCCGCGAGGACGGCAACGGCGTGCCGCTGGAGGAGGTGGAGCCGGCCGCCGAAATCGTGAAGCGGTTCGCGACCGGCGCCATGTCCTTCGGCTCCATCTCGCGCGAGGCGCACACCACGCTCGCGATTGCCATGAACCGCATCGGCGGCA
>VXPS01000257.1:0-402 GCA_009839425.1 Chloroflexota bacterium
GACTATCAGTGCAACCGCGGCGACGGCCATGATGACCAGGACCAGGATCACGCATCCCCGACGGCTTTGATCTTCAATCTCTGACGGCGTCTCCTCTGTCCTGACCTCTTCCACCTGCCGGTCGCTTCGTATTTTCGGACCTGTGTTCCGTAGATGCTCCGGCCGAGCCGCTCAACGATCCACTTGATGGGGATCCCGTCCTTGTAATCCCTCACCGCATTGTGTTCCTCGCCGGGGGTCCATCGGCGACCGTACATGTGCGGCGGATCCATCTGCCCGGTCATGAATCGGTAGGTCGCCACCTTTGGGTCTTCCACGGCGACGCTCATCTCCACTGCTTCTCAATCCAAGCGATGAAGCGATCGACTACTACTCCCGCATCCCACCAACCCGCGACGCTCA
>VXPS01000257.1:412-4552 GCA_009839425.1 Chloroflexota bacterium
GAATGACGATCCCGAGGGCCTGGTGAAAGGTTGGCATGAATTAGCGGGGTGGGCTACCGTGGTTTCCACGTCACAGCCTCATCCCCGATTTGCTTGACACGGATCGTCGCTGAATTAATCTCTTTGTAGATGCGCCAGACGACGTAGACCGTTACCAGCGGAAAGACCACCTCCATCACGGCGGCGCCTAAGCCCATCAAGAGTGTTGCCCATTGAATGCCACACGTTTGATGTCTCCCGAAAAGAGAAGGCCCTGCTGCTGGCATTCCAGGGCAAACCGCAGGCCACGGAGAATGGAAGGTTTCGTGGTACACCCTTTTCTTGGGTTCCATCGGAAATCTCCTAGAGCAGGGTCTGATCCGAGGGCTCCCACATTTGGCCACCGGCCAAGGGCTTCCCCGATGCGAGCATACCGGTGGGTCAATGGCCGCATTACAAGGGTTCCCTCTCCCTATAGAATCCTGAACGACAAACCCGTGAACGGTTCCGGGCTCCCAACCATTCGCCGGGCATGTGCTAGCCAGACTTGGCACTCTGGAAGTTCCTTTGTCGACATTTCCCGGCTCATGAGGTCCAGCGTTTTCTCGAGCTCGACATGGAAGCCCTTAACACTGTGGAAGATCGCAGAAACCGGAATGGGTTGGCCCTGTGCCCTCCATCGGTAGAACCATCCTTCTTCGGTATTGACAAACACGCGGTCCTTGACCGGCTCTCCCTTGTTGTTACAGGAACTTATTGCGAGGATCAGCAGGATAACGATGAATTGCGTTTCCATCGGCTACTCTCTCCGAATGTCTTGACGCAGACCGCGCAGCTCGGTTCTCAGCATCTCCAAACTCTTGAAGATCCACCAGATCAAAAGAAGTTCAATGACAAGCGCGACCATCGCCGCCACGCCGAAAACAACCCACCAAAGCAAACTTTCAATGCCCGTGTCTCATGAGGGACAATCCAGAGGCCGATCCAGAGCCCCGGAACCGACAGGCATTCCGATGTCCCGGAAAGTGGTGAACCGCACAGCCCCTCGTGTTAGAAGGCCATGCGGCTTTCCGAACATCGGTGTCAGGTCCGAGGCCCTGGATGGGACCCTGGATAACCCCCAATCGAAGTGCAAAGATCCTACCTCCCCGATTCCCCAGGGCTTTGGGGAGCTACCCTAAGCCGCCCGACAATGGGTGTTGCATTACGCAGGAGACCCGACACGAAATCGGCTTCCGAGAAACACCGATGGGGGACCACCCAGTACCTTCAGCAAGAACAATTTGTAGAATAACAAAACTTGTATGATTAAAGTGTGATAACTTATGCAGAATTTGTGAGTTTATAGTAACTGACATCAGAAAAAGGCCAGAACCGTCATGGGGGATAGGACAGTTCCGCCCAACTGCGCAACCGGCCGTTCCATTAGTGCGGGGCTGGTGCGGACAAATTGCCGGCTGCTACAGAGAAGGAGGGTGAACCGTTGAACAGTTACGATGAACAGCGGCAGGAGATCGGGATACTCCGTGCGTGCATCTCCCGGCTGGACGAAACCAACCTGCGGATCAGCGAAAGTCCCGATCCTACAACCGCCCTGCGCGAAGCGCTGGAAGGCGCCCGCGCGCTGACCGGCGCCCGCTGCGGCGCCATCGCGACCCTCGGCGAGGCCAGCCAACCCGGGGATCTCCTGACTTCAGGTCTCACCGAAGAGGCCCGAGGCCGGCTCATCGAGCATGTGCGCGGCGCTTCGCAACCGCTGAGGCTCGCCGACCTCCCCGCCTACGCCCGTTCGCTCGACATCGTCTCGGACCCGATCCTGCCGAAGTCCTTTCTGGCGACGCCGATTCGCCATCGGGGCACAGACCTCGGCTACTTCCTTCTCGCGGAGAAAGCGGACAGGGCGGAGTTCTCAGGCGAGGACGAGGGGTTCCTGCGGCTGGTCGCCTCGCAGGCTGGGGCGGCCATCTCCAACCTCCGCACGCAGCGCGCGTCCGAGCGCGTGCGGGCCCATCTCGAGGCCATGATCGAGACCTCGCCGGTCGGGGCTCTGGTCTTCGATGCCGGGACCGGCAAGGTGCTGTCAGTCAATCAGGAAGGCAAGCGTCTCGTCGAGGGGCTGCGCATGCCAGGCTGCACGTCCGAGCAGCTGCTCGAGGTGCTCACCTTCCGCCGTGCCGACGGGCGCGAGTATTTCCTCGGCGAGGTCCCACTGCCCCGCGAGCTGTCAACCGACGAGACGGTGCGCGCCGAGGAGATCGTGGTCTCGGTCCCCGACGGACGCAAAGCCACCCTTATGGTTAACGCGACGCCGGTCCGTTCCGCCGACGGGACCGTCGTGTCGAAGGTCGTCACCGTTCAGGACCTGGCGCCGATTCAGGAGCTGGAACGCCTGCGGGGAGAATTCGTGGGCATGGTGAGCCACGAGCTGCGGGCGCCGCTGACCTCGATCAAGGGTTCGGCCACCACGCTGCTGGAGACCTCATCGGATCTGGACCCGGCGGAGATGCGCGAGTTCTTCCGCATCATCGTCGACCAGGCCGACCACATGCGCGGCGTCATCAGCGACCTGCTCGATGCCGGACGCATCGACGCGGGCACGCTGTCGGTGTCCCCAGAGCCCTCAGACCTGGCATCCCTGGTGGACCGGGCGAGGAACACGTTTCTCAGCGGCGGCGGGCTGCACACCGTCCTGATCGACCTTGCGCCGGAACTGCCGCGGGTGATGGCTGACCGGAGGCGCATCGTGCAGGTGTTGAACAACCTGTTCTCCAACGCGGCCCGGCACGCTCCCGAGTCCTCTCCCATCCGGGTCGCGGCGCTGCGGGAGGGCGTGCATGTTGCGGTCTCGGTCTCCGACCAGGGCAGGGGCGTGACGCCGGAGCGGCTGCCCAGGCTGTTTCAGAAGTACACCGGCGCCGAAGCGGAAGACGCCAAGCGCGGGCTTGCCGGGACGGGCCTGGGCCTGTCCATCTGCAAGGGGCTGGTGGAAGCCCATGGAGGCCGTATCCGGGCCGAGAGCGGCGGGACGGGGCAAGGCACACGGGTCACCTTCACCCTTCCGGTGGCCGAAGAGGCAAGCGCCGGGCACCCCTCCGCCCCGAGCCGTCCGAGTCCGCTGGGTGACAGGCGCGAAGCGGCGCGCATCCTCGTTGTCGACGACGATCCCATGATGCTGCGCTACGTGCGTGACGCCCTGACCGCCGCAGGCTATTCGCCGGTTGTTACCGGAGACCATCGCGAGTTGTCCCGCATCGTCAGGACGGAGAAACCCCACCTGGTCGTACTGGACCTGATCTTGCCAGAGGCCGACGGCATCGAGTTGATGGAAGCCATCCCCGAGCTGGCCGACCTGCCCGTAATCTTCATCTCCGCATACGGCCGGGACGAAACCATCGCCAGGGCTCTCGGGGCCGGTGCGGCCGACTACATCGTCAAGCCCTTCTCGACAACCGAGTTGACGGCGCGCATCGAGGCCGCGCTGCGACGCCGGGCCGAGCCGGACCCCTTCGTGCTTGGCGCGCTGGCCATCCGCTACGAACAGCGCCAAGTCAGCCTGGATGGCCGCCCGATCGAGCTTACGGCCAGCGAGTACGAGTTGCTGCGTGTGCTCTCGCTCAACGCGGGGCGGGTATTGACCTTTCAGTCCCTTCTGCGCCGGGTTTCGGGCAAACGCGAAACGCCCTCTGCCAAGGTTGCCTTGCGAACCTTGGTCAGGAACCTCCGCCGCAAGCTCGGAGAGGGCGCCGACGATCCGGCTTACATCCTTACCGAACGTAGCGTCGGCTACCGCATGCCCCGGCCAGCCGGTTCCTGAGCGCCGGTGTCCCCGGATCGAGCGGCCCCCCGAGTCCCCGTGGCGCACCAGCGGCCAAAAGGTGGGGTCGCTCTCACCACCAGCACCCCTCTCGTGCGGCCCGCGGTTACGCCGGGCGAGAGGGGAACACGCGAGGCGCAACCTCGCTTCACTTTGTCGCATAAGACGCGGAAATTCGTGTTGTCCTCCTTCTGATGCGGCGTTTCGGGTATGCTCCGGACCACAACGGCGAGGGCGTTACCCTCTTCTGAGAAGCATTGTGGTTGTCAAGAGTCTGCACCATCCAGGTGAATAACCTGGTCTCTGTAGAGTATTCACCCATGCGACGGCATCGGCGTGCCCCCTAT
>VXPS01000129.1 GCA_009839425.1 Chloroflexota bacterium
TCGTTGTTCAACACGACAATGACGAACGGGTTGTCGAGGGTCCGGGTCAGCCGCAAGGAGTTGAGGTCGTGGAGAGAGGCCTGGTCGCCGATCATGAGGGTGACGCACTTGCCCAGGCCGCGCGCGAATCCCGTGGCCGTAGCGATGGTGCCGTCGACGCCGCTGGCGCCCCGGTTAGCGGCCACCACCACCGGCTCCGGCCTCGGACAGCCGAAGGTGTCCACGTCGCGGACAGGCATGCTGGAAGCCAGATACAACCCTTCACTCTCTCCTATATGGCGCGATACCAGCCAGGCCGCCGTGGGCTCGTTCAGGTCCTGATCCGCGGACAGAGTCGCGGCCAAACGGCCGCCCACGTGCTCCGACGCGCGCTGCCAACCCGCAAGCCAGTCCGCGTCGCCTGCATCCCGGACCAACGCCGCAAGCCCGCGGCAGAAATCGGCCACGGGGAGCTGGAACCGCCGTGTGGCCCGGTGAATGGGATCCTGCCGGTCCGGGTGCTCATCCACCACCACGTAGTCCGCAGGCCGCAGGGACTCCAGATGGTCCGGAAGCCGTCTCGAAGTAAACCGGCCGCCGACGTGTATCACCGCCTCGATGGGGTGCCGTTGCATGAACTCCTTCGAGCCGAGCAGGATGTCCTGGTAGGGCACCGAGGTTCCCGGCTTGCTGTCCAGCCGGAGCCCCGAGGTGACATCGGGAAGGAAAGGCCAGCCCAGCGCATCGGCGAGATCGGCCACCGCCGCACGCGTCTCCGCGTCAGCCAGCCGGCCGGCGACCAGAATCCCGCGAGGCCGCCGCGCGGCCATGTCTGCTATTTCCGCCAACGGCCCCGGCTCGGCGCGGACCGGCGCGCTGTCGTAACGGCTGTAGGGGCGCCCGGCATCACGCCATGACCGCACCGGCTCCAGGTACGCTTCGAAGTCCTGGCCCTGCTCGGTGGGGGCCAGCGGTTCCCGGAACATGCAGTTGACGTGGACGGCGCCGCCGGACCGGCCGCCGCAACGGCTCACCGCCTGATCCACCGTGGTCAGCACCACCGCCGGATCGATGTCGGTGGAAGGGCACGGGAGACTCGCCGACCACTCCACATAAGCGCCGAAGAACTTGACCTGGTCCATGGTCTGGTTGGCGCCTGCGTCCTGAAGCTCCGGCGGCCGGTCGCCGCTCAGCACCAGCAGGGGGATGTGCTCCAGCGATGCCTCCACCACGGCGGGCCACACGTTGGCCAGGGCGCTACCGGAGGTGGTGATGACTGCGGCCGGCACACCCGTCATGCGCCCGTACCCCAGGGCATGGAACGCCGCCCCGCGCTCGTCGTAGTGGACGATGCTCCGAACCCGGCCGTTCCGGGCCACCGCCACCACCAGCGGCGTGCTGCGCGACCCTGGAGCGATGCAGAACGTGTCGACGCCGTTGCGGACAAGCTCCTCGACCAGCAACGTCGCCCACAGATGGTTCAGGTTGGGGGCTTGCGTCATCGCGGAAGGTTCAGGGCCTGGGTGAAGTGGCTGATCTTGTAGTCCAGTTCGTCCCACTCCTCCCCCGGCACCGAGCCGGCCACGATACCGGCGCCGGCGAACACCGAGAGCGTGGAGCCGTCCACCAGTCCGGAGCGGATCGCCACCGCGAACTCGGCGCGGTCGTGTCCCACCCAGCCCACGGGACCCGCGTACCAGCCGCGGTCGAAGGGTTCCCGCTTCTCGATCTCACGGACCGCAAGGTCGGTGGGGTAGCCGCCCACGGCCGGGGTCGGGTGCAGCGCCTTCAGAAGCTCGGCGTCGCCGACGCCGTCGCGGAGCATGCCCTCGAAGCTGCTCATGAGATGCTGGCACTGGCGCAGCTTCACCACCGACGGATCGGTCCCGGCGTTCAGCGAGCCGCACAGCGGGGCGAGGCTTTCGCGAATTCCCCGGACCACGTAGTCCTGCTCCCGGCGCTCCTTGTCGCTGCCCATGAGGTCGCGTTCCAGTTGCCGGTCCAGGGACGCGCCGTCGCCGCGCGTACGCGTCCCAGCGATGGCGTCGCATCGGATGCGCCGCCCCTCCCGGCGGTACAGCCGTTCCGGCGGCACCCCCACGAACGCCCGTCCCGCCGTGGGTGCGAAGCAGAAGCGATAGCAGTGCTCCGCCTCTGGCAACAAGGCCTGCATGCAGGCGAGGGGATCCAGTTCGTCGGAAAAGCCGAACGTGGATTTGCGGGCGAGGACGACCTTGCCTACAGCGCCCGCGGCGACCAGCCCGAGGGCCCCGGCCACCGCGGAATCCCATCCGGGCCGACCGGGCAGGTCCTCGCGACCGACAGCCTCGGGGTAGCGGCAATCCGCCTCCGTGGGAGGGAATACCAGCGCGTCGACCTCCTTCATCAGCGTGTCGACGGTGTTGGATGAACGCAGCCACTGGCACGCGAGCACGCTGTCCGAGCCCCTCTGGCTGAGCTCCAACCGCGGCAGCACGAAACGGAGGCCGCCGAAGTCCCGCCAGACCGGGTCCGCCGCGCATGTTCCGTTGAAGCGCATGCCGCCGAAGTATCTCGCCGCGGTATCCTCGGCGCCCAAACGACCGCGCAACTCCTGAAACAGGGACTCGACGCCGTCCGATCCGCCGCCCGCCAACAGGTCCGCCGCGCCGATGCCCGCCACTTCATCCTCGCCGTCCCGATCGCCCCAGTACATCTTGACGGCAGCAGACGCTTGCGCCCGTAGCCACGCCAAGGCGCCGGTGCGCGGAATCGTGACTTCGACCCGAACGATACCCGCCGGGCCGCTACTGGACCCCTCGCGGTGGATCGCCTGCGCGATTCTTTCCGAAAGATTGTTGTCTCTCTGATCCATCGCCCCCTTCGCCGGTCCATCCGAATTTACATCCGGACGGTTCAACGGCATCTTATGAGGACGTTACCAGATCGGGCTGAAAGCGGCGAGTGGCCGAACTCACGGGAGAAAACACGGGTGGCCGGTCCGATTTGTGGTAATGACGGTATCGGGCATCAACGCGCTCTCCAAGCCCAGGATTGAGTCTCGACGGAAGGGACAAGGCCGATGCGCATCGACCTTGCCCAAGACTGGCGCAACATCCACAACGACATGTTGGCGTTGATCGCGTAGACTACCGGAGTCGCGTAACCGCGGCTCACCCGAGCCCGGGCCCCTCGAAGAGGTCTGCCTGACCAGCAGAGATTTGAAGCTGCCCGTCTGGGTCGAAAGGATCGTCGATCGGCCTCGGGAGGCGCAGCCTCTGGCGAATCTCCGCCACGGTTGGGGATGCCTTGTAGAAGCGACCGCGCTTTTCCCCTTCTGAAACGAGAAGGTCCGCATCCACCAGCGTCTTCAGATCACGGCTGGCGAGGTTGTTGGACACGTCCGCACTCACTCGATAAGACGAGTTCCTTACCTTGCTGCCAAAGGCTGCCTGGAGCAGCGCCATGGCGGTGCGGTCTGGAAACCCTCTGGCCTCCACCAGGTTCACGAGCTCCGCATAGACCCTCTCCAACTCTCGGGTCCGGCGCAGAAGGGTCTGTGCCTGCCGGTAATGGCCGCCCAAGCAGAAGCGAACCCATGGCTTGGCGTTGCGCCGTGGATTCCATGCGCCGCCGCCGACCTCCGCCAACACGTTGTAGTAGTCCTGTTGATTGTGCCCTATGTACTCCTCGATTGAAGAGAAGGGTGGCGCCACGATCCCGTCGCTCGCCAACACCGCGGTTTGGATGCATCTGGCCACTCGCCCGTTACCATCAGTGAATGGATGCAGCAGCACCAGGTTCAGGTGCGTCATGGCCGCCCGCAGGAAGACCGAATCGACCTCCGCATGGTTGACGTAGTCCAGGAGCTCATGGATGAGAGGCTCCAGTTGGTCGCAGTCCACCCCTTCGTGCACCACTTCACCTGTCCTGGTATTCCCGACACCGACCCAGCCAGGGCGGTACTGACCTGGATGTGACGTCAAATCCGACTGGCAGATCATGAAGTGGACGGCCAGGAGCACATCCTCCGTGATGATGAAAGACGGGCTCTGGCGACGCTGGAGAATGTAGTCCGTCGCCTCGCGATAGCCGACGACGGCCCGCCACGTCTCGCGGTCAGTGCTCGCCGGGTCTTCACCGTCAATCGCGACGATGGCATCCTCGTCGGACACATTGATGCCCTCCACGCTGTTGGAAGCCATGAGGGCACGAGCCCGGGTCATGCGGGCCAGCAGACCCGTCCAGCGACGTGGCGCCGTGACGACGTAGTGACGCAGATCGGCCCGTATCCGGGCGGTGGCGGCCTCTACTCGTTTCTCATCATCGTCCAGTTGAGGGTACGTGAACAGCATGTTTATATTCAATTTCCAACTGATATATAATCAGTAATTAATTGTTATAAAGTCAGTTGTCAACTGCATATATTGCATGGGACAGCGGTTTATCAGCCAAATCGGGGACCAGACGCAAACGGGCGGGCGGGGTCCTATTGGGGGACCCGCACCCCCCGCGGTTACTAACAGCCGGAGGGGGGGGGGTAATTTTTGGGGAGCACAACTCGTGTGTGTGGTGTGGGTGGG
>VXPS01000414.1 GCA_009839425.1 Chloroflexota bacterium
TGTTTATAATCGACCGGCCCCGACACGGCCCGTACCTGCGCCGAAGCCGCCGCGGCGAAGGGCGTGAATTACCTGGACGCGCCGGTCAGCGGCGGGCCGGGCGGCGCGCAGGCCGGGACTCTGGCCGTGTTCGTGGGCGGCACCGAGGAATCGTTCGCGCAGGGCAGCGACATCCTGGACATCATCGGCGGCAAGATCGAGCACTTTGGTCCGGCCGGCACCGGCTGCATCGCCAAGCTCACCAACCAGATGATCATCGCCAGCGTGCGCCAGGCCAACGCCGAGGCCTTTGTGCTGGCCGTCAAGAACGGCCTGAACCCGCGCCAGCTCTACGACACGCTGATGGGCGCGTTTGCCGCCAGCCGCTGCATGGAAGTTGATATCCCGAACCTGGTTCTTCCGCAGGACTACAGCGCCAACTTTGCCGTCGACCTGTTGCTGAAGGACCTGGGGCTGGCGCTGGATGTGGGTCGTCAAAGCGGCGTGCCGTTGGTGGCCACGGCCCAGGCGGACGCGATCTACCAGGAGATTCGAGCCATGGGCTGGGGCGACCTGGATGCCGCCGCCACCTTCAAGCGCCTGGAAGAAATCGTGGGCGTGGAGGTTACGGAGCCGGAGGCGGGCTAGCCTTAGCGGTCGCGGGCCAGGACTGTGGAAAGGGGTTGCGGGTGAAGCGCCTCGCCCTGCCGCCCGTGACCTGCATGGCGAGACAGTCGCCTCCTGATAGGACGCACGAAGGCATAGCCGGGTTCAGCCCCTGACGCATGGGGTGGCTTAGTCGCGAAATCAGCTTTCTGCTGGCCCGGCTCGTCACGAACTTCTTCGCGGTACTGGCGGTGACGCAGTTGCTGGAGAACGGCATCGTGCTACCGGAGCGTGGCAGCGATCGGTTCTGGATGGCGATATTTGGCCTGGCGGTGGCACTCGCTGTTCTGAATTCTTACGTGCGGCCGGCGCTCGAGCTGGTTCTCAAGCCGATCAGCTGCCTCCTGAAACTCCTGACATTCGGGTTATCGCACTTCGTGATCAGCGCGCTGGTGTTCTGGGCGGCCACGATGCTGGTCGACGACTTCACCATCGTGGACATCGGCACGGCCCTGCTTGGGACCGTCATCGTGGCGGCCGTGGGAGCCTTCGGGTCGCTCGCGTTCGGCGGACGGTCGACCGACGAGTGAGCCTGGAAGCCGCAGCTTCAAACGGCGACGCGCCAGCCCGGCGCAGCGTCCTGGTCGAGGCGGCGGTTGCCACGCTCGACGAGGCTGGCCGCCCCATGACCCTGCAGCAACTGGCGCGGGCCGTGTTGCACGTGGAGGCCGGCGGCGCGCACATTGGCGCGCGCATCCTATCGCCGCTGTTGGAGGCCGACGACCGTCTGGCAACCGTGGCCGCGGGGCACTGGGGGCTGGCGGCCTGGTCGCAGCGCTCCGATGCCATCGACGAGACCGAGTTCGTCGTATTCGACATTGAGACCAACGGCGGACGCGGCGGTCGGCACCGCGTGCTGGAAGTCGGTGCGCTGCGTGTGCGGGCGGGCCGGGAAGTATCACGCTACGCCTCGCTGGTGCGCGTACCGGGCCGCGTGTCGAGATTTGTGACGCGATACACCGGCATCACGGACGAGATGTTGGTCGACGCGCCGCCCGTTGAAACGGTGCTGGATGAGTTCCGCGAGTTCCAGTCCGGAGGGGTGCTGGTGGCGCATAACTTGCCCACGGACCTTGGCTACCTGAACCGTGAAGCCGTGTGGGCGGGTCGGGCACTGTTTCCGGGCGATGGCCTGGACACCATGGAGTTGAGCGCCGCGCTGGTGCCCGATCTCCCCGGGACCGGTCTGGCCACCGTGCTGGAGACGGCGGGAATCGCCGACACGCCCACCCACCGAGCCCTGGACGACGCCGGGGTCACGGCCCAACTGTTTCGGTTTCTCCTGGGCAAAGCTCCCGACCGGGAGGCCCGCACGCTGGAGGATCTGCGACGGCTGGCGGCCCGGGGCGGGCCGGAAAGCCGCCACCCCCGCCGTGCCCGGGAATTGGCTCGCTGGGCGTCGCGCAATTTGCCGCCGTCGCCGGGCGTCTACATCTTTCGCGACTCGGCCGGCCGGCCGCTGTACGTCGGCAAGTCCACCTCGCTGCAGCGACGGGTACGCAGCCATTTCACGGACTCGGCGGGATTCGTTCGGCGTCGTGACGGGATGCTGGAGCAGATCGACGCCATTGAGTGGGAACCGACCGGATCTGAACTGCGCGCCCTGGTGCGCGAAGCCGAGTTGATCACCGCGCTTTCCCCCAACTACAACCGGAACCGCCGCTGGCGGATGGGCCGCCGCTTCGTGCGGATTGGGCCGGCCGAATCGGCAGTCACACATGCGGCCGCCGCTCCGCGTGATGACGGGGCTGAGTACATGGGTCCTTTTGCGACGTCGCGGGAGGCCCGGCTCGCGAGCGACGCGGCGCGACGGATCTTCGAGCTGCCGTCACGACGGTCCGTTGACAAGCGAGTCCCCGCCTGGCGACGCGACGCGGCCGTTGCCTTCCTGGGCGTGAGCCGCGAGGCGGCCTTGCAAATAGTGGAGGCGGCCGATGCGGAGGCCGCGGAGCGAGAAGCCTTCGCACGCCGTATCCGGCGCGCGCGCGTGCAGCGCCACCCAATCCGCGGGGGCCTTGGCGCCGCGCCAATGCTGGCCGTTACGGCCGGCACGACGCCGGGCAATGCGGAGATCGTACGGATTGAGAACGGCGCTATCGCTGCGATCGAGTCCATCACCCGCCCCCGTCGTCCTACGGTGCGCGCCGCCCTGCAGCGCCTGGGTAGCGCGACCTCACCAGCCTCCAGCGAGCACGACTACGAACGCCACATCGTGCTGGCCTGGCTGCACGCGCATGCCGACGACCCGGACGCCATAACGTGGGATCCGGACCTCTCGCGCGGGTTCGTGGACCGCGTGTGGCGACGGGTGCGCCAAGCCGCCAGTGCCGGGTAGGGCTACGCGATGTCGACCAGAACTCTAGTGAACGATGTGGCGCGGTCGACGCGCGCGTGAAGGTGCTGGAGGCGACGCTGGGAATCGAACCCAGGATAGGGGTTTTGCAGACCCCCGCCTTACCACTTGGCTACGTCGCCCAAAAGACGTTCGGCGCTTAGCAAAGGATATCCAGAGCACCGCGCGGCGGCCAACACACTGCGAAAGCGGGCTGGCTTAGCCCGCTAGCCAACCGGGGCGCGCTGTACCACGCGCCATCTTTGATCGGCGGTACGCGCGAGGAAAAAGCCGACATCCTGGCTCAGAGGTCCGCGCTGAAGGGTCTCACCGTCAGCTCTCCGGCGAGTAGCCAGGTTTCCAGACTCGCGGACCAGAACTCCGGCATTCTCACCTTCAATTCTGGCGTCAATCACCTGAATCGAAACATCACTTTCCAGGTACACCCCATTGGCGCGCAACTGCTGCACCCGTGCTTCGATCTCCTGCGCCAGGGATTCGTCATACACCGAACGCAGCGCACTTGAGTCGAGCGATTGGTAGGCCTCGAACTCCAGTCGGGCGGCCCGTACCGCCGTGTCGGTCGCCTGGTCCAGGCTGGCCGCCTCGGCGTCCTGCCGGCCGCGCACGATAACGACCGCGATGAGCACGGCGAACAGAGCCGCCAGCATGAATCCCGCGCGAATGAGGCCTAGCCGTCGCTGCTCCGCCTGCTCAAAGGCTTCGGTCTCGGCGAATGTCTGCTCGTGCGACTCGATGTTCGAGCGAATGGTGGCCGAGGCTGGCTCAGGATCGCGCCCACGCCCGGATTCAGCGTCCCAGATGTTCGGATCGTCGATTCGACGAGCGTTGTCCTCGTCGTGGGCCGGCGGCATGTCGTCGACGTTGGAGCGCAAAATCTCCCCGTCTTCAGGGCTGAACTGTGGCTCCGACTGATCGGGCAGATCGGCCGGCGGGGCTACGCGCAGGGATATGAAGCGCCCGTGCGCGGCCTGTTCGCTGTGCTTGAAACGCACCGCCTGTCCGAGCGTCCAGCGGCCTTCCAGCAGAAGCGTCAAATCGCGGCCGTCCAGCAGCGCCAGTTCGCTGGCCCAGTCGGCGTCCACGACCATCTGCAACGGGAAGCCCTGGACGACGATCAGAATGTCGACCTGGCGTTCGCGCGCGGCCTCGGCCAGCGCCACGTGATCGTCGCTGTCAAACCACAGCGCAATCCGGCGCCGCACACGTTCCAGTCGCACGGCGCCTTCAACGTGGCCGCCCACCGGCGCAAGCGGTTCCAGCGATTCGGCGTCGGAAGCCATTGCCAGCGCTTCCACCACGTTGGCCAGCTTTGGCAGGCGATCGGCTTCCCCGGTCAGCGCTTCGTTGAACAGCTCGGCATGCGCCGCCAGGACCCGACGCCGACGCGCGCCCGCGTCGCCGCCCGCTGTCGCATCATTCGTGGGTGGCATGGACCTCAGGTAAGAGCGCGACACACCGCACGCGCGGTGTCCCTGATTTCATCGTACGACAACTGGCCGCTCAACCCATCTGCTCACTCGTCGGAAGAACGCATCTAGC
>VXPS01000155.1 GCA_009839425.1 Chloroflexota bacterium
ACCCGGCCACATGTGCGGTGAAGTGGGAAAGCCGGTTGAGATCAGCTTCCGCCGCCCGCCAGTCGTATCCGTTCGCCCAGTAGGAAGCGTAGCGCTGAACCGCGTGGAGCTCCGCGCCCTGCTGCCATCCGTATCCGTCGATTTGGTCGGGCCAACGTGTGCGACCCAGGCGCTCGCGCAGGTCCGTGATCGCATCCTGCGGCACATCGACACGGAACGGTACGGGGTCGAAGGTCAATTCGTTCTCACCTCGTCCTGCTCCATCCAATTCCGGCGAGGATCTGTTGCTCCCGGACAACAGCGCGCCAACGACACCGTATCACTCGACCTGCGCTTTGCTTCCTTTAACCATGAAGACCCCCCGCGCTTGTCCCTGCTGGCATCCGTAGACCCGTTGGGAACCGAACGAAGCAATCAGGTCAACCGCTGTCGGGTACTCAACAGTGCCAACGTCAGCGTTCCGACACGCACCGCCCCGGGCAGCCCGGCCCCTCGGCGGACTTCGACCACTTGCCGGCATGGTCCCGTGTCGACCCTTGCAGGCCTGTCGAATTATCTTCGAACCTCGGATTGCCCGAAAGCCGGAAAGCAGGCCCATACTTCAAAAGGCACCGGGCCGCTCCCGTCGCAGAAACGGCAACCGGGCGATGGTCGGGTCGGTGCCGGGCCGGTCGCCGGGGGCGGGATCATGCGCCTGAACGAGGATGTCCGACCACTCGATCGGGTGGCCCATGTGTTGAAATAATCCAAATGCGCCCTGCTGGTTGCGCGGTAGTTCTGGCGGGACGTGCCGGTCTTCTTCCACGCACAGCCAGTCGGCAGGCTCTGGGTTTCCTTCTGGCCAGATCCGATAGCGAACTCGGCCGATGCCGCCGTGACGACAAGACTGGTGGCGTACCCGGTAGGCAGAATCCCGCTCAACCGCGACCGGCGCTGCCGGATCGGTGGCGACGGCCCATTCTCGTCGATCACCCGAATGGTCGCCCCAAGCCAGAAACGAACGGCCGCCGTCCGTCGGACTAAGGGCCGCCATGCCTGCGCTGCACCATCCCACCTTGATTCCTCGTTGCGGCTCACCCTCCGTGAGCCCGGCAAAGAAATCGGATAGTCCCAGCCATTTGGCGCCCGCGGTTTCCGTGAAGCGGACCCGGTAGGTCGCCTCCTGGTTACCGTGCTGGGAGCCCAGCAGCAGCAGGGCATCCGGTGCCACCGGCCCTCGGGAGCGGATTAAATTTGCCTCGGGATCCAGATCGAATGCACCGTTGATGACCTGGCCAATCTCTTGGACTGACCGAAAGGGCGCCAGGTCCCGCAGGTCCAGCGGCAAGGGCACGGGGTCGGGCGACCATGCAAATGTCATCTCCGATGTGTGGAGTGTCCCGGCGCCGTCCTTGACCGTGATGGCGAGTCTGTTCTCGCCGGTTGCCAAGTCACTGTCCGTGGCGGGTACTTCAATGCAGAACTCTCCTTGGTCCCGGCAGCGCAGCTCCGCCGGAGACGGCTTGTATCCGTGTAGCCAGTCAATGTTCCGGTCGGCCTCCTGCTCGACGTAGAGGTTGCGCGGAGCGCTGGCGTTGAGTGCGAACTCGGCCGCCTTGACAGGGAAGGCGGCACTCAGAACCCGACCGAGTACTGTGATGTCGTGATGGCGGCAACGGAATTGTTGCCGCGACCCATAGGTCAGTCGGATGGGCATTCAGTCACCAACCTGAACGAGCCCGAAACGGCCGGCAATGGTCGGGTTCGATATCGTCCCGTGGGCGCGGAAGCTCGGCTGTCGACCGCCAAACCCGCCGAACCCCGGTGGCACCCGGTGCACCACCGCGATGCGCGTGCTGCCACCGCCAGACCTTCTTGTTGACACGTGCATTGCCTGCGCCTGTTTCCTCCAAGGCAGCGACGCCTTGCCCCCGAGCGTATTTCCCGACGCGGTCAGGCTGGCATGGTCCGAACGCGCCCATTCTCTACAGCAGGCCGCCAGCAAGTGTGGAGGATACGCCACCCGCAATCAGGGTGAAGCGAATCTGCATGCCGGCCCCGGGGAGCAACGCCAGTGGGGACATCGTCTTCCAGCGGCCGTTGGGATCCCGTGTTGCGGAACCCCAGGCCTCCAGGCTGCCGTTTGGCAGGTTCGGCGTTGGGGAGGATGTCGGGCGGCAGAGCCGAGGGTGACGCAGCCTTCCTGCCAGCCATGGCGCCGACGCTAGGCGACCGCCGGAAGGTCGTCAGTAGCGACGGCGGTATTCTCGCCGTATCTGCTGAATCGGCGGGAGAACGCGATGGCGCGATACCCCGGCACCGAAGGTGAGCGGCGCGTTGCCGATGGACTCCTGACCGAACAGACTGCGGCGATCTTCGTCGCCTGCGGCATGTCCGAGCACGACGCCGCGTTGCTGGCGGATTCCCTGGTACAGGCGGACCTGCAGGGCATCCACTCCCACGGCGTGCTGCGCGTGCCGGATTACGTTCGGAAGTTGACCCGGGACGGCGTGAACCCGCGAGGCCGGCCGCAGATCATCAGGCAGGCGGGCAGCGCCATCGTCGTGGATGGCGACAACAGCATGGGCCAGATCGGCGGCGCCTTCGCGATGCGCCAGGCGATCGAGTGCGCCCGCACGTCCGGGGTGGCCGTCGCAGCCGTGGGCGGAAGCAACCACGCCGGGACCATGGACTTCTATGTCCGCATGGCCATTGACCAGGACATGATCGGCTTCGCCACGACCAATGCCCTGCCCACCATGGCTCCCTGGGGCGGGACCGACAAGATCATCGGGCTCAATCCGATTGGCATCGGCATCCCATCGGGCGGGGAAGGACCCGTCGTGCTCGACATTGCCCTGGGCGCAACCGCTCACGGCAAGATCAGGGTCCACCAGCAGAAGGGTCAACCCATCCCCGATCACTGGGCCTTCGACCGGGAGGGCCGGCCAACCACCGATCCTGCAGCTGCCCTTGAAGGCTTGATCCAGCCGATTGGCACCTTCAAGGGCCTCGGGCTTGCCGTATGCATGGGCATCCTGTCGAGCCTGCTCTCAGGTGCAGGCTACGGGACGGAATCGGGCAACATGGTGGATGGCGCCATTGCCGGTGCCGATGGGCAGTTCTACTTGGTGATCAACGTCGCGTTCTTCGAAGATATCGGCACGTTCAAGTCCCGTATGGACCGGGTTGTCAAGCAAATCCTGACGTCGCGCCGCGCGGAGGGCACCGAGGCACTGTTCGCGCCCGGCGGCCTCGAGGCGCGGACGGCCGCCAGCTACCGGGACGCCGGCATTCCACTGAACGACACCACCCTGCATGACCTCCGAGCGGCCGCGTTGCAACTCGGCGTCCCGGATCTCCTGCGCGGGGCCGGACTTCCGCCGGCGACCCCACGCTGAACGTTTCCCGCCGAACGAGACCTTCCGCGGCACATTCCATCGACAGCTCGCCTTCCCGGAGCCTGAAATACCCGGACCCCGGCGAGGCACCGGCATCGCTCACTCCGGGGCCATCCGTGGCGTGCACCGGGTTCAGACTGTCGCGAGGATCCGGAACGACACCTCGCCGCCAGTCACACTGCCGTCGGCGGCACGGCCCCGAAGGTTTGTACCGCGTATTGAAGGCAAGAACCGCTCGCAAGACGGAGAGGGTGCTTCGGCAACGAGACGCGTTACGGGTGCCCGCCGGGATGCGCGGGCAGCCAAGCGGTTCGCGAACTCAAAGCAGCGCCTTGCCGCCGTCGGTCGGGTGTGGCTGACGTCCTCACGAAGGCTCGACTGCATTGCTGTTGCCGTAGTCTTCACGGAATTTTTCCAGGGAAACGGGCATCTGGCCGATTTCGACCATTCGGGCATCTTCCCGGCCGGCATGGTCGAAGTTCCGCGAAGGCGCGCGCAGGCCGTTCGCTGTGCCCGGCGCAACGGTGAAACGTTGGGCCTGAAGGTCAAGCCCGGCGGGTCGCGGCCCCTGCAGCCGGTCGTCAATCCCCTCTTTTCCGGCCTGAATGCCAATCGCCTGGAGATCTATCGGCTGTCACGATGGTGGGACAAGCGCATGGTGTTCGGCGAGCGGCCGTTGCTATTGTGATCCTGGTCGATGTCGAACCGTGCCGGATCACTCGGCGTCGATCCGGACAGCGTCCAGGCGAGTGCCGATCACGATGGATGCCGCGCCGCGCTGATCGGGGGCGACCGACGCAGCACTGGCCCGTGGCCTGTTGGGTGCACCGACCCTGGTGATCGGCGGCGAAATCATTCGCGGCGAGGGTCGGATGGCCTTCGTTGACTGGGCGTTGACCCGATGCTGATCCGGAATTCTGATCGCGGAACGCCGATTAGCCCCGACCGACGGGACCGATCCATCGGGGCCGATCAGAACAGCTCCCCGGTTCGTGCCCGCCTGCCGGGCGGCTCCATTGACTAGGGCTTAATGCCGAAGACGAACATTACGCCCTCTGGGCCAGCACGTTCGGTGTGCGGAATATTGGCCGCAAGAGTGAACTCGTCGCCTTTTCCGCAAGTCGTGGCTTCGGTGCCACAATCCACCGTAA
>VXPS01000315.1 GCA_009839425.1 Chloroflexota bacterium
CACCGGGATGCGCCCTTCCGGGTTGAAGGCGGTGAGGTCGGTGGTGCCGAGCTTCATGGTCTCGGGATCGTCGTCGGGCATCGTGAAGACGGGGATGCCGCGGTGGTCTGTCTCGAAACCCATGTCGACCAGCTCGACGAGTGAAGGCGCGATGCCACGACACCGCAGGTAGAGCGTCACCCGCATCGACGCGCTGCTGGTCGGGTGGCGGAACAGGCGCATTCGGCCGCTTGGCACCGCTGTTTCCGTCGTCATGTCGTGTCCTGTCTCGCCGTCATCGCGGGCGCTTCCGCCGCGCGGCCCATCGTAGCTCGTGCTGTGTGCCGTGGGCCCAGGAATCCAGTGTGCATCGGCCGCTGGGTTGGACGCCGTCCGGGCGCAGCCCCCCGGAACTCGGCCTCGATGGCACGGAACCCGGCCGTCCGGCGCCGTAGCAAAGCCGAAGCCGACGCTGAATCCCGCCGCGATGGAGGGTGGGGCGACCGCGGCGCAGGCAAATTTTGCAATTTTTTCGCAAAAAATCACGCCAATGTCACAAACTTAAGTAGAAAAATCATTTGGAAGTCATTGTTCTTGCTTAACGTTTGAATAACCCGAGCTCCCGGCTCTGCGGCGGCGGCTTGGGTCATTCGCTGCGCGCACCGGGTTGGCGCCGTGCGTGGTCTGGCGGAGAGACCATGCATGGGAGCTGGCCATGTCGGAAGGTTCGGGGCGGTTTGCGCTTCGTATTCGAATCGGATCCGTTGCGATTTCGCCCCCCCCCCGCATCCGCACCCCCAGCCGAAGCGACGTCGTCGTGCGCGTTGGCCGCAGCAGGGGGTGATCCTCATGTCTCCCGGCCCGCGGAGACGATTTCGTCGCGCGTGACGGACATGCGGCTGCGCAGCGCGCCATGAACCGCGGACGGTCCCCCGGAACGACCCGCGCGCGGTCGGGGTCGGTGCTGGCGCTCCTCTGCGCGGCCAGCGCCGTTGCCTGGGGGCTACCCGCATTTCCGGCTTCCGCTCAAGTCCCTCCGGACACGGCGCCGTCCTTCGGCACGACGACGGTGGTCGATCAGGCGTACACGGCGACCGTCGACATCGGGTCTTTGGAGCTGCCCGCGGCGACGGGCGGCAACGGCGCGCTGACCTACGCGCTGGCACTCGCCTGCGCAAGCGGGGACGAGGGGACCGCCCAGGACTGCGGCCTGCCTTCGGGCCTCACCTTCGACGCCGATGACCGGGAGCTCGCGGGCACCCCCGACACCCCCGGCACCTACCGCATGGAGTACAAGGTCACCGACGCGGACGACAACACTGCCGCCGGGGACGCCGACACCCTCAACTTCACCATCACCGTCGCCACGGCGGTGCCGGGTCCGCCCGGCAATCTCGCGGCCGAGGCAAGACCCGGTACCGTCAAGCTGACGTGGGAGCTGCCCGCCCACACCGGTGCGTCGAAGATCATCCGCCACGAGTACAGGTACGAAGTCTTCAGGGTGGATCCCAGCCCGTGGATCACCATGGCTTCCAGCGCCCCCGGCGGCACCAACGCGACTTCCTTCAACGTCGGTGAACTCACACCCGCCAGAATCTACTCCTTCTGGGTGCGGGCGGTGAACGGCGCCGGTGGAGGGCCCGAGTCCGGCAAAGTGACCGTCCTCACGAAATCCCCGGAGGCGCCCAGCGGGAAGCACCTGAACATCAGCAAGGAATTCACGGACGATCCCGTCGTCGCCGGGCGGACGGCGACGCTGCAATTCAGCGTCACGAACACCCATCTCACCGAGGACGCCACGGACGTCAAGTACACGGACAACGTGGATGACATGCTCCCGGGCGCCACCTTGGATACGTCCAAGGCCACGCGTGCGCTCCGCTGCGAACGCTACGACGGAACGGACGTGAGCGGAGACTGCGACAGCACTTCCAGCGAGAACTACAGAGAATGCGGAACGCGGCTCTGGACCGAGACCCCGGTGCAAATTCAGTGGTGGGACGGCTTCACCGTCCCGGCCCGTTCGACCTGTTACGCCACGGACGTGGTCAACATACCGGCCGACACCGCGACTGGGAGCTACCAGAGCACCTCGGGCGCGGTGACGGGCAAGTACGGGGAGACGTCCGTCACGGGCGGCACAGCGAAGGACACACTTCGCGTACGCGCGAACGATCAGCCGGTGCGCATCGAGAAGTGGTTCAGCGGCGGGCGCAACACCGGCACGCTCAATGACGACGGCACCTACAAACACGGAACGCTTGAATTCAACTATCGAATCACCAACCCGAACCCGACGGTGTCGGTCCATGTGAGCTTCACCGAAGACTTCAGCGCCTTCGTTGAAAAATTCAAGAGTTTCACGGAGTCCGATTCGAAATACTCGCTCCATAGCTACGGAGCGACGGGATGCCCTGAGCCCAAAGTGACCTTCGGCGCAGGTGACGAATACGGGACATTCTCGTTCTTGACCGGCTCCGCCCTTTACTCAGGTGTCATCCCGAGCGACAACGGAAGCTGCACGTTCAAGGTCACGCTGCAAATCCCGAGGGGCGTGAGAGACTCCGACGGCCCGGTCAACGCCAAGGGCACCTACACCGCGACCACCAGGTCGATCAAGACAACGCGTTCCGGAGGAAGGGTCCCTGTTGCAACCGGGGCCGACGTCAGCGCCAGCGTCACCATCGTTCCCGGCAAGGCCTCGGAGCCGCTGCGGTTCACCAAGGCGTTCGGCCCCCCCGCGGTGGTCGGCGCCGGCGGCACGGTTGACCTCACCTACACGTTGACGAACCCGGATGGGCAGCGGGACGCGACCGACATAACGTTCGTGCACGACCTGACGGAGTTCATCTCCGGCGCGGTGGCGACCAGCGTGCCGGTGCCGCCCTGCGACGACGACTCGGCCATCACCCTGGAGAACCGCAACAAGCGCCTGCGATTCCGTGACGGGCGGCTCGGCACAGGCAAGACCTGCACGTTCACGGTGACGATCCGTATCCCGGCCGACACGGACCCCGGCACGTACACGAGCACCACCCGGCGAGACTCCTACAAGATGGGCAACGCCTTCGTGGGCGAAGAACAGGCGTTCGTTCTGCCCGCGATCTCCGCCGACGTGCTGGTGCCCGCCGTGCCCGCCGCCCCCGGCGACTTCACCGCCGTGCCCGGCGACCAACAGGCGACGCTGGACTGGACCGCGCCGGCGGACACCGGCGGGACGGGCGTGGAGATCACCGGCTACGAGTACTCGCAGGACGGCGGCAACAACTGGACCGACACCGGTGCCACCTCGACCAGCCACGTCGTCGAGGCCCTGACCAACGGCACGGAGTACGAGTTCCGGGTGCGGGCCAGGAACGTCTCCGGCGCGGGGGCTCCGACCGCAACCCTGCGGGCCGCGCCGCGTCCCGTGCTGACCATTTCCGACGCCGACGTCGAGGAGGGCAACCGACATTCCACCAACATGACGTTCACCGTGACCCAGAGCGCGACCAGCACGAAGCCGGTCAAGGTGGAGTACAAGACCGCCGATCCCTCCGACGCCTCCCTTGAACGGGCCACGGCTGGCGAGGACTACGACGCCGTTTCCGACGGCACCCTGACCTTCTCCGCCAACACCACGGGAGACGCGCTGACGAAGACGGTGACGGTGCGGGTTAGCGGCGACACGCTCAAAGAGAACGACGAACACTTCGCGGTCGTGCTGCACACGCCGGACAACGCCCACATCCAGGATTCGGAGGGCGTCGGCAAGATCACGAACGACGATGACAACACCGCCCCGTCGTTCGGGACGGAGACGGTGGACGACCAGACCGCGGTGGCGTACATCGCCCTAGCGGATCTGGAGCTGCCCTTGGCGACGGGCGGCAACGGCACGCTCACCTATGCGCTGGCATGCGCATCGGGGCAGACGGGCTGTGAGGGCACACCCGCGCTGCCCCCGGGCCTCAGCTTCGATGCGTCGACCCGCACCCTCAGCGGGACCCCGAAGGTCATCCGGACGACGACGCTCACCTACACGGTCACCGACGCCGACGACAGCACCGACGCCGATGACACCGACTCGCTTACCTTCGACATCACTGTGGACGCCAACCAGGCGCCGACCGCTCATGTTGGCGATGACCGGACGGTGGCCGAGGGCGACACCGTCACCCTGGACGGCTCGGGCAGCGCCGACCCCGAGGAGCAGACCCTCACCTACACGTGGACGGCACCCTCGGACGTTTCATTGTCGAGCACGACCACGGCCAAGCCCACCTTCGACGCGCCCGAGGTCGACGGCGAGGACAACTACACCTTCGCCCTCATCGTCAGCGACGGGGTGCAGGACTCTGCGGCGGCGAGTGTCACCATCACGGTGGAGGACGACACTGCGCCATCGTTCGGGACGGAGGTGGACGACCAGGCCGAGGTGGAGCACATCGCCATGGAGGCTCTGGAGCTGCCCGCGGCGACGGCGGGGAACGGGACGCTCACCTATGCGCTGGCA
>VXPS01000252.1 GCA_009839425.1 Chloroflexota bacterium
GTATCGAAGGGAGGCCGCGCTAGGTGGGGAGCTAGCGGTGCCCTTGTTCCGCAATCCGCTACAGCGGGCTGAATCCCCGCCCGAGGTCCATCCGTAACGTGTCTGCCGCCGACGCTCGGTGTTGAACGCCGGGCCTCGTGCGACGAAGGCCTTCCAACCCCGTCAGGTCCGAGAGGAAGCAGCGGTACGAAGCCCCCTTCGGGCGCCGCGAGACCACCTGGCCGGAGCCGTGGCCCGACGGTAAGGCGTTGCTGGGCGGGTCGACGGCGGGTGCGCGGCCTCTTTTTTTGATGAGGATGGGCGTGGCCTGCTTCGATTTCTGGACTGCAACGACTGTCTTCCACAGGAGACCTTTGGGTAACCCGAGGCTGGGTGCCCGGAAGACCCCTCACCGAATTCGGCCGAAGACGGCCGAGTCTGCCTCTCCCCTCGGAGAGGGTGAAGAACGGCGTCCCTATGAATAGATTGACACTGGAGGCCATTGCGTAACCCGAGGGTGGTTGCGCGGAAGACCCTCACCCCGACCCTCTCCCGCGGGGAGAGGGAGAATTGAGCGGCCTCTATCTCTATGATGACGGCGCCGTAAGGCTGAGAGGCTGGTAGTAGCCGACTCCGACTTGTGAGTTGCAAAGTCCGGCTCCCACAGAAGACCTTTGCGTAACCTGAAGCTGGTTGCCCGGAAGACCCCTCACCGGTTTCGGCCGGGGACGGCCGAACCTGCCTCTCCCCTCGGAGAGGATGTAGAGCGGAGTCCTTGTGAATAGATCGACACCGGAGACCTCTGCGTACCCCGTGAGCGGGTGCCCGGAGGACCCGAACCCCAACCCTCTCCCACAGGGAGAGGGAGCGGACGCTTAGAGGCTTTCGTGGCTGCGTCGCGTCCGCCGTCGTTTCAGGCGCTGTATAACCGCTATCGGCCGCAGCGGTTCGACGAACTCGTCGGCCAGGAACACGTGGTGCGGACGCTGCAGAACGCGCTGGTGCATAACCGGCTGAGTCACGCGTACCTGTTTTCGGGCGAGCGAGGCACCGGAAAGACGACGGCGGCGCGGTTGCTGGCGAAGGCGGTGAATTGCCTGGAGGGGATCCAGGCGGAGGCGTGCGGGAGCTGTGAGCACTGCCAGGCGATTGCGAGCGGGTCGTTCCTGGACCTGATCGAGATGGACGCGGCTTCGCACCGGGGGATTGACGATATCCGCGAGATCCGGGAGCTGACGCAGTTTGCGCCGGGGGCGGGGCGGTACCGCGTGTACATCATCGACGAGGTCCATCAGCTGTCGGCGCCGGCGAAGGACGCGCTGCTGAAGACGCTGGAGGAGCCGCCGCCACAAACGCTGTTTGTGCTGGCGACGACGGAGCCGCACCGGGTGCCGGCGACGATCAGGTCGCGGACGCAGCACCTGACGTTCCGCCGCATCGGGGTGCTGGAGCTGACGGCGCAGCTGCGGAGCATTGCGGAGACGGAGGGCGCGCAGATTGAGGAGGCGGCGCTGCATACGCTGGCTCGCAATGCCGGCGGCAGCGCGCGGGACGCGGTGAGCCTGCTGGACCAGGCGCTGGCGTATAGCGATAACGACGCGACCTCAGAGGCCGTGAACTCGATGCTGGGGCTGACGGGGCGCGACGCGGTGATTCTGCTGCTTGGGCACCTGATGGACGGGGACGCGGCGGCGGGGCTACAGGCGATTGGTCAGGCTATCGAGGACGGGACGAGCCCGAACACGCTGCGTCAGCAGATTATCGACATCCTGCGGGACATCCTGATCCTGAAGACGTCATCCGAAACGACGGCGGTGGGGCACCTGACGGAGGACGAGGCGTTTGAGCTGACGCGGCGCACGGAAAGCTCGAGCCTGCGCGACATCGTGCGCACGCTGGAGGTGTTTGCGGAACCGGACCCGCCATCACGGACCGGGGTGGACGCGACGCTGGAGTTGGAACTGGCGTTTGCGCGGGCGGTGCTGTCGATTACCGACCCGATGGAAGCCGCGGCGCCCGCTCCGGCGGTAAGCGAGCCGAGGCCGGCGGCGCGTCCCGCGCCCGCGCCCGCGCGGCCGGTGGAATCGCCGGCGGCTCCAACGACGCCGCCACCGCCGCCACCGCCGGCAGCGGCGGGACGTCCGGCCGCCGCCGATGGGGAGCTTTCGGCGGCGACGATCGCGGCTCGGAAGGACGAATGGGTTTCGGTGATCCGCGAGCAGGCTCGCGAAATTGCGCCGTACGCGGGCGAAGCGGAGGTGCTGGATTACGCCGACGGCACGGTGACGCTGGGGTATCGCAGCCGGTTCCTATTCGAGCGGGTGCAGCAGCCGGACGCGCTGCGCCAGGTGGCGCGGGCGCTGTCGCAGGTGCTGGACCGTCCGATCCAGGTTCGCAACGAACAGAGCAGC
Source organism: Chloroflexota bacterium (assembly GCA_009839425.1). Lineage (GTDB taxonomy): Bacteria > Chloroflexota > UBA11872 > UBA11872 > UBA11872 > UBA11872. The sequence goes on from VXPS01000252.1 coordinate 2,391, forward strand.
GCCCCGACGCCGGCGCGACGGCCTCCGACGGAGCGGCAGGTGGACGACGATCCGGTGGTTCGGGTGGCGATGCGCGAGTATGGGGCGACATCCATTCCAGACAGCTCCGCAACAGGAGGTTGACGCATGTCGATGAAGATGTTCCGGCAGTTCCAAAAGCAGATGGAGAAGGTTCAAGAGGAACTGAAGCAGATGACGGTGGAAGCCACGGCGGGCGGCGGGGCCGTGAAGGTGGTGGCTACCGGGGATCAGCGGGTGGTATCGATTGATATCGATCCGTCGGTGATCGATCCGGAGGACGCGGAGTTCCTGTCGGAAATGATCCTGGTGGCGGTGAACGACGCGATGGAGCAGTCGCAGGAACTGGCGAAGAGCAAGCTGGGCGGGTTGACCGGCGGGCTGAAGATTCCGGGCCTGGGCTAGCGCGTGGCGGACGCGCTGCCGCGCGCGGTTACGCGGCTGATCGAGGAATTGTCGCGGCTGCCGACGGTGGGGCCGAAGACGGCGCAGCGGCTGGCGTTCTTCCTGTTGCGCGGGACGTCAGGGCAGGCGCAGACGCTGGGGAGGGCGATTGCGTCGCTGCACGAGGGCATCCAAACGTGCGGGCGTTGTCGCAACTTCGCGGACAGCGACCCGTGCGCGATCTGCCAGGACCCGACGCGGAACACGGCGCTGATTTGCGTGGTGGAGGACCCGCTGGACCTGGTGGCGATTGAGAATTCGGGCGGGTTCAAAGGGCTGTATCACGTGCTGCACGGGGCGATTTCGCCGCTGGAAGGGATCGGGCCGGACGATCTGACGATTGAACTGCTGGTGCGAAGGGCCGGGCGGGAGCGGATTGGCGAGGTTGTGATTGCGACGAACGCGACGATCGAGGGCGACGCCACGGCGATGGAGATTCGGCAACGGCTGAGCGACCTGGGGGTGCGTGTCACTCGCCTGGCGCGGGGGCTCGCGACCGGGGGGGACATCGAGTACGTTGACGCGGCAACGATCGCGCAGGCGCTGGAGGGTCGGCGTGAGCTCTGAACTTTCGTCCCAGGCCGGCGACCAGCCGACGCGGCTGCGTTGGCTGGGCCACGCGACGTTCCTGTTAAGCAGTCCGGGCGGGGTGCAGGTGCTGCTGGATCCGTTCAACGTGGAATTGGGGTATCCGGTCCCGGAGTTGCCGCCGATCGACCTGGTGGCCGTGAGCCACGAGCACGCGGATCACAACAACGTGGGGCTGGCGCCGGGGACGCCGAAGGTTGTGCGGGGAATCTCGGACAGCGGCTGGCATCCGGGCACGGTGTCGGTGGGGGACGTGACGCTGCACATGATCGGTGGGGCGTATCACGACGAAGCCCAGGGCCAGCAGCGCGGGCGCACGGCGTTCATATCGATTGAGGTGGGCGGGCTGCAACTGCTGCACCTGGGGGACCTGGGGCACCGGCTGGATACGAACCTGCTGGCCCAGTGCCGGGGGCACCAGGTGCTGCTGATCCCGGTTGGCGGCTTTTTCACGATCGACGGCGAGACGGCGGCCGCGACGATGGATGAGATTGGGCCGGCGATCGCGATTCCGATTCACTACCGGACGTCGCGGCTGCCGGGACACCCGACGGCGCCGCTGGATGAGACCGGGTTCCTGGTTGGCCGCGAGGTGCGGCGGTTGGCGGGGACGGAGATTGCGCTGCGGGCGGACGAGCTACCGGGGCGGCCGGAGGTGGTGGTGCTGGCGGTGCCGTGAGGCTAGGTGCCGGGGCGGCGTGGGGGGAGGCAGGTGACTTCGGCTTCCTTGGTGAGGTCGTCGAAGTGGGCCTCGCTGACGTTGCCGACTTCGACTGACGTGATCCTGGCGGACACGCGCATGGGTTCGTGGACGAGGCAGCGGAGGGCCGACTCCCAGCGCAGGGTGACGCCGGCGCGGAGGCGTTCTGGTACCCATGTCAGGGTCTTGACTTCGGTCGCTCTGCCACCGACCTCGCGTCCGCCCTCGTTGGTGATCTTGGCGCGGGTGGTGGGGCTGTAGTCGCGGTCGGAACCGGCGCTCTCGGGAAGCGTGAGGCTGGTTTCCAACAG
>VXPS01000185.1 GCA_009839425.1 Chloroflexota bacterium
GGGACTCTGACTATCGGTTAGTGGTTTGCAACGGCCCGGCGTCTCCGGGAGCCGTTGGAACCGACCGCCGTGCCCGCGTGGATCTCTTCACTCCTTCTGTCCGTCTCGATCATCGTGGTCCCCGCTGCCGACGAACAACGCCCACCCGAGTCACGTCAGTTCTCACCCGGCCACGAGGCCTTCGTGGATCGATGCGTCGCGAAAAACCTGACTAAGTGGACGGACATGCTGGATCCGAGACTCACGCCGGAGAAGCGCGGTGAACTCGCGGACCGAATAATCGAGTCAGAGCGCAGATTTTGTGACTGGTTTTACGGAGAACTCGACGTGTGCACGCCCGAAGGCATTGAACGGGCGACCGAGAAATTGCGCTCGATGCTCGACGCGTATGGGCAACTCGCCGCGAACGGCGGCAACGGAGTCTGGGTGGACAAGCGAGACAGCACGGAGCGAGAGCTGTTCGCGATCAGAGACTTGCTGGCGGGCCGAACCGACTTCTGCGATTGATCAATCATTTCTGTCAAGGAGACTGACCAGTGATCGAATCACCCGTTCTCGACCTTCTCGGCCAAGGATTCAGATTCCGCTGCCCGAAGTGCGACTGCGAGGACCTCCAGCGCGTACCCCGCGACGAGTTTGCGAAGGGCGAATTCATCGTGCGCTGCAAGAAATACAAGACACGATTTCGTGTGAGGAAGGAGTCTGAACGATTTGTGATAGTCGGGGAATTCGACGACGATGCGGGAGTCGACGAACCCCTCGGGGACGGGTCCGACGAGGTCCAGGCTGACGCTGAAGGCAGCGCAATCCGTGCTTCCGATCTCCATGACTACGATTAGACAGCGCGACCGCAGCTATGTACATGGCCCCCGCCATCAACCACCCCGCGCCCCGTTCGGCAGGCCGTTGTCCGCCGTCAGGTCGTCCAGCCTGAGCCGCTTCCCGCGCATCCCCTTGGCCACGGCCTCCATCTGCCGCATGGTGCCCAATTCGCGCATGTTGTGGCGGCCGGTGAATTCGCCCACGTAGCGGTCCAGGTGCTTGAAGCTCATCTTGTGGTAGGTGCCGTCGTAGGCGCGCTTGAGCATCGACCAGAAGGACTCGATCCCCTGCGTGTGGGCCTGATCCCGGACGTACTCCCCGACCCCGTGGCGAACGACCTCGTGGTGATGCCAGGGTAGCGTCCGGTAGCCGCCCGCGTCGTCGGTGTAGACCTGCGAGCCAATCTCGGCCTTGTCGACCACGAACCGCTGGAGCGTCTTCCCCCGCACATTAGGGATGACCTTGGCGCTGACCTGCTTGGTCACTCGGTCCTTGGCACCGGCCACGATCGCCTTCCCGACTGCGCCGCGGCCCTTGATGCCGCGCTTCTTCCGCCCGCCGACGAAGGTCTCGTCGATCTCGGTCGGCCCCGCGAACGGCGCCAGCTCGCCCTCCTCGAATGCCCGCCTCAGCCTGTGGGCGAGGTGCCACGCGGCCTTCTGCGTGATGCCGAGGTCGCGGTGCAGCTTCATGCTGGACACGCCCTTGAGCGAGGTCAGGCACAGGAAGATCGCGATGACCCACACGCGGTAGCCCAGCTTCGATCCCTCCATGACGCTGCCGGTCTTCAGGCTGAACCGCCGCTTGTCCGGGCAGCTCCGGCACCTGTGCGTCATGGACCCGTGCTTGATGCCTGACTGGACGTCGAACGAGCCGCAGCGTGGGCAGAACGGACCCTTGGGCCACAGCTTGTCCTCGAACCACTTCCCGGCGGTCTCGTCGTCGGGGAACATGTTGAACAGGTTGATCAGGGAAATGCCGTCTCGGTATGCCTTGCCTGGGCCGGTAAATGCCAACTCGGTGGACCTCTTCGCTTCGTTTCTGACGTCAGGATCATATCATGCCTGGGAATAAATGTACAATCAATTCCGAAGGTTATATGATGATCTTGCTCTGATGCGGGTGTTTCAGAAGGCCCCCGGCGGGACTCGAACCCGCGACCTCCCACTCTGATGCGGGTGCTCTATCCAGCTGAGCTACGGGGGCCTTCACCACCATGTGGTGTCAGATGGCCGATTCTGCAAGACGTGGGAATGGATAGTCAGTTCAATGGGTTACCGGGGCCGATGGCACTCTCGTATATAATTCCCGACCGCAAGGGCATCAACACATGGCCGGACATCTGGCTGCGACCGGCAAGCCCTGACTACGAATTTGTGGGCGGCGGCATCACCATACTGGAATCGCGCACACGTGACGTCGATGGCGTGGAGCAGGTGGCGTTCACATCCGGCCACATCGCTTTTCGACAGTCGTTGCTCGTGCGTGCTGAGGACGCGCAGCGCTACGCGTCGCACGACGACTTAGGTCCCGCGCGAGTGGCGGCGTTGGGCGGTACGACCGGGGAGCATCGACTGCTGGTGCTGACCGGGGTGGTGGGAGCGGAGGGCAATCTGGCGGCGGGCACCGCAATTCACCTGGCCGACGGCACTTCCCTTACGGCCGACGGTAGCGCCCACTATCAGATCACCGCTGCGGGCTCCAGCGAGAATTTGGCGAACCGCGTGCGTATCGAGGGGCCATCGGGCTCGGTGAAGGAAGTCCTCATCATGTCCACGGATCAGGACCAGCTGGATGCACTTGCGAGCGGGCGCGTCGATGCCGTGGCCCGTGGCGAACTGGGCAACCGGGAGGCGTCTCGCAACGCTAACTCGCGCTTTGTCGTGACAGCGCTCGACCCGGCGGTGGAGTATGGCGGCTTCGCGTTCGACAGGGCCGATCAGGGACTCGCCGAGTGCGTCGATGCCCGGATCAACTATTTAACCGACCATCGGCGCGTCGGTGTTGCGGAATGGCTGGACGACTCGCAGGTGTTTCTGCAACGCGCCCGCTACTGGAACGCGACGGAAGCACTTGCCCAGATTTACGCCTATTCGGCGCTCACCGAGCTCGTGCGCGAACGGTTCAATCGCACCTTGCGGTACCCGGTCGACGCGGGCGATGCATTGTCGGGTCCCGACTCCGGCGGACTCTGGCTGCGGGTGCGGTACGGGGGCCGGCGCAACGAGAACGCACACGCCGACAGTCGCCCGTTCGATGGTGGCAGCTGGCGGGAAGACCGCAGCGAACTGCAAGTGGGTGTGTCCCGGCCCCTCGACGGACTGGACATCGACCTCCGAGCGGGGTTCACCGGGCACGTGTTCCGGGTGGTTGCCGAAGTTGAAAACGGTCGGAGCACGGCGGGTTCGCATGCGGAAGCACTCGGTTACGGCGGCGGGGCGAGCCTGACTTGGTTCGGCAAACGAGGACCTTATGCGGCGACCGAGGCGCGATACAGTCGCTGGGAAGCCGATGTGAGCTACCGGCGCCGGGAATTGTCGGCCGGCATCGACGGACATTCCTGGGGAGTGTCGGCGGAAACGGGCTGGCGATTTGGCGGGGGCAGATTCCGGATGACGCCACGGTTGCGCGTCGCGTGGACCGGCGTGGGTTTTGATCGCTTCACCGACAGCGACGGCGTCGCCGTGCGGCAGGAGCATGACGCGGCCTTGGACGCCGCGTTGGGCCTGGAGGTCGGCATCGTCGTGCCGGAGTCCGGAGTCCGGTTGTACGGTGACTTGGAGTTCGTGCATGACTTTGAGGAAGACAGCGCCATCGCCGCCTACGGATACCAGTTCCGCTCCGGCCTGGCGGATTCCTGGGCGCGGTTGCAGGTGGGCGTCCGCAAGGAGTTCTCGCCGCGCGTGAGTGCCATGTTGAGCAGCGATTTCGGGGTGGGGCTGGACCCTGACAACGAGGGCACGTCCATGTGGAACATTCGGGCGGCTCTGCACTGGGCGCTGTGAGCCCGTACTGATGCGGCCACGCCAGCGACGTGGATCTGGTCGATTATCACTAGGGAGAACAAGCGATGCCGATGAAGAACTCACCGCATCCGGGCCTTTTGGTGCGGCACGACTGTCTGGCACGCTTGGGGCTGAACGTCACCGAGGGGGCAACGCGCCTGGGGATCAGCCGCGCGCAGCTTTCCGACATCGTGAACGGTCACGCGGGCATTTCGCCGGCAATGGCGATTCGCCTTGACAAGGCATTCGGGGGCGGTGCCCACACGTGGTTGCGACTCCAGGCGGCCTACGATTTGGCGCAAGCGATGAGGCACGCTGATGACCTCAAGGTCGAACGGCTGTCACCAGTGGCCTGATCCGCTGGGCCGCTTACCCTGATTGCGCTTGAAGACCTCTGACTACGGGAAGGAGTCCATCAGGTGAGGATGCACGTTCTTTCCGGCGGTCGACTGCGGATGTCGAAACACATCTACTTGCCTGATGCAGCGCGCGAGGAAACCATCGACCTGCCGGTTGCCTGTTTCCTGTTTCGGCATCCACAGGGCAACGTGCTGTTCGATACCGGATGCCATCCGACGGTTGCCAAGAACCCGCAGGAGAGATGGGGCAATCTGGCTCGGT
>VXPS01000150.1 GCA_009839425.1 Chloroflexota bacterium
AGACGGCGTCAACTGGACGCGCCCTGAACTCGATCTCAACTCCTATGAAGGGCATCCAAAGACCAACATCATCTTCGACTTCGATTCCGGCGGCTCCTCGCAGTACGCCTCGGTTCTCATTCATCCCGATGCCGAACCCGACCAGCGCTACGAGATGTTCGTCATCCGCGCCCCGTCCCGCCGTCCCCAGAACTTGGGCTCAGGCTGGATTCCCGGTCTCCCCCGCGAACCCGGCGCCGACTCGCACCCCTACGCGACCTACCGCTACCGCTCGCCCGACGGCATTCACTGGACCGCCGTCGAGGGCCCGCTGCTTCGAATCATGGCTGTCGGCGATCGGCTGATCATGCCCTACACCACCCCCATGGGCGGTGCCGACCAGGCCTCCTATTACCTGCTGGAGGACGGCACCTACGAATTGATGCAGAAGGTCGGCACCGAGATGCACCCCGGCGGCTACGTCCCCTACGACTGCTTTTTCCCCTACGGTCGGCGAGTGCTGGCCCGGCGCACCAGTCCCGACGGCTCCAACTGGACGCCTCCCGAAGTCATCGTCGAGCCCGATTGGAAGGATCCGCACGACCAGCAGTTCATGGAATTGATGCCCCACACGGTTCGCGGCGGCTACATCGGACTGCTCTGCTGCTACAACGTCCGCGAACAGACCATCGACTGGCAGTGGGCCGGCAGCCAGGATCGGCGCATTTGGAACCGCCCCTCCCGTCGGCCAACCCTACCCAACGCCCCGCTCGGCGACTACGGCGGCGGCATGCTCTGGCCCACTCACCAACTCATCGAGGACGGCGACCGCGTTTTCATGTACTACAGCGGGCTCGAAGGCGTGCACGGTGACGTGTACAGCATCGAGCCATCCCTCAAGACCTTCTATGGCGCCATCTGCCGCGCCAGCTGGGAGAAGGACCGCTACTGGGCCGCCGTTTCGGCCACCGGTGGCCCCGAAGCCGCTGTCTTTACTACCCACGTCCTGCCGGTCGGCGGCAGGCGCCTTGTGCTCAACGCGGCAACCTCAACTGTTCGGGAGGGCGAACTGACCGCCGAACTCGTCGACGCCTCCGGCCAGGCAATCGAGGGCTTCGGCGCCGCCGACTACCAGCCCTGGCACGGCGACTCCAAGTCGCACACAGTCCGCTGGGCCGGCGGTGATGTCTGTCCAGTCGACAACGCCGCCGTCCGCTTCAGCCTGCAGCGCTCCCGCCTGTACGGATTCGCGTTCGAGTGAGCGTCCGCGTCGCGCTTCCCGACGGAGTTCGCTGCGCGGTCGCCCTCAGCTACGACCTCGAAATGTGCGCCGGCTACTCGCCGACGCTGGTCAACCACGGCCGCATCATGCCGCCGCTACGCGACTACACCCTCGGACTGTGCGCCACCGCCGAAGCCTTCGACGTCAGCCTCCAGTTCTTCTACGTCGGCAACGGCCTCGAAGACCCGGACATCGACTACCTCCGCGAAGTCCTTCGCCGCGGCCATGTCCTTGACAACCACACCTACAACCACGTGCACCTGTCGATGCCTGACACCGAACTCCTCCGTCAGGAGCTCGAACTCACCAACCGCCGCCTGCGCGAGCGCCTGGGCGTCGAGTCCACCGTGCTCCGCGGTCCCGGAGGCCTGCCCGGCGGACTCACCATGCTGTATCCCAATCAGCAAGCCATTCTGGAGAGCGGCTTTCGCTGGGTCAGCAGCCACATGGACAGCACCATGGGCCTCTACGGCCCCGACCACGACGCCGCGTCCCCCGCGCGTCTCCAGGCGTACGCCTACCCCAACGGCCTTATCGAGCTACCGATACAGGGCTGGATGGACCGGATCTTCTTCGACTTCCACCGCTGCCGCGACCTCGATGCCCAGGACGCCTGGCGCCGCAAGGACGGTCACCAACCCGTCCCCGACGGCTGGACCTGCCCCTGGACAGACGAAACTGCGCTGGACGACTGGATCGCCTACAACCTGGCTGCCCTTGACTACGCCTACGAGCACGGCCTGCTGTGGACCCCCGTTTGGCATCCCTACACCCACTACCTGCACGATCCCGAGAACCGCGCCCTACCCGCACTCCTTGAGCATGCGCGCTCCAAGCCCGACCCCATGCTCGTCTGCACCGTCCGGCAGGCGGTTGGCTTCCTGGAAAGCGCCGCCTAAACCCGTATTCGTTCGATCAAGTCTGACCCGGCGGCAACCCGATCGTTGGCCTGCCCCGCGACTTGTACCCGTAGTCGGCCATCAACACCGACTCGTCCCGCCAGGGTTCGGTCTCATACTCCAGCCGCTTCGTCCGCGCCGCCAGTCCTGAACAATGCTGCGCCAGCACCTTGAATATCTCGTTCGCCACAACCCGGTGCCCCAGGTCGTTCGCATGCACCCCGTCGTGATGCACCAGCCACTCCGCCCCGCCGTACGCGTTGTACACGTCAGCGAATAGGCAGTCCGTAGTCTCTGCCACCTGCGCCGTCACAAAGTTGAACGATTCGAACACCGCATGGTTGGCGAAGCCAAAGTGCTCGTACGACGTGAAGTCCGTCATGTAGTACGGCCCTGGCAAAACGACCAACGGATCGCACTCCGCACGAATCGCGTCAATGACGCTCGTCAGTTCCTCCCGGAACATCTCCACCGGCGTTCCGCCCCGCGCGTCGTTCAGCCCGTACGAGATCACCAGCAGGTCCGGGTCGTGCGCGATCACGTGCTTCCCAACCCGCTCATTCGCCGCCGGCTTACCGGAGAATTCGTAAAGCGGTGCCCGGGTTGAAATCACATTCGCCCCGATCCCGCTATTCACCAGCTTCACCGGCCCGTCCTGAAAGTCGCTGATCAGGTCGGCCAACACGTTCGCCCAGCAGCGCTCCCGCGACGAACTCCATCCACCCGCCGTCGTGCTTTCGCCTAACGTCACCAGCACCCGAAAAGGCTCCGAGTGCCAGTCGCGCACCTTCGAACTGGATTCCACGCTCAACGCTCCCGTCGTGCTGTTAGCCCGGCCGAGCAATCGTCGGCTTCCGCCGGTGATGGTCAACCCGCGGCAGGTACTCCCGCTCATTCATCTCGCGCCCGAACTCCACCAGGTTGTTCACGGCCTCCTCGAACAGCAGCTTGCCCTTCGCCGCCGTGGCCACGGTCGGCGTGCCCTGCGTCCCGTCGGGTGTATACGTGCTCGTGTAACCGTCCATCTTCACCGGTCCCGACCCAAACAGATCGACCCAGTGATACTTCGACTCCTGCTGGTTCGTGTCCGTCACCTGGTCCACTGCCAGATCCATGCGCACCGCATCGGCATCCATGTGCAGGGCGATCGCGGTCTCAGCTTCACCGGCATGGGCCGCGCCGCCCGGGTATTCCGAGTCGCGCCAGGTTTCCGTAAAGCCTGAGTTGGCCTGCGTCAGGTTCCACCAACTCGCCATCGCCGCCCACGCGTCCGACTCCAGCATGATCCGTCGAACCGCAAGCTCCGTCGGCTGCTGGTTCGAACCGTGCCCGTTGATGAAAATCAGCTTCTTGAACCCGTGATAGACGAGGCTCAACCCGATGTCCACTAGGTATCGGATAAACGTCTCGTGATGAATAGTCATGGATCCCGGAAAGTCCATCACGTGCGAGGTATAGCCATACGACACCGGCGGCATCGCCAGCAGTAGTCCATCCGAGCGCCGCGCTGCTTCGTCCACGATCGACGTTGACGTCCAGCGGTCGATCTTCAACGGCAGGTGCGGTCCATGTTGCTCGATCGTCCCCACGGGCAGCACCGGAATCCGCCCGGCCTCGACCGCGTCGTTGACCTCGGGCCACGTCAGATCCTCGAATCGAAAGTCTTCAAGCATGGAAGCGGGTTCCTCGTAGCGCTATCCGCGTAGGATACGCACCGCAACGGACACCTCGCCTGCTGTCAGGAAAACCGCCGGATGCCCCCGACCCGCATCGTTCCCAGCCGCTACGGCGACGTGGAACTCGGTGTCTTCCACGAAGTCCTTTCAATACCCGGCCGCTACGTCAACGACCACTGCCTCATCCGGCACGACGGCCTCTGGCACATGTTCGGGATCACCGGATCGGTGGACGACCCAAACAGGCGTGAAACCTCCTTTGCCCACGCCACCAGTCCCGACCTCGAGCGCTGGGAAATCCAGCCTGATCCCCTCAAGGCCACCGGCGCCTGGCCCGAAAACCTGGGCATCATCGCCCCCTACGTCATCAAGCACCGCGGCCGCTTTTTCATGTACTACAGCGGAGTCGACGAGTGGACGATCCAGCGCCTTTGCCTGGCCACCTCGCACGACCTCTTCACCTGGGACCGCTACCCCGGCAGTCCGATCATCGTTCCCTCCCTCTCCTGGTCCAGGTGGCCCGGCTTCGGTCTACCAAACACGTCCGAACTCGGCGTCTCGGCCCCTGAAATGGGCGGGCCTGGTCGCCGCCGGTTCGCCCG